>NZ_JAPUED010000106.1:1469-13208 GCF_027492755.1 Micropruina sp. | reverse complement strand
CTGGGTGCCCAACTGGAGGCGATGATCACCGACCCGGTCTACGAGGGCAAGTCGCTGGCCGGCCTGATCGACCTGGTCACCTCCGGCGAGATCGGTCGCGATTCGACCGTGCTGTATGCCCACCTGGGCGGGCAGCCGGCGATCAACGCCTACCACCGGCTGTGGCCCTGATCGTGCGATCGTAACCGGCCGATCATTGCCGTCGGTGCTAGTCGGGGCGCATAATCGCCGCAGTGCACGGACGGAGGCCGCAATGAAGTACGACTACGACCTGTTGGTGGTCGGCAGCGGTCCGGGCGGCCATCGTGCCGCGATCGCCGCCGCCAAACTGGGTCACCGGGTGGCCATCGTCGACCGTCGCCAGATGCTCGGCGGGGTGTGCATCAACACCGGCACGATCCCGTCCAAGACGCTGCGCGAGGCCGTCCTCTATCTGACCGGCATGCATCAGCGCGACCTGTACGGCGCGTCCTACCGGGTCAAGGACGAGATCACCATCGCCGACCTGACGGCACGCACCCAGCACGTGATCGGACGCGAGACGCAGGTGGTGCGCAACCAGTTGCTGCGCAATCACGTCGTGCTGTACAGCGGGGACGCCTCGTTCGTCGATCCGCACACCATCAAGGTGGAGGGGGCGGATCATCACACGGTCAGTGCGCATCGGATCGTGCTGGCGCCCGGCACCGAGCCGGCGCGTCCCGATAACGTCGAGTTCGACGACGTCAACGTGGTCGACTCCGACGGCATCCTCGACCTGCAGCGGGTGCCGGGAACCATGGTGGTGGTCGGTGCGGGCGTGATCGGCATCGAGTACGCGTCCATGTTCGCCGCGCTCGGCACCCGAGTGACGGTGGTCGACGCGCGGCCCTCGATGCTCGACTTCTGCGACGCCGAGATCGTCGAGTCGCTGCGGTTCCACCTGCGCGACCTGTCGGTCACCTTCCGGTTCGGCGAGACCGTCGAACGGGTCGAGCGCAGCACCCACGGCACCATCACCACACTGGGCAGCGGCAAACGGATCCCCGCCGACACGGTGATGTACTCGGCCGGACGCCAGGGCGCGACCGTGGCGCTCGCGCTGGAGAACGCCGGGCTGGAGGCCGACCGGCGCGGCCGGATCTCCGTCGACCAGCACTTCCGCACCGCCCAACCGCACATCTACGCCGTCGGCGACGTGATCGGCTTCCCGGCGCTGGCCGCGACCTCGATGGAGCAGGGCCGGTTGGCCGCGATGCACGCGATGGGGGAGCAGCCCGGCGGGATCACTCCGCTGCAACCGATCGGCATCTACACGATTCCCGAGATCTCCTACGTCGGGAAGAGCGAGGATGAGTTGACCGGCGAATCGGTGCCCTATGAGACCGGCCTGTCCCGCTACCGGGAGTTGGCCCGCGGCCAGATCGTCGGCGACTCCTACGGCATGCTCAAGCTGCTGGTGCATTCCGTCGACCGCACCCTGCTCGGCGTCCACGTCTTCGGCACCGGCGCCACCGATCTGGTGCACATCGGCCAAGCCGTGATGGGCTGCGGCGGCACCGTCGACTACCTGGTCGACACCGTCTTCAACTATCCGACCTTGTCGGAGGCGTACAAGGTGGCCGCCCTGGACGCCACCAACAAACTCCGAGCCCTCAGCCGCTTCCAGGAGATCGCCGGCTGACCCCACCGAACCCGGTCACCGGGGACGGTTCCTTTGGTCACCGGAGACGTTTCCCGTGACCGTCCCATTCCCGTTCAGAGGAGAGGGTTGGGTACCTCTTCGCCCGCACGGACGGGGCCAGGTGGCGTCCCGTCACCGAACGGTCGCCCACCCAGCGAGTCGCGTCCGTGCGGGGTGAGCCAACCCGAAAGATCAGGCCCCTTCGGCACGATGCCGTGCGGGTTCAGATCGCGATGAACGATGTAGTAGTGCTGCTTGATCTGGACGAAATCGATCGTGTCGCCGAAGCCGGGCGTCTGATAGAGGTCGCGGGCGTAACCCCACAGCGCCGGTAGTTCGATCAGCTTGTTCCGGTTGCACTTGAAGTGGCCGTGGTAGACCGGGTCGAACCGGACCAGCGTGGTGAACAGCCGGACGTCGGCCTCGGTGATCGCGTCACCCATCAGGAACCGCCGGGTGCTCAGCCGTTCCTCCAGCCAGTCCAGCGCCGTCCAGAGCCGGTCGTAGGCGGCGTCATAGGACTCCTGGCTACCGGCGAAACCACAGCGATAGACGCCGTTGTTCACCTCGGTGTAGATCCGGCGCATCACCTGTTCCATCTCGTCGCGAAGCTCGGACGGCCACAGGTCCGGGGCACCCGGGCGCTGGAACTCGGTCCATTCGGACGCCAGGTCGCGGGTGATCTGGTCGAAGTCGTTGGTGACCACCTCCCCGGTGGCGATCTCGACGATCGCCGGCACGGTGATGCCGCGCGGATAGCCCGGGAAGCGCTTCTCGTAGGCGTCCTTCAGCTTGTGGATGCCCAGCACCGGGTCGACGCCGCCCGGGTCGAGATCGAACGTCCACGAGTCGGCATCGTGGGTGGGGCCGGGCATCCCCACCGACAGCACGTCCTCAAGGCCGAGCAACCGGCGGACGATGAGCGTCCGGTTCGCCCATGGGCAGGCCCGCGCGGCGATCAGTCGATAGCGGCCGGGTTCCACCGGCCACTCGCCGGGCCTCTGCGGTGCGGCCACGACGCGGTCGGTGATGTAGGTGCTGTCGCGGACGAACTCCTTCCCCGGCATTGAGTAGGTCCCACCCTTGCTGTGTTCCTCGTGCTCGCTCACGTCCGCTCCCTTCCGCCGCCCACCTTAGGACGCAGGATCCAGATCCCTGATCGAGCCCGGATGACGTGACCCGTCATCCCAGCGAACGCCGGGATCTCCGCCTCGACTTGCGTACCGATCGACTTGCGTACCGATCGAGATCCCGGATCAGGCCCGGGATGACGTGGCCGAACCAGTCCGAACCGGTCCGGGGTTCAAGCCGAGATGTCGGTGTGTAGGCGCACCAGCTTGACCCGGGTGGTGTCGTCGATGCCGATCTCCTGATGTCCGCCGTCTGCGGCCCAACCGGATTCGGTCAGGAAGCGGCGCAACGCATCGTCGGTGGAACGTACCCACCAGGTCGCCCGTTCGAATCCGTCGGCACGCAGCGTGTCCATGCAGGCGTTCAGCAGGCGCGATCCGTGGCCTGAGCGTTGCGCGGCCGGATCGATGGCGAACTCGGCGACGATCCCGTCCTCACCGGGGTCGGCGTCCGGGTCGTCGCTCGGCCCGAGCGCGGCGAAGCCGACCACGCGGTCGTCGGTGACGGCGACCAGCACCCGGAACTGGGCCAACGGCGGACGGACGATCGCCGCATGCCACGACTGGGTCATCTCGTCCAGGTCGACATCGGCCAGGACTGGGCCTGCCACGTCGGCGGGCAGTTGCTGGTGCCACGCCCGTCGTTGGATCGTCGCGATCTGGGCGGCCTCGACGGGCAGGGCCAGGCGGACGGAGTCGGCGATCACGGGTTCATGATAGGGATCCGCTCGCGCCGCACCCAGTCGGCTGAGTTGGGCACCGAGGTGGCGACGATAAAGTGACCGACGTGCGTGAGTCCCTGAAGACACCCCCCAAACTGGCCAAAGACGCATTGCGCGTGATCCCGCTCGGCGGGCTCGGCGATGTCGGCCGCAACAGCACCAGCTTCGAGTTCAACGGTCAGCTGCTGCTGGTCGACTGCGGCGTGCTGTTCCCCTCCGACGACCATCCCGGCGTCGACCTGATCCTGCCGGGGTTGCACCTGCTCGAGGAGCGGTTCGACGACATCCAGGCCCTCGTCCTGACCCATGGTCACGAGGATCACATCGGCGCCGTGCCCTACCTGCTGCGCAGCCGTCCGGACATCCCGGTGATCGGCTCCCGGCTGACGCTCGCCCTGGTCCGCGAGAAGCTGCGCGAGCACCGGCTGCGCGACGTCGACCTGCGCGTGGTCACCGAGGGCACCCGGATCAAGGTCGGCGAGTTCGACCTCGAGTTCCTCGCCGTCAACCACTCCATCCCGGACGCGCTGGCGGTCGCGATCCGGACGCCCGCGGGCCTCGTCCTGCACACCGGCGACTTCAAGATGGACCAGCTGCCGCTGGATCACCGTCTCACCGACCTGCGCGGCTTCGCGCGGCTCGGGGAAGAGGGCGTCGACCTGTTCATGGCCGACTCCACCAACGCCGAGACCCCCGGCTTCACCACCCATGAGCGCGACATCGAACCGGCCATGGAGCGGGTTTTCTCCTCTGCCAAGCAGAAGCTGATCGTGGCCTGCTTCGCCTCGCATGTGCACCGCGTCCAACAGGTGCTGGACGCCGCCGTGCGGCACGGCCGCAAGGTCGTCTACATCGGTCGGTCGATGGTTCGCAATATGACGGTGGCGCAGGAACTCGGCTACCTGAAGGTGCCCGCCGACACCCTGATCGAGCTCAAGCAGCTCGAGAACTACCCCGATGACAAGGTGGTGATGGTGTCCACGGGCTCGCAGGGCGAACCGCTGTCGGCGCTGTCCCGGATCTCCAACCACGAGCATCCGGTGGTGAAGGCCGGTCCCGGCGACGTGGTGCTGCTGGCGTCCTCGCTGATCCCGGGCAATGAGAACTCGGTGTACCGGGTGATCAACGGACTGGTCCGCAACGGCGTCACCGTGGTGCACAAGGGCAACGCCTTGGTGCACGTCTCCGGGCACGCCTCGGCGGGCGAGTTGCTCTACTGCTACAACCTGATCCAGCCGCGCAACGCGATGCCGGTGCACGGCGAGATCCGGCACCTGATCGCGAACGGCGACCTGGCGGCGGCGACCGGGGTGCCGCGCGAGCGGGTGATCGTGGTCGAGGACGGGGGAGTGGTCGACCTGGCCAAGGGCAAGGCCCGGGTCGTCGGCAAACTCGACTGTGGCTACATCTTCGTGGACGGCTCGACCGTCGGCGACATCGGCGATGCCGAGCTGAGCGACCGCAAGATCCTCGGCGCGGACGGTTTCATCAGCGTGGTGGTCGTGGTGAACCTGCATTCGATGAGCCTGGTCAGCGGCCCCGACATCCATGCCCGCGGTTTCGTCGAGGACGATTCGGTCTTCGACGGGGTCAAGGGGCAGATCACCAAGGCGGTGATGGACGCGATGGCCGACGGCTCCGAGGACGTCCGCGGCCTGCAGCAGGTGGTGCGGCGCACGGTGGGCCGCTGGGTGAACAACACCTATCGCCGGCGTCCGATGATCCTTCCGGTGGTGGTCAGCGCCTGAAACCGGTCAGTTGTACCCGTCCGGGCGGACTTCGACCACCTTCCAGCCGGCGTCGTCGAGTGTGACCACGACGTAGCCGGTGGAGTCCAGGGATAGGTCTTGATCGTCGACCGCTCCCATCCGGTTGTGGAGCCAGCAGCGGAGCGCCTCGCCGTGGCTCACCACCAGCGGACGGCTGGCGCCCGATTCGAATACCGTTGCCAGCGCGGCGTCCATCCGGTAGAGGAACTCGTATCCGGATTCTCCGCCGGGCACCCGGACGTTGAGTGCTCCACGGGCCCAGCTGTCCACGATCGCCACGAAGTCGGCGCCATAGTCGCGCGCGGGCCGGCCTTCGTACGCACCGGCACTGATTTCTCTCACGCCCGGAAGGCCGAGGACCGACGTCCCCCTGCCGATTGTGAAGGCCTCGGCGGTCTCAGTCGCCCGAGCCAACGGCGATGCGTACACCGCGTCGAAATCGCGCACTCCCAACGCCTGCGCCGCCAGCCGGGCTTGGTCCGCGCCGTGCGCGGTCAGCCCGTCGCCCGGAACGGCCGTGCTGAGTATCCCGCGTACCGACGAGATCGACTCACCATGTCGCAGCAGGGTGAGGGTGACGGCTGCGAAGGACGCGCTGTCCCTCCGCGCGGAAGGTGCCGGCAACGGCGTGGAACAGCCGGCGAGCACGGCGAGGCTACCGATCAGTGCCGCACGGCGAGTGAGGGCCACGGCTGGACCCCCTTTCCGGTTGTTCGGGCGTGCGAGGGCGTCAGTCGTCGACGGGCTCGTAGCCCGACCGGAACTCGGCATCCGGGACCGCCCAGGAGTTGCCGGGCGGTGCCGTAACGATCCACATGCCCGCACGAGCTGTCATCGGACCCTCGAATGAGACCACCACCTCGTCGGCAGTCGCCTGCCTGGCCACCACGACGCCGACGCGGCGGTAACGGTCAGCACTCAGGTGCTCGTACAACCGAGGAAACTCAGCGACGTCAACTCCTCGCCCTGAGCCGTCCGGACCCACGACCCACCAATCACCCGGGTCGGAATGCAGGAACTCTCCGTTCGATGTCGTCCAGTCGCGCGGCGACATCAGGCGGTACGCCGTGACGGATCCTCTCCGCCGGTACGGCCGAGCCGGCCCGGGAACCCCCGGGGAGGGCGCGTCGTCCGCGCGCCGGATGTGCGTCACGCACCAAATGATAGGCAACGCTGGCCCGGGTGCCGAGGGGGCCGCAGATTCTCACAAACCGTTGACGTCAACTACTTGACGTGCCAGACGGGCTGGGTGTGGAATGTGCGCACGCGATATCCGGGTCGTGGGGGCGTCCCGGAACTGCGCTGGAAAAGCGCTGTCGTGTGTTCTACGGGGGGAACATGAGAAATGTGGGTGTATTTTTGCTTGCCTTGGCAACGATGACATTGGCAGGCTGCATGCAGGCGCCGTCCGAGCAGATCACACCGCCGCCTACCGCCGAAGCTTCACCGCAGCAGGCTGTTTTGTCTGAAGTCCTGAATCCACAAGCGACAACCGGTCCTGCGGCTTCCTGTGCGCCCGGGCAGTTCGCAGACTCTCGAGGGATTTGTCTTCCCTGCCTGGATTACGAGGGGTGCTTCACCAAAAGCTCGGATATGTACTACTTCCTGAACACCGGTGTGGAACTGATTCACCGCTTCGGTGCGAGTGAATTTCCCACCGTCGATACCTCAGCAAAATGGCTCTTTGTTCGGACCGGCGCGACTGGCGATGAAGGATGTACCGATGGGGCCGGGGGCCGCGCCAGGTACAACGACAAGTCCTACGAATACTGTCCGTCCGACCGCCGGGTGTATGTCGGTGAACAGAGCATGTGGAGGTACTACACCGACCATGGAGACGCCGCTCCGATCGTTGGGCTTGCCCACGAGTGGGGCCACCATCTCCAGAACCTGGCGGGAATCGTGGTGCGTGCCGATCACCAGCGCGAAGACATCCTGGCGCAGGAGATACAGGCTGATTGTGTCGCGGGAGCCTGGGGAGGCTGGGCGAACAGGCAGGGAATCATGGATGCCGAGGACGACCTCAAGGACGTCGGGTCCTTAATGCGGGTCATCGCCGACTTCGGCCCGACCCGGCAACATGGCGACTTGGACGAGCGGATCGAGGCGTTCAGCACCGGTTACGCGCAGGGAGTCACAGCCTGCAACAAGTACGTGCCGCACGCACCACTGGTTCAGACAGCCGCCTCGCCGTCCGGATCGACCACACCTTGACGCCATGACGGGACCGCAACTACCGACGGCCGCCTGGCGTTACGACGCATTCCTCTCCTACAGCCACCACGACCGGTTGCTGGCGCAGGGGCTGCAGCGGACGCTGGAGCGGATCGCTCGTCCGTTCGGACGACGTCAAGCGCTGCGCGTGTTCAGAGACGACACCGATCTCACGGCCAGCCCTGATCTGTGGGGCGGCGTCGTTCAGGCGATGGATCAAGCGCGCTACTTCGTCCTCGTCATGTCGCCGTTCTCGGCGAAATCGGTGTGGGTGAATCGCGAGCTCGAGCACTGGCTGCAAACGCGGGGGCCAGGCTCCGTGCTCCTGGTTCTCGGGCAGGGCGCGGTTCGTTGGCATCCGGCTCATTTGGGTTTCGTGCCCGAATGGTCGGATGCCGCGCCCCCGGTCTTGACCCAGCCAGGCGTCCTGCCGCGAGAGCCTGCCTACCTGGACGTCAGCCACAACGGCCCGTGGGATTCGCGTTCGCCCGCCTTCCGAGCACAGGTGACCGGCCTGGCCGCGGCGATTCACCAGGTTTCGCGGCGGGATCTGGAAAACGAGGACGTCAAGGAGTCGAAGCGACGCTCCCGGGTCCGCAGTGCGGTGACTGTTTCGATGGCGGTACTGACGGCGATCTCAATGATCCTGGCAATCCAGTTGGGCGTCAGTGAACGCGGCGCCCGCGACTCTGAACAGGCTGCGAACGATGCGAGGGCGATCTCGGAGGCGAGACGGCTCGCCGGGGCCGCCGAATCGGTGCGTGGCGGCAACAATGCGCTGGCCATTGGACTGGCGCGCGAGGCGGTGGCGGCCACCAGCGTTCCCCGGCCCGAAGCGCTGCAAGCCTTGGCCAATGCGAAGGCGGCCTTCGCGGAGGAACCACTGCAGCGGGTACGTGCGCCGATCCAGGCTCACAAAGGTTGGATATCCGGGGTCGCGGTCGGGACGGACCTGGATCTCTTCGTGACCGGAGGATGGGACGACGGGGCTGTTCGACTGTGGAGCCGAGCGGCTCACGGCCAGGTTGGGAGCGATCTTCAAGAGCCGTCCGATGTACCGATCAAGAGTGTGGCGATGAGCGATGAACGGATCGCCGCCGGGCGTGGTGCCACCATCCTGCTGTGGAACGCGGGGTCGCGAGAGCGCCTGCCGGCGATCCCGATCGCCGGGGTCTCCGCGGCGAGTCTCACCTTCGCTCCGGGTGGGCGTCTGCTGGCCTGGGCCGAGAACGGCCGAGTCGTCATCCGTGACCTGGAAACCCAGACGACTTCACGGACCATTCCCCTGACCGACGACACGGTCGAGGACATCGCCTTCAGTCGCGACGGCAAGACTCTCGCCATCGGTACAAAAGGTGGTGTTGTCGCCGTATATCAGGCGTCGAGCGGAAAGCGTGTGTTCAGCGCAACGATCAAAGACGAGACAGCTGTCGCTGTTGCGTTCCGTCCTGACGGCGAGAATATTCTTGCCGTGGGAGCGACCGACAGGATGATCCATCTCTATGACATGAAAGGGCGCGAGACGGGCACATTGTCGGGTCACAATGACTCGGTGTTCGGAGTGGCTTTCACCGGCGACTCCTATTTGGTGTCTGGATCAGCCGACGGAACGGTTGGACTGTGGGATGTCGATCTGGAAGAGGCTGTGGGGCAGCCTCGAGCGCAAGGCGGGATCATCACCGGCATCTCCTTCGACGTGGATGGTCATTGGCTCGTTTCGTCGGATCGAGATGGTGCGATCGTGATGTGGGACTATCGAGCCGTGCCGTGGCAGGTGCCCAAGGTGGCGACCCTGGATGTGGCCAGTTCTGGCGATGTGGTCACCGGAGGCGGAGATCAGGCGTCGGTGTGGCGGGCAGGAAAGAGGCTGCGGACTATCGATGTCGGCACAAAGGTGTATAGGGCGAGGTTCTTGCCAGGCGGAAGGCAGTTGGTCACCGCAGGCTTGGGACAGGCACTAGAGATCTGGCAGACCGACAGTGGTGAGCGGGTCGGCACTTTGCCGGCGGGAAAGGGCCAGTCGACGACCAATGACCTCGCGGTGAGTCCCGACGGACGTTGGCTCGCCAGCGCGAGTGACGAAAAGACGATCAGTGTGTGGGACGTCGCGACGCGACAGTTGCGCTATGCCGAATCCGATGACGACCCGCTGCACGCGGTTGCACTGAGCAAGGAGCTTCTCGCTTACGGCGGACGGTCGGACACGGTGGTCGTGCGCGACATCGAGGACCATCACGTCGTGTGGCAGAAGGCGCGGTCTGACTGGGTGATGGACATTGCCTTCAATCCGGAGGGCAACCAGCTGCTGGTCGGTTGGGCGGACGGCACGGTCAGCCTCTTCGACGCAGCGACAGGCGACGAATTGCGTACGTTCCGAGGGCTTCGCGACCGCGCGTTCGAGGTGGCTTTCTCGCCGGACGGCGAGCTGATCGCTGCCGCTGCTCGTTATGACGGGATCCGGGTGTGGAACGCGAAGGATGGTGCCGTGCTGGCCAGGCTTCTGCAGGCGCCACCCGATCCGGGGCCGTTCCGCGTCTCCCTCCCGGAGGTTCGGACGGTGCGGTTCAGTCCCGATGGTCGCGGCCTTGTCGCGGGCGACGCTCATGATCTGCGAACATGGACCGATCTGCTGGACGCCTCCGTCGGTTGTGAGACGGCAACAAGGTACGTCGCTCGCGCCCAAATGGAGCCGTACTTGGCCGCGGATGCCACGACGGTCTGCGACTACTCGCCGTAGCCGTCGGGGTCGCCAGGGGTCGGAGACGAGCCCGATTAGGCGCCCCGGCGCCCTCTCGGGTATCTTTGACGAGGCCCTCGTCGTGGGGCCCGTTTCCCAAGCAATCAAGGAGTTACCAGTGGCTGCCGTGTGTGACATCTGCGCCAAGGGCCCAGGCTTTGGCCACAACGTGCCCTGGTCGAAGAAGAAGACCAACCGTCGGTGGAACCCGAACATCCAGCGCGTGCGCGCGGTGGTGGGCGGCACCCCGAAGCGGCTGAACGTCTGCACTTCGTGCCTGAAGTCCGGCAAGGTCACCCGCTGACCTGACCGGCACGCTCAAGGACCCGCTGCGGCGGGTCCTTCTGCTTTCCCGGCCCGTGCTCAGTCGGCCCGGCGTGCCATCTCGTCGAGGATCCAGCGGGCCGTCTCCCGCGGGCACGCGCCGGGGTCACCGAAGCTGACCCCGAAGATGCCGGTGACCTCGGTCAACCTGGGGACGCCGTGCAACGCGAGGATCTCGTCCGCCTCCGCCGCGTACTCGTCGCGTGGGGCTCCGGTCGCGATCAGCCCCACCGGGTCGGCCTCGGCCAGGATCTCAATCAGTTGGTCACGGGTCACGGGCATGGTGCAGAGCCTAGAGGTTCCCCGCCGCCGAGGCGGACGTCGGTCGAGCTTGTCGAGGCCCTCTGCAGCAACGCCGAGCGGCCCAGCCCGCGAGATCCCGGGCGAGCCCGGGATGACGAGGATGCGCAAGGTCATCCTGGGTGGGTTCGAGACCAGGACGACCCGCCCGGCGAAACGTGTCAGAGGCTCCGGTTAGCATGCCGACCATGGTGAGGTGGCAGACGCAGGCGTACCGCGAACTGCACACGCCGGTGGCCGACGTGCTGGGCGCCCGGACGGCGAAGGAGTTCGAGAAGCTCCGGGTGCGCACCGTCGGCGACCTGCTGCGGCATCTGCCGCGCCGCTACCTGTCCGGCACCGAACTGACCGACCTGGCCACCCTGGAAGAGGGCGAGCATGTCGCGGTGATGGCCCGGGTGAGCCGCACCAACGTGGTCCGCGGCGCGGGCGGCTACTCCGGCCAGTCGCGCCGGGGTGGGCGTCCGAGCCGACTCGAGGTGACGCTGACCGACGGGCACGGCTACCTGGCGGTCACCTTCTTCGGCCGCGATCACCTGGTCGAGTACTGGGAGCGCGAGCTGGGCAAGGGGGTGCGCGGCATCTTCGTCGGCAAGGTCGGCCGGTTCCGCGACCAGCTGCAGCTCACCCACCCCGAGTTCGTCATGCTGGACGCCTCCGGCGCCATCGTCGGCTCGTCGGAGGAGAAGCAGCGACTGGCCACCATGAGCCGTTCCGGGCTGGTCGGCATGTATCCGGCGACCGCCAAGCTGCCCACCTGGAAGGTCGCCGAGTGTTGCCGGCTGGCCCTCGCCACGCTGTCCGGCACCGACGACCCGTGGCCCGACTGGGTGCTGGACGAGGCCGACGTGATGCGTCAGGCCGACGCCTTCGCCGCCGT
>NZ_JAPUED010000106.1:0-1369 GCF_027492755.1 Micropruina sp. | reverse complement strand
CTGCTGCAGGGCGAGGTCGGCTCCGGCAAGACCGTGGTGGCGCTGCGGGCGATGCTCGCCGTGGTCGACGCCGGCGGCCAGTGCGCGCTGCTGGCCCCCACCGAGGTGCTCGCGCAGCAGCACTACGCCACCATCCGGGCGCTGATGGGCGACCTGGCCGGCGGACGCATGTTGGGCTCCCCGGACGCCGCCACCGACGTCGTCCTGCTCACCGGTTCGATGCCGGCCGCAGCCAAGAAGTCGGCACTGCTGCGGGCCGCGTCCGGCGAGGCGGGCATCGTGGTCGGCACCCACGCACTGCTCAACGACAAGGTGCAGTTCGCCGATCTGGGCTTCATCGTGATCGACGAACAGCACCGTTTCGGGGTGGAACAGCGCGGCGCGCTCACCGACAAGGCGTCGGCCCGGCCGCACGTGCTGGTGCTGACCGCGACCCCGATTCCACGCTCGGTGGCAATGACGATCTTCGGCGATCTGGACGTCTCCACACTCGCCGAGCTGCCCGCCGGGCGACAGGTGATCGGCACCGTCGTGGTGGACGCCGCACTGCGTCCGGCCTGGGTGGAGCGAGCCTGGCAGCGGGTCGCCGAGGAGGTTGCGCAGGGCCGGCAGGCGTTCGTCGTGGTGCCGCGGATCAACAGCAGCGACGACGGTATCGGCGTCACCGAGCTGGCCGAACGGCTCAGCACCGGGCCGCTGGCCGGCCTCCGGGTCGGTGTGTTGCACGGACAGCTGGCCTCTGAGGCCAAGGAGGCGACGATGACCGCCTTCGCGGCCGGCGAGGTCGACGTGCTGGTGGCCACCACGGTGATCGAGGTCGGCGTCGACGTGCCGAACGCGACGATGATGGTGATCTGGGACGCCGAACGCTTCGGCATCTCCCAGCTGCATCAGCTGCGCGGCCGGATCGGCCGGGGAGAGCATCCCGGTGTCTGCCTGCTGATCTCGTCCGCGCTGGCTGAGGAGACCATTCGGCAGCGGCTGGACGCGGTGGCCGCCACCAACGACGGCTTCGAGTTGGCCGAACTTGACCTGCTGCAGCGCCGCGAGGGTGACGTGCTGGGGGCGGAGCAGTCCGGGTCGCGGTCCAGCCTGCGGCTGCTCAGCGTGCTCGAGCACGCCGACGTGATCACCCAGGCCAAAGAGATCGCCGCCGAGGCCGTCCGGCGCGACCCGGAACGCTCCACCCCCGGGTTCGCCGACGCGGTCACCGCCACCGAGCAGTTGATGGCCGGCGACTTCCTGGAACTCAGCTGAACCGGGCCGGTCGCGCTCTGGCACGATGACCCGGTGACTCTGATCGCCGCGGCAGACGGCTCCGCCCTCGGTAACCCCGGCCCCGCCGGCTGGGCCTGGTACATCGACCCCG
>NZ_JAPUED010000105.1:8278-13595 GCF_027492755.1 Micropruina sp. | reverse complement strand
GAAGGTTCGGGGACGGTTCTTCGGCGTGCGAAATCCGAACGTCGGGGGACGGTTCTTTGGCGTGCGAAATCCGAACGTCGGGGGACGGTTCCTGTCGAGGTGTGTCCCCGGGTGTGCGGAATCCGGACGTGAAAGAACCGTCCCCGAACGTTGAAAGCACCGTCCCGGGCAGCTGACGGCGAGCCGAGACCGGGGCGTTCGGAACGGCCAGCCATACTGGTTCGGTGACCGCCCTCGAGACTTCCCCGCTCCCGGACGCGCAGACCCGCAGCCAGAGCATCGCGCTGCGCCGCGGGCTGGCGATGCTCGGCATGACCCTGGTCGTGCCCGGATCCGCCCAGCTGGCCGGCGGCAACGAGCGCCTCGGACGGTTCGCCTTCCGCACCTGGCAGGTGCTGATCGCACTGGTCGTGCTGTTCGCGATTCTGCTGCTGACCTTCCGCTCGTTCGCGATCGGTCTGTACGCCAACCCGATCACGCTGCAGTTGCTGCGCTGGGCCACCCTGGTGCTGGGCCTCGGCTGGGCACTGCTGTTCGTCAACGCCTGGCGCATCGCCAACCCGTCCGCGCTCTCGCCGCGGGGCAGGATCGTGATCCCCGGCATCGCCTTCGTGATGGCGCTGGTCGTCGCCTTCGGCTCGTGGACGCTGGCCGGCGCGTTCGACGCCCAGAGCCGGCTGTTCGGCAACGTCTTCACCGGCGGCGGCAAGGCCGAGACCAACCAGGGCCGCTACAACATCCTGCTGCTCGGCGGAGACGCCGGCGCCGGCCGCGAGGGGCTGCGTCCGGACACCATGATGGTCGCCAGCATTGATGCCAACACCGGCCGGACGGTGCTGTTCGGGCTGCCCCGCAACCTGCAGTGGGCGCCGTTCCCGGATTCGTCGCCGCTGAAGAAGCTGTACCCCAACGGCTACTGGTGCAAGGACCAGTCCTGCCTGCTCAACGCGGTGTACACCCTCGCCATGAACCACAAGAGTCTGTACCCGGGTGTGAAGGATCCCGGCGTCCAGGCCACCAAAGAGGTCATCGGGAACATTCTCGGTCTCGACATCAACTACTGGGCGCTGATCGATCTGAAGGGCTTCAAGACGCTGATCGACGCGGTCGGCGGCATCAACCTCGACGTCGCACGCAAGGTGCCGATCGGCGGCGGCACCGACCTGACCACCGGCAAGAAGTACCCGATCAAGGGCTACATCGGCCCGGGCAAGGATCTGCACCTGGACGGCTACCACGCGCTGTGGTTCGCCCGCTCCCGCGAGGGCTCGACCGACTATGAGCGGATGGCCCGGCAGAAATGCGTGCTGAACGCGATGGCCAAGCAGCTCAACCCCGTCACGGTTGTCACCAAGTTCCAGGAGATCGCCAACGCGGGCGCCGAAATCGTGGCCACCGACCTGCCCACCTCACAGATCGGCACCATGCTCGACCTGGCCCAGCGGGGTCGGTCGCTGCCGCTCAGCAGCGTGAGCTTCACCCCGCCGCTGATCCTGCCGGTGAAGCCCGACTTCGCCAAGATCCGACAGATCGTCAGTCAGAAGATCGCGGCGTCCGAGGCCGCCGGCGACAAGCCGGCCGACAAGCCCACCTCGGCGGCTCCGGGCGGCACCACCTCGGGCTCCCCGAAGCCGTCCTCCAGCAGCACCACGGTGAAGACCCAGACCGACGACCTGGACGACGTCTGCAAGGTCAGCTGACCCCGTCCGGCCGACACGTAAAGCCCTGCCTAACTATCTCTGCCCTCCCGCATGCGGGAGGGCAGAGATAGTTAGGCAGGGCTTTACCGGACGGGTGCCGGGGGACGGGGACGGACGAAGTCAGCGCAGCTCGCCGGAACCGAGGATGCGGAAGACCCAGTCACCGACGGCGTCACAGTAGGCGCGGCCGAGGTCGAAGGTTTCGGTGCGGGTCATGATGGTCAGCAGGTAGTCCCGGCCGTCGCCGGCGACGTGCCCGATCGAGTTCACCGCCCATAGGTTGTCGGTGGACTCGAACTGCACCCAGCCGTTCTTCAGCTGCACCTTCACCGAACCGCTCCGTGGGGCGCCGACGCCCCAGGCCTGGCCGTCCTCGACCTGACCCATCAGGCCCAGCAGGTAGCTCCGTTCGGCGTCGGTGAGCGCCTTGGTGTCACCCTTGACCAGCTGATGCAGGAACGAGCGCTGGTCGTTCGGCGTCGTCCAGGTCCAGCTCCAGAAGTCCTTCTCGGGGGCGCTGTGGGTGTCCTTCAACCCCAGATCGGACGCCAGCGCGTCATAGGCCGGACGCCGTCCCGCCCAGTCCCACAGGGCGTCCGCGGAGTCGTTGTCGGAGTGCTCGATCGCCTTCTCGGCCTGCCCGGCCTGTTCCGCCGGCAGCGGCTGTTGCAGCTTGTCGGCGCGCGCTTTGCGCATGGCCATCGACACGATCATCGGCTTCGCCATGGACGCGCTCTGGCTGGCCCAGCCGCCGCGGAAGTCCCACACGGCACCGCTGCGCAGGTCCTGGACGGCGACGCCCAGCTTGTCGTTGCCGGCGGCGATGGTGCTGACCGCCGACTGCAGCTGGTCGCGGATCGGGCCGCTCGGCGAGACGGACGGCGTCGGCACGGTCGGCTTGCTGGTGCAGCCGGCCAGCACCGCGCCGCCCAGGGCGAGGCCGCCGAGCGCGAACAGGCCGGTCCGGCGGCTGAACGCCGGCATGGTCAGGGGGCGAGAAGTCACCGAGCCATCATTCCATGCAGTGTTCGGACGCCCGGATCTTCGCCAGCAGCGCGTCGTCCGGGGTGCCCTCGACGACCACCGACGAACCGCCGCCCAGCAGCGGGCCCAGAATCGCGGACCGCAGCGTCTCCAACGCGCCGGACGGCCGCACCAGCACCCGTCCGGCAACCGGCGTCGTGGCAGCCAGATCGGCGTGGCTGAGCACCACCGAGCCGTCGATCCAGGCCGGCGCGCTCGGCGCGCTGGGCAGGGTTCCGGACTGATCGGGCTGGGTGAGTGCCTCACCGGTGAAGTCGAGCACCCCGTCCGGCAGGTCGCGCAGCCCGAGCCCGAGCGGGTGCAGCGAACAGGCCAGGGTCGCGCCGGGCAGCACCGGACGGGGGTCGTCCGGCCCGACCACCGCCAGATCGGCACCGGCGGCGTCCAGCGTGATCGCGCACTCCCGCTGCCAGGCGGCCAGCGGCCACAGCAGCGTCATCCAATGGCCCGGACGGCTCAGCGCCAGCGGCAGCGCCACCAGCCCGGAATCGGCGCCCAGGTCCTCGATCAGGTTGGCGGTCTTGGCCACCCAGTTGGCGAAGGTGGCGACGCTCAACTCGGTGCGCCCGCCGGCGTCCAGGTCGTAATGGGTGAGCAGCGGCTCACCCCCGGACGTCCGTGCCCGCCGCTGCAAAGCCGTCAACACCCCGGGAATGTCCATCCCCGAATGCTATGTGCCCAGCCGATATCGTCATTCCATGCGGTTTGCGGTGATCATGGCCGGCGGTTCCGGGACACGGCTATGGCCGTTGTCCCGCAAAGGCACCCCCAAGCAACTCCTGCGGCTGATCGACGGCACCTCGCTGCTGCGGATCGCGTTCGAGCGGTTGGGTGACCTGGTGCCGGCCGAACGGGTGCTGGTCTGCACCGGCGCCGCCTACGCCGATCAGGTGGCCGCCGAGTTGCCCGAGGTGCCCGTCGAGAACATCCTGGGCGAGCCCGAGGGGCGTGATTCGCTGAACGCCGTCGCCTGGCCGGCGGCGGTGATCGCCGAGCGCGATCCGGACGCCGTGATCGCCCAGGTGACTGCCGATCAGCTGATCGAGCCCGCCGCCGTCTTCACCGCCTCCCTCGCCGAGGCCTACGCGGTGGCCGAGGCCGATCCGCTGGCTCTGGTCACCCTGGGCGTGGTGCCGACCAGCGCGCACACCGGCTACGGCTACCTGCATCGCGGCGGGGCGGTGCCCGGGTTCGAACACACCCACCGGGTGCTGGAGTTCCGCGAGAAGCCCGATCTGGTCACCGCGAGCGAGTACCTGGCCTCCGGCGAGTACTGGTGGAACGCCGGCATGTTCGTCTGGCAGGCCCGCACCTTCCTGGAGCAGTTGGCCGCGCTGCACCCGGCCAGCCACGCCGCCGTGGTCGAACTCGCCGCCCATCCGGAGCGGCTGGCCGAGATCTTTCCCACCCTGCACAAGACGTCGGTGGACTACGGAGTCATGGAGCCGGTCTCCGCCGGCGCCGGGACCGCCCATGTGGTGTCGGTGGCGCTGCCGGTGCAGTGGCGCGACGTCGGCGGCTACGCTTCGCTCGCTGAGACGCTCGCCCACGATGCGGCCGGCAACGCCCTGATCGGCGCGTCGGTACGGCTGGATGCCGCCGACAACGTGATCATCAACACCGCCGGCGACGATCACCTGGTCGGCATCCTGGGGTGCAGCGGCATGGTGGTGGTGACCACTCCGACGGTCACCATGGTCGCGCCGGTGGACGCCGCGGAACGCGTCCGGGAACTGGTCGCGCTGGTTCGAGCGGAAGCGGGGGAGCGGTATGTCTGAGCGGGGTGAGACGCAGGCCTCGAAGGGTCGGGCGATCCTGGACAACGTGAAGCGCATCCGGCAGCCGGTCACCTGGGCCGTGCTGGCGATCATCTGCGCCAGCCAGATCCTGGGTGTCGTCCGGCTGGTGCTGCTGCTGGTCCGCGAGCAGACCCCGGTCTTCGAGGCGTTCCAGGAGATCGGCGTCTCGATCATGAGTCTGTCGCTGGTGATCGTGCTCGTCGGCCTGGTCTGTGCCTGCCTGTTCGTGCCGCCGGCCACCCGCAACGCGGTGCGGCTGGCGAAGCTGTCGGCCTGGGCGATCGCGATCGGCACCGCGCTGCAGCTGGTCTGCCTGCTGATGGGCGTGGCCGCGTCGGCGAACGCCTTCGGCGTGATCATGGAGATCCTCGGCGGCCTGCTCGATGTCGCGCTCAAGGCGGTCGCGGCCGGCGTGCTGTGGGTGCTGGTGCGCGGCGTCCGTTCCGGGCGTCTCGACCTGGCAGCGGCCGTCCCCGAGGTGGCGGCCGCGCCCGAGCAGCCCCGGACGCCGCCGGTGTGGCAGCCCGAACAGGCCAGCGGCACCGCTTGGCGCAGCGCCCGGGATGCCGCCAGCGGCGCCCGTCCGGACGTCGGCGCCACCCCGTCCGGTGATTCCGAGACACCTTCCGAACCGAAGCCGGAGAGCGGTTGGCGGCCCCGCTCGACCCCCGGGGAACCGGGCTGAGCACGCGCTGATCCGTTCACGTCATCCCGGGCTCCATCCCGGGCTCCGACCCAGGATCTCAGGCGGGAGAGATCCCGGATCAAGTCCGG
>NZ_JAPUED010000105.1:2469-8178 GCF_027492755.1 Micropruina sp. | reverse complement strand
CATCCCGGGCTCCGACCCAGGATCTCAGGCGGGAGAGATCCCGGATCAAGTCCGGGAGGACGACGGAGGGGCTCTGATCAGCGCCTCCCTGACGGCGTCGCGAAGGTGCGACACAGGCCCTCTCGTAACGACTTAGTCAAGCTAGACGCGCCCAATACCACAAGATTCGGGTTGACTTACCTGAACAACAGGCATGTAATTTCCTCCATGTAGTTCAGCCGGGCTGCACCGGGTCGAGGAGGAATGCCATGCATGAGCTGGTGGCACTGGAGTTTGACGACGGCGACGAAGGAGCGCTCGGTTGGCAGGAGCGTGCGCTCTGTGCCCAAACCGATCCCGAGGCGTTCTTCCCAGAGAAGGGTGGTTCGACGCGCGAGGCGAAGCGGGTCTGCCTGAGTTGTGAGGTGCGCAGCGAATGCCTGGAGTACGCGCTCAGCAACGACGAGCGGTTCGGCATCTGGGGCGGGCTCTCCGAGCGCGAGCGCCGCAAGCTGAAAAAGCAGGCGGGCTGACCCGTCGGCGCTACCCTAGGGCAGCGTGACTGATCCCTGGGCGTGGCTGCATGCCGCCGAGGAAGACTCAGCCGACGACCTCAGCGGCCACACCGTGACAGCGGTGGTGCTCGACGGGGTTGCCGATGCGCTCGAGCCGCTGCTGCAGCAACAGAGTCTGGTTCCCACCGAGGTGGTGGAGGCCGGCACCCTCGCCGAGGGGGCGTCCCGGGCCACCGGAGAATGGCTGTGGTTGCTGCCCCGCGCCACCCGTCCGGCCTCCGACGCGCTCGAACACCTGCTGCGCACCGGCGTCGAATCGGACCGGATCGCGCTGGTCGGTCCGCTGATGGTGCAATCCCAGCGACGCGCCCGGGTCGACCTGATCGAATCCTGTGGGCTGACCGTCTCACCGGCCGGACGCGTCGTCCCCGCCGTCGAGGGCGGCGAACTCGACCAGGGCCAGCTGTCCACGATGGCCGTTCTCGGCGTCGATCTCTCCGGTGCACTGATCCGGCGCGAGGCCTGGGAGCGGGCCGACGGTGCCCTCGCCGAGCTGCCGGACGGCCTGGCCGGCGTCGAACTGGGCCGCCGGCTGAACGGGTTCGGGCTGCGGGTGGTCGCCGAACCCGAGGCGCGGGTCTACCGCGAAGCCTCCGACGAGCCGGACGCCGCACAGTCCCGCGCCTGGGAGCTGCGGGTGGCCTCGGCCGGCCGTTCGGTGTGGACCCGGACGCGGCTGCTGATCGGCAGCCTGCTGGGCGCACTCGGTTTCCTGCTCGGCAAGGACGCCGCCCGCGCCGCCGCCGAGCTGCGGGCGCTCGGCTCCTGGATGGGGAACCGGTCGGCGTCCGGAGTGCTGCAGGGCCGCGGGGTGGGCGCGGACGTGCTGGCCGGGCTGACCCCGACCCGGCGCGAGCTCACCGGGCGAGCCCTGGACCGGGCCGCCGGACGGGTCGCCGAGGCCTGGGCCGACCTGGCCGACACCGGTGCCGAGACCTCGCTGGACGAGCTCACCGGCGACGACTTCGCCGAGCGCGGACGGCTGCGCAGGTTCTCACCGCTCAGCGTCGGCGCCTACCTGGTCGCGCTGCTGGCCGCCATCGCCGGCTGGCGGCTGGTGGGCGAGGGACGCCTCACCGGCGTCGGCCTGCTGCCGTCGCCCGAGGCGTGGACGGGCCTGCTGCACGCCTGGCTCGACCCGATCGCCGGCCAGCCGGGCCAGGCCGGACCGCCCTGGCTGGGCAGCACGGCGCTGGCCGCGCTGGTGACGTTCGGCCAGGTCGAATGGCTGGTCACCCTCGGTTTCCTGATCGCCGTCCCGCTGGCCTGGATCCTGGCGCTGCGGGTGCTGCGGCACGCCGGCGTGGAGGGCCCGGCGGCGGTGATCGCGGCGCTCGGCTACGGAATCGCGCCGGTGCTGGTCGGCGCGCTGGGCGGCGGCTGGCTGGGCATTCTCACCTGGGCGGTGCTGGTGCCGCTGCTGGCCCACGCGCTCGCGGCCTGGGCGTCCGACAGGAGCTGGCGTTCGGCGGGCGCGATCGGTCTGTGGCTGGCGTTCGCCGTCGTCGAGGTGCCGTTGACCTGGCCGCTGGTACTGCTGGCGATGGCGGCCATGCCCGCGGTCCGCAGCTGGCGCGGTGTCGGCCAATGGGCGCTGGTGGCGGCGTCCGCGCTGGTCGGGCTCGGGCAGAGCGTGGTCGACTGGTCGGCGTTCCCGGGCCGGTTCCTGACCGGCGCCTCGCCGGCGCTGGCCTCGGACGAGGTGGCCGAGGCCTGGCAGTTGGCGCTGGCGCACCCGGCAGGCCCGAATGTGGCGCCGCTGTGGGTCTGCGCGACAGTGGCCGGCGTCGCCTGGCTGACCGCGCTGGCGGGGCTGTTCCGGCGTCCGCGCGCGGCGGCACCCGGTGTGGCCGCCGCCCTGGTCGGGTTGCTGGCCGCCATCGGTCTGAGCCGGCTGGTGGTGCTGGTGCCGCCCGGCGTCGAGGTGCGGCCGCAGACGCTGCCGTGGCTGGTGCTGATGCTCGGCGGCCTGGTGCTGGCCGCGGCCCGCGGGCTGGCCGGGCTGTCCGCCGGGCTTCGGCACCGGACGCTCGGTGCCTGGCACGCGGCCGCGGTGGCTCTGACGGTGGTGGTGGTCGCCGCGGTCGGCGTGGGTGCGGGCTGGTGGGCCTGGGCCGGCACCGCCGGCCTGCACCGGACGACCCTCGACGCGCTGCCGCCCTTCGTCCGGGTGGCGATGACGTCGCCGACCCCGGTCCGCACCCTGGCCATCGCCCGGAGCGAGGGTGGGATCCGCTGGTCGCTGCTGCAGGACGAGCTGCCCCGGCTGGGTGAGGACGAGCGGGGCCTTCCCGGCTCGGTCGAACCGCAGAGCGGGTTGGCCGCCTCGGTGGTGAACCGGCTGCTCTCCGGCAGCGCCGACGACCAGCTCAGCCAGGATCTGGCGCGGCTGGGTGTCGGCTACGTCTGGCTGAAGGGCAGCGACCCCGACCTGCGGACGGCCATCGACAATGTGCCCGGGCTCGGCGTCGGCACCGGTGAGGGCGACAACGCCACCTGGCCGGTGCCGAACTCGGCCCGCGCCACCGTGGAGGCCGGTGACGTCCATCCGACCGGCGACGGCGAGACGGTGGCCGCTGGCGGCGAATCCCGACGACTGGTGCTGGCCGAGCCGGCGGACGCCCGCTGGTGGGCCACCGTCGACGGGCGCCCACTGGCGTCCCACCCGTTGCCCGACGGCCGGCAGGCCTTCGACCTGGGTGCCGAACAAGGCGTGCTGCGCTACGGGCTGCGCGGCGATGCCGGGCCGTGGCCGCCGCTGCAGGCGGCGGGCCTGGTGACCTTGCTGATCCTGGCTTCGCCCCGGGTGAGGAGGCGGCGATGAAGCGCGCCACAGTGATTCGCACCGGTGCGGTGCTGGCGGCCGTCGTGGTGCTGGTGCTGGCCGTGCTGGGTGCGTCGGCGTTGCCGGTGCAGCAGCCGTCGCCGAACGCCGCGCCCACCGACGATCGTGCCCGGGTGGCGGTGGTGTGCCCCGCGGTGACCGCGGAGAGCGATCCGACGGTGGTCACGGCGGGCTCGCCGCAGCGGCGGCTGACCACCGCACCGCTGGATGATCCCGAGCAGACCACGGACGTCTCCGGCGTCCTCGGCTCCATCTCGGGGGTGACGGCGCCGATGATCGTCAGCGCCCCCCGGCTGGACGTGTTCTCGGCGACCACCCGCACGGCCGTCGAGTCCGGCTCCGATCGGGGGCTGTCGCTGGCGTCCTGCGATCGGCCGGGCAGTTCTGCCTGGTTCACCGGGGTGCTCTCGTCGAGTACCAGCACCGCTGAACTGGTGCTGTTCAACGCCGACACCTCCGACGCCTCCGTCGACCTCACCGTCTACGGCGCTGCCGGACGGCTGACCGCGCCCGGGTCGCGGGGCATCATCGTGCCGGCGCGGACGCGGCGGGTGGTGCCGCTCGGGCCGCTGTTCACCACCGACGACACGGTCTCGGTGCAACTGGCCACCTCGGCGGGCCGGGTGGCGGCGATGGTGCGGCAGCGCGTCCGGCAGAACGACAAGCCGGCCGGCAGCGACTGGCTGCCGCCCACCGCCGAGCCGGCCAACGACCTGGTGATCCCCGGGCTGGCCTCCGGCAAGGGTGCCCGCGACCTGGTGGTGGTCAATCCCGGTGAACGGACCGCCGCGGTGGCGTTGCAGGTGCTCGGCGCGGACGGCCCGATCGCCCTGCCCGGTTTCGAAACGATCGACCTGCCGCCGCAGACCAGCAGGCGGATTCCGCTCGGCAAGGCCCTCGCGGCGGCCGCGGTGGGGCTGCGGCTCAGCTCGGAGCAGAAGATCACCGCCGGCGTGCTCAGCGACAACGGCGGGGACGCCAAGGCCACCGACCTCGCCGTCCAGGTCGCGACACCGGTGCTGACCGGTCCGGGGGTGCTGGCGTTGTCGCCGGGCCGGCGGCTGGCGCCGACCCTGCAGCTGGCCAGTGGAGTGCCCGAGGCGAGCCGGGTGCGGGTGGTGGTCACCTCGCCGTCCGGGAAGCGGCTGTTCAACCGCACCGTGACCGTCCCGGGGCTGGCCGACATCGCGGTGCAGCTGCCGAAGGCGACCGATGTGCTGATCACGGTGCAACCGGAGCGTCCGGGGGCCGTGCACGCCTCGGTGGGCGTCCGCAGCCGGATCGGCGACGTGGACGGCATCGCCTCGGCCGCGGTGTTCTCGGGGACCCCGCCGAGCAACCTTCCGACGATCCGTCAGGACCCGCGGCTAGGCTCGTGACCCATGGTTTCCATGGCTTCGATCGTCGGCATGGTGGTTTCCCTGCTGATCTGTCTGGTGCTCCCGCTGGGTGGCCTGCTCTGGCTGGTCACCCGACGCGAGGGCGGCGTCCGGAAATATCCGAAGGTGGGCCGGGCGTTCGCCGCCGGCATGGTGGCTTTCGTGCTCTCCCAGGTACTGACCCGCATTCCGCTGATGACCTGGCTGTCCACCCAGGACGCGCCGTGGGCACAATGGCTGGTCTCGGGTCCGGTGGCGAGCTTCTCGGCGGGGCTCTTCGAAGAGACCGGACGGCTGCTGGTGATGCTGTGGCTGCTACGTCGCTTCCACCGCTGGGTGGACGGCATCTCGTTCGGTCTGGGCCACGGCGGCATTGAGGCGATCCTGCTGGTCGGACTGACCCAGCTGTCGAGTCTCGCCATCGCGCTGCTGATCAACACCGGCCAGACCGCGGCGCTCGGCCAACTGCCGGCCGGCACCCGCGACCAGGTGGTGACCGCGCTCACCGACACCTCGCCGCTGCAGTTCTACCTGGTCGGCGTCGAGCGGATCGCCGCGATCGGTCTGCACGTCGGGCTCAGCGTGCTGATCCTGTGGGGGATCGTGGCCGGACGCCGTGCGTTCGCCTGGCTGATCGCGGTGCTGATCCACGGCGTCTTCAACCTGGTCGCAGTGCTGCTCGTCTCGTCCGGTCTCCCCAACGCGACGCTGCTCACCGAGGGTGCGCTGCTGGTCATGACGATCGTGTTGTGGGCGGTGTTCGTACTGCGTTGCCGACCCCGGTTCCCGGTCGACATCCAGCCGGCCCCAGCCCGCTGAACCCGGACCGAGATCCCGGGGCGCAGGCCGGGATGACGAACAGCCTTCGCGTCATCCCACCGGTTCCCGTCATCCCGCCCGCTTGCGTCATCCCGCCCGCTTGCGTCATCCC
>NZ_JAPUED010000105.1:0-2369 GCF_027492755.1 Micropruina sp. | reverse complement strand
CACCGGTTCCCGTCATCCCGCCCGCTTGCGTCATCCCGCCCGCTTGCGTCATCCCGGCGAACGCCGGGATCTCCGTCCCCCTCGGTCGAGCCCGCTGATCGAGCCGCTACTCCCAGTCGTCGTCGGTGGCCCAACCCTCGGGGTCGAGTTCCTCGAGCGGAATCTCGGTGAGCGCATGCAGCTGTTCGACCAGGGTGCGGAAAACCAGGATGCGCAGCCCCTTGCGGGTCCGTGCCCGATGCTCCAGCGGCCGCCGGTACAGCACCACCTGGCCGTGCTGCGGCGGCACCGGCCCGACCGCGGCCGCCAGCGGCACCCGGTCGCGGCTCCAGCCGCTGACCACGCCCGGCACGTCCTCGACGCCGACGTCGATCCCGACCAGGGCGCGCGGGCAGGACGCCGACACCCGCGCGACCGCTTGCTGGACGCAGCCGGTGAAGTACTCCGCGCCCTGCACCCGAGCGCGCAACGGCACCGGGTTCCCGGTGAACGGATTGGGCAGCGCCAGCGGTCCCCGCAGGCCGCGGCCGTGACGTTCCCTGCGCTGTGCCATGGCCCCAGGCTATCGCCGCCCCGCTGGGCGACGGCCACCGAACACGTCCGGTCGACAACCCTGGAGCTGTGCTGGAGGTTCCGCGACTATCGCTGATCGAGCGGGTAGTGTCACGCCGGTGAGGTCACGGATGTGTTCACGGACGGGGTGCTCGACCCCCGCCATCGCCACGCTGACCTATGTGTACGCCGACTCCACGGCCGTACTCGGTCCGCTCGCACTCCGCGCCGAACCCGGCTCCTACGACCTGTGCGCAGCGCACAGCGCGAGCCTCTCGGCGCCCCGCGGGTGGGAGGTCATCCGGCTGCCCGAAGCGGACATCGACACCGGCCCGTCCACCGACGACCTGATGGCGCTCGCCCGCGCCGTCCGGCTCGCCGGGCTGGGTGCCGAGGGTCCGGACGCCCCCGAGCCGGCGGTGAGTCGCCGCAAGGGTCACCTGGCGGTCATCGCCGACCTGTAGCCGTTTTCGCCGCGGCTCAAGTCATCCAGGCACCGTCGGTGCCGACCGCTGGTGCGCCGGGGCACTAGGCTGCCCACGTGCTTACCCCGTCCATCTTCAAAGCCAACGACATTCGTGGTGTGGTCACCGGCGACCAGCCCGAATGGGACGTGGCCGGGGCCCGTGCCGTCGGCGCCGCGTTCGTCGCTGTGCTCGGACTGGCCGGGCAGGAGTTCGTCCTGGGTCGCGACATGCGCACCACCGGGGTGGAACTGGCCGCGGCCTTCATTGAGGGCGCCCTGTCGCAGGGGGCATCGGTGATCGACATCGGGCTGGCCAGCACCGACCAGCTCTGGTTCGCGTCCGGGTTCTTCGACATGCCGGGCGTCCAGCTGACCGCCTCGCACAACCCGGCCGACTACAACGGCATCAAATTCTGTCTCGCCCAGGCCGCGCCGATCGAGCCGGCGATGCTGAAGCAGATCGCCGAGGTGGCGATGGGTCCTGCACTCGCGCCGGCCGCCGAGCAGGGCAGCAGCCGCAGTCAGGACGTGCTCGCCGAGTACGCCGCCCACCTGCACCGCCTGGTGCCGCTGGAGGGTATGCGCCGGCTCACCGTCGTCTACGACGCCGGCAACGGGATGGCCGGACACACCGCGCCGGCGGTGTTCGGCCCGCTCGACATCGAGACGATCGGCCTGTTCACCGAACTGGACGGCTCCTTCCCCAACCATCCGCCGAACCCGCTCGAGCCGGCCAACCTGGTCGACGCCCAGCGGGCCGTACTCGAACACCACGCCGACTTGGCGCTGGTCTTCGACGGCGACGCCGACCGCTGCTTCATCGTCGACGAGCGCGGCGAGGTGGTCAGCCCGTCGCTGATCACCGCACTGATCGCCCAGCAGGAGCTGGCCCGCGAGCCCGGCGGCACCATCGTGATCAACACCATCACCTCGCGGGCCGTCGACCGGGTGGTCGCCGACGCCGGGGGAGCGCTGGTGGTCTCCAAGGTGGGGCACACCTCGGTCAAGGCGAAGATGGCCGAGCACCATGCGATCTTCGGCGGCGAGCATTCCGCCCACTACTACTTCCGCGACTTCTGGGGCGCCGACACCGGCATGCTGGCCGGGCTGCACGTGATGGCGCTGCTCGGCCGCAGCTCGGGCACCATGTCCGAGCTGGTGGCCGGGCTACCGGTCTTCGCGGCGTCCGGTGAGATCAACTCGACCGTCGTCGACGTGCCCGCCGTGCTGGCGCGGCTCGCCGAGGCGTTCGCCGGGCGCGGCGTCCAGAACACCGACGACGGACTCACCATCGAAGGCGACGGCTGGTGGGTGAACGTCCGGGCGTCGAACACCGAACCGCTGCTACGGC
>NZ_JAPUED010000104.1 GCF_027492755.1 Micropruina sp. | reverse complement strand
CGCCGCCTCGGAACGGTCGACCTGGCCGAGCACGGTGTGCACCACACCCGACAACTGCGACTGCACCGTGAGCAGGTCAGCCACCAGATCAAGCTGTTTCCGATCCGGCAGTAGCGTCACAGCGTCGTAGTCGAGATCATCGAGCAGGCCGGCCACCACGGTGGCGAAATCCGCCACCGCCGTCCCTGGGCTTACCTCGATGCTCATACCGTTGACCTTAAACGTCGCTACCGACAAAAACTGTTCACCGGCCGGTTAGGGATAAATCCCGTAGCCACACCAGTGATCCGATTCATGAAGACCACATTGGAGGCCGGGTCTGACACTTTTCGTGGACAAGCTTCCACGGCAGGCATGGTTTCTGAAACTGACAACACCAGGGTGGTTTCTGACAACACCGTGACAACACATCCATGCCGTTTGGATCATTCGAGCGTGCGGCCGAACACGGGTCTCGACAAGCTCGACCAACGGAGGCACCGGATCATAGGATGTGAGGTCGTCCAGAGTTCCGGTGCACCGATGTCGAGATCGCTCACCGACTTCGGAAAAGCGGACTGGATTTCGGGCTACAACACGAACCAGCACATGTTCCCCGCCACCGGTCACCGATGTCGAGATCGCAGCCGCGCCGTCGCTCGCCCGGCTGACGTGCCGTCCGGTCGACGAAGACACCGGCGTCCGCCGGGACGAGGAGCTTCAGTTGGTCAGGGCACGACATCTCGACAAGTCCGACCAACGGTGGCCAGAGGCTTCCGTCGGACGAGTGACTCCAGATCGGCAGCGCACGAGGCACCTTGGCGAGCACGGCCAAAAGTGGAACGAAAGAACCGTCCCTTCGGTCCACGTGGCCTGGAAGTGGAACGAAAAGAACCGTCCCCGCGTTCCAGAGTTGGAACGAAAAGAACCGTCCCCGCGTCCCACCTGGCCCTGACAGGCTTGACCAACCGGCGCGAGGTTCAGCGGCGCACCTGGATGCTGCGGGCGTTCTGCCGGGTGGCCCACCAGGCGAGTGCCACCAGTAGTTCGTGATCGGTGACGTTCGTGGTCAGCCACTCGCCCTCGATCCGGGCCCGTAGGCCGCCGTCCGACCACTCGCCGCGTCCGGCGAACACCTCGGCGGGTGGGCTGCATCCGGCCAATAGGTCGCTGATCCGGTGCAGTTCCGGCTCACCGGCGACTCCCGCTCGGGCAGCGAGATCGTCCAGCAACGCGGTGGGCGCCGAACGCGGATCGCGTCCCAGCGACACCGTCACCCGCCGGGCTGCCAGCACCGTCCCCGGCGTCACCACATGCGAGCGTCCGTGCCGGTCTTCCAGGGTGAGCGGGTCCACCGAGAGCACGAATCCGATCAGGTCCGTCGCGGGCTCGGTGAGCCGCAAACTGACCCGTTCGCCCGGCCGGAGCGGGGGCCGCAGACGGTCCAAAGCGTCCATGGGCACCCTCTCTGTTCCCAGTCGTGCACGCTAGAGTGTTCCACGATTCAACGAGGTTCGGAGAGGATCGAGATGACGTACATCATCACGCAGCCCTGTGTCGATGTGAAAGACCTGGCTTGCGTGGAGGAATGTCCCGTGGATTGCATCTACGAGGGCAACCGAATGTTGTACATCCAGCCGGACGAGTGTGTCGACTGCGGCGCCTGTGAGCCGGTCTGCCCGGTCGAGGCCATCTACTACGAGGACGACGTCCCGGCTGACCAGAAGGTCTTCTACGACGTCAACGTGCAGTTCTTCGACACCGTGGGATCCCCGGGTGGCGCGGCGAAGATGGGCCCCATCGACGCCGATCATCCGGTCGTGACCGCGCTGCCGCCGCAGGGCGAGTGAAGCTCCGCGACCGCAGCCTGCCGGATTTCCCCTGGGACTCCTTGGCGGGTGCCAAGGCCCGCGCCTCGGCGCACCCCGACGGGATCGTCGACCTTTCAGTCGGGACTCCCGTCGATCCCACCCCCGAGGTGGGCCGTCGAGCGCTCGCCGAGGCGTCCGATGCCCCGGGGTATCCGACGGTGTGGGGGACGCCCGCGCTGCGGGCCGCGATCCGTGACTATCTCGCCGACCGGTGGGGCAGCCTGCCGATCGCGGACGAGGGTGTGCTGCCGGTCATCGGCACCAAGGAGATCGTGGCCGCGTTGCCGCATCTGCTGGGTCTCGGTGCCGGCGACACCATCGTCATTCCGCGGATCGCCTACCCGACCTACGAAGTGGGCGGACGGCTCGTCGGCGCCGAAGTGGTGCCCTGCGACGACCCCGGGCAGATCGCCGACCTACGACCCGGGCTGGTCTGGATCAACTCGCCGGCCAACCCGCACGGCGAGATCCTCTCGGCCGATCAGCTGGCCGCTTGGGTGCGGTACTGCCGTGAACGCGGGGCCGTGCTGGCCTCCGACGAGTGTTACGGCGAGTTCGGCTGGGACGCCGAGCCGGTCTCGGTGCTGCATCCGGACGTGAACCAAGGTTCGCTGGAGGGGCTGCTGGCAGTGCATTCGCTGTCCAAGCGCTCCAACGTGGCGGGCTATCGGGCGGGTTTCCTGGCCGGTGACGCCGAACTGGTCAGCGGGCTGCGCGAACTCCGCAAGCACGCCGGTGGCATCGTGCCGGCACCCGTCCAGGCGGCGATGGTGGCGCTGCTCGGAGACCGCGACCATGTGGCCGAGCAACGCGAGCGGTACCTTCGGCGGCGCGCGCTGCTGCGGCCGGCGCTGGAGGCCTCCGGCTTCCGGGTGGTGCACTCGGAGGGTTCGCTCTACCTGTGGTGCACCCGGGGTGAATCGGGCCGGGTAAGCGTCGATTGGCTCGCCGAGCGCGGCATCCTGGTCGCCCCCGGCGACTTCTACGGGCCTGAGTCGGGCGACTTCGTCCGGGTCGGGCTGACGGCCACCGACGAACGCATCGCTGCCGCGGCGGCGCGCCTCACTGCCGGCTGAGGTCTCACGCTGGGCGCTGGGGACCGGAGGGAGATCCCGGGGCGAGCCCGGGATGACGGTTGCGACGGATTGGTCTCGACAAGCTCGACCAACGGTGAGGCTCGACGGGCAGCTGGCTAGGCCTTGAAGCCGATGGTCACGCTGCGTCCGCCGCCGATTCCCGACCAGGACGCCAGGGTGTGCGAGCTGTGCACCCAATCGCCGCCGCCGACGCTGACCCGGGCAACGCCGAACTGACCGACATGGGCGATCGCCAGGTTCGCCGATGCCCAGGCGACGTTCTCGCTGCTGGCGGACACCACAACGCCGGCGTCGGTGGCGCGGACCTCGACCTTCGACTTCAGCGCCTTGCGGAGCAGAGCAGCGGTACCGGCAGGATCGGCCTTGCCAGGCTTGTTGATGGTGCAGCTGAACCCGCCCGGGGTGTTCCCGGTCAGCACCGAGGAGAGCACCCGCGCCTTGCTGACATGTTTGCGGTAGGCGTCCGGGTGGCCGGAACGCTGCACCGCCTGCGCCACATCGTTGATGTCGCCCGTTCGCCAGTTCTTGACCCGGACCAGGGCGTCGTAGAACTTGCCGGCGGAGTAGTACGGATCCATGATCTGTTTCACCGTGCCCCAGCCCTGGCTGGGCCGTTGCTGGAACAGCCCGACCGAGTCGGCATGGCCGTAGTCGAGGTTGCGAATGCCCGACTCCTGATAGGCGGTGGTCAGCGCGATCGTCGCCGCCCGCGCGGGCAACCCGCGGCTGAGTGCCACCGACGTGATGATCGTCGCGTTCACCGCCTGCTCGGGGGTGAGCGTGACGTTCGCACCGTCGGCACTGGCGCGGCATTGGTCGTCCATCGGCAGCGGCTGCTTGGTCGCGTTCGACCAGATCACCGCGCCGCCCCACAGCACGCCGCCGACGATCGCCAGCAGGGCGATCGCCACCAGGGCGAGGCGAGACCAGCGGGGGCGCATCAGTTCGCGTGCAGAGCAGCGTTCAACTCGAAAGTGCTGCCGGCCTTCGGGCGCACCTGGACGGCCCCGGTCAGTGAGTTGCGCAGGAACAGCAGGCCCGACCGCCCGGACAACTCGCGGGCCTTGACCACGGCGCCGTCGGGCAGGGTGACCTTGGTGCCGGCCGTCACGTACAGCCCCGCCTCGATGGTGCAGTCGTCGCCGAGCGAGATGCCCAGCCCCGACTCGGCACCCAGCAGGCAGCGTTCGCCGATCGTCACCATCTCTTTGCCGCCGCCCGACAGTGTGCCCATGATGGACGCCCCGCCGCCGATGTCGCTGCCGTCACCGACGATCACGCCGGCCGAGATCCGGCCCTCGACCATCGAGGCGCCGAGCGTGCCGGCGTTGAAGTTCACAAACCCTTCGTGCATCACCGTCGTACCGGACGCCAGATGCGCACCCAGGCGGACCCGGTCGGCGTCCGCGATCCGTACCCCGGAGGGCACCACGTAGTCGACCATTCGAGGGAATTTGTCGACACCGAAGACGGTGAGCTGCCCCCGGCCGAGGCGAAGTGCGGCCCGGACCTGCTCGAAACCCTCCACCGCACAGGGACCGGCCGAGGTCCAGACCACGTTGGGCAGGACGCCGAAGATGCCGTCCAGATTCAGCTCGCGGGGGCGGACCAACCGCGCGCTCAGCAGGTGCAGCCGCAGGTAGGCGTCCGGGGTGGATGCCGGGGCGGCGTCCAGGTCGATCTCGACCAGCACGGTCTCGGTGCGGACGCCGCGCTCGGCGTCGTCGGACTGCGCCGCCGTCAGCTGTTCCGGGGCGGCGGCACCGGCGGGGGAGCCGAGCTGCGGGTCGGGGAACCAGGTGTCGAGCACCTGTCCGGAGGAGTGGATGGAGGCCAGGCCCCAGCCCCAGGCTGAGCGGGTGTCGGTCATGGCGGCCAGCCTAGCGGGGCTCTCCGACAGTTCGGCCGACCGGATCGACCGCCGGCCGGCCCCTGCTCGCGGCACCAGGGGGAACGAGAAACGTCGGCGTCCCTCGCTACGCTCAGCCCATGACCCTCGATGCCCGCGGCGACCTGGTCGCGCTGTTCCGTGCGATCGTCGACATCGAATCGGTCAGCGGGAACGAGCGCGAACTCGCCGACCAGATCGAACGAGAACTGCGCGGCTGCGCGCACCTGAGCGTGCTGCGCGACGGCGACACCGTGATCGCCCGGACGGCGCTCGGCCGGCCCGAGCGAGTCGTCATCGCGGGACACCTCGACACCGTTCCGCTCGCCGGCAATCTGCCGTCCTGGCGCGAGGGTGACCTGATCTACGGCCGCGGCAGCTGTGACATGAAAGGTGGCGTGGCGGTCATGCTGGCCGCCGCGGTCGCACTCGAGGCGCCGTCCAGTGACCTCACCTGGATCTTCTACGACCACGAGGAGGTCGAGTCGGCGGCCAACTCACTGACCCGGATCGCTGCCACCCGTCCCGAACTGCTGGCGGGTGACTTCGCCGTTCTGATGGAGCCGACCAGCGCCCGCGTCGAGGGCGGTTGTCAGGGCACGCTGCGGTTCAGCGTCACCACCACCGGACGCGCCGCCCATTCGGCCCGCGCCTGGATGGGGCACAACGCCATTCACGACGCGACCGACGTGCTGGCCCGGCTCGCCGCCCACGTCCCCGAGCAACCCGAGGTCGACGGGCTGCGCTACCACGAGGGGCTCAACGCGGTCGCCATCGAGGGTGGCATCGCCGGCAATGTGATTCCCGACCGCTGCACGATCACGGTCAACTACCGGTTCGCGCCGCACCGCAGCGTCGAGGAGGCGCAGCAGTACTGCCGCGAGGTTCTGGACGGCTACGAACTGACCTTCACCGATGCGGCCGCGGGCGCCCGACCCGGCCTGGACCGTCCGGCCGCGGCCGCTTTCCTGGCCGCCGTCGGTGGCGAGCCGTCCGCCAAATTCGGCTGGACCGACGTCGCCCGGTTCTCCGCCCTCGGCATTCCGGCGGTCAATTTCGGGCCCGGTGACCCGTCCAAGGCGCACGCCGACGACGAGTTCTGCCCGGTGTCCGATCTGGTCACCTGCCACGACGCGGTGCTGCGCTGGCTCAGTTGAGCGTGGATTGCCCGATCGGCCGGCAGTCGCCGGTCAGCGATCCGGCGCCATGTACGCTGATTTCTCGCCGACGGTTTCTTCGGGAGGGAAACCGCGGCGCATTGTGCATGAGCCGGCCGGGGGGATCGGACCATCAGCGACCTACTTGCCTATTCCCGGACGCGCCCGCGCAGCCGCGGCGTCCGGATGTTCCTGCGCGTGGGCACCGGTGTGCTCGCGTGCCTTCTCGCCGTGATCATCGTCGCGGGTGCGGCCGTCGGGTCGCTCTGGCTGTCGGCCTCCGGCATCCACCGCAGCCCGTCGCTGCTGCCCGTGCGGGACGCGGCCGGCAGCCCCGGGGCACCGGGATCGCTCAACCTGCTGCTGGTCGGTGACGACGGGCAGCAGCCGCGAGCCTCCGCCACCGTCCTGCTGGTGGTGCACATCGACAGCGCCCGTGAGCGGGTGGACGTCGTCTCGTTGCCGCGCAACCTGATGGTGACCTCTGTCGACGGCAGCAGACAGCGGCTGAGTCGCCGTTACACCGACGGCGGGCCCGCGTCGGTCGTCCAGTCCGTGGAGAGCCTGCTCGGCATCCGGATCGATCACGTCGCACTGACCCGGCTGGAGGGCATGTCCCGGCTGATCGACATGCTGGGAGGGGTGCCGGTCAACAACCCGGTCCAGGCAACCACCGGTGAGTACACCTTCGTACGTGGCCCGATCACCCTCACCGGCCCGGGCGCGCTGGCCTTCGTCCGTCAGGACGACACCAACATCGGCGGTATCGATCGTGAGGAGAGCCAGCGGCTGGTCCTGCAGGGCATCGTCGAACGGCTGCTGACCAGCAAGGCGCTGCTCAACCCGGGAACGGTGAAGGCGGTGCTCGATCAGCTGGCCGGCGACATCGTGGTGGACTCCGGGCTGGACGCCCGTGCCCTGGTCGAACTCTTCGTCGACGTGCGGCTGCTGTCCACCCAGCAACGTCCGGAGACGATCAAGCTGCCGACTGCCGGCGCGGGCGTGACGGACGCGGGCTTGAGCTACCTGTTGCCCGATCAGGCCCGGGTGGCGGCTCTGGGCCGGGCATTGAACACCGACGCGATGGAATCCTGGGGCCGCTGACGAAGCGCCCCCACTACGCTGGCGGGCGTGAGCAAGCGCACGCGCACCCAGGGCCCGGTGATCCGGCGTGAGGGGCAGGTTCAACCGACCACCACCGATCAGCGGCTGCTGGCCGGCAAGGGCGACGCGGGCTGGATCCACAGCGACCAATGGCGCATCCTGCGCATTCAGGCTGAGTTCGTCGAGGGCTTCAGCACCCTCGCCGAACTCGGTCCGGCGATCGGCGTCTTCGGCTCGGCGCGGACGCCGAAGGCCAGCCCGGTCTGGCAGGCCGGGGTTGAGATCGGACGCGGCCTGGCGCACGCCGGCTACAGCGCGATCACCGGCGGCGGTCCGGGCATCATGGAGGCGGTCAACAAGGGCGCCGCACAAGCGGGCGGGGTGTCGGTCGGGCTCGGCATCGAGTTGCCGTTCGAGCAGTCGCTGAACAAGCACGTCACCCTCGGCATCAACTTCCGCTACTTCTTCGCCCGCAAGGTGATGTTCCTCAAGTACTCCCAGGGGTTCATCGTGATGCCGGGTGGATTCGGCACCTTCGACGAGCTGTTCGAGGCGCTGACACTGGTGCAGACCCGTAAGGTCACCTCGTTCCCGATCGTCTTGTTCGGCACCGAGTTCTGGCAGCCGCTGCTGGACTGGATCCGCTCCTCGGTGCTGGCCGGTGGATACGTCTCAGAGGTGGATCTCGACCTGGTGATGGTCACCGACAACGTCGACGAGGCGATCCGTTGGGTGACCGGCGCGGGTGCGACCGGCAACGGAACCTGACCGGAGGCATGGAGATGGAATGGGTGTTGTGGATGATCGCCGTGGCGGTTCTCGGCCTGGCGGCCGTGGCGGCGTCCGGACGGCTGGGTGAACTGCCCGGGACGGTGACCGACACGCCGCGTCCGCATGTGCCGACCGGGGTGGTCACCGGTGACGACCTGCGCGCCCTGCGGTTCGCGGTCGTCCCGCGCGGCTATTCGATGGACCAGGTGGACGGCCTGCTCGACCGGCTGGCCCGGCAACTCGACGCGGCACCTTCCCGGACGCAGCTGCCCCCTCGGGCACCGGACGTCCCATCGGCCGGTGCCGAGACCGCAGCCGCGGCCCCCGCGTTCACCCCGACTGAGACGGTCGTACCAACCGCTGAGACGGAGCCTCTAGCGCCCCGTGCTGACATCGTCCCGGACGCCGATCCCGATCCTGCGGCGTCGCAGGTACCGATCGGCTCCGACGACGAGCGCCCCGCGTTCTTCCGTCCGGCGGGTGAGAGCGACCAGCGGCGCTGACCGCGCCCGGGCGCGGGTCGAGCAGCCGTCCGGACCGATTCGTTGCCGGCGATAGGTGAGCAGGCTAGGGCAGCTTCCGGGCAACCGCGACGGGGTTCTGGAATAATGGCCCCGTAAGTCCCCAACTAGAACGAGGGTGAGCAATGGCAGCAATGAAGCCGCGGACCGGTGACGGGCCCATCGAGGTGGCCAAGGAAGGGCGCGTGATCGCCATGCGAATCCCGGCCGAGGGCGGCGGACGTTTGGTCATCGAGATGAACGCGGCCGAGGCGGCCGAGCTCCTCGAAGCACTGACGGGTGTCGTCAACCCTGCCTGAGCGCGCCGCTTTCCAAGCCAATGACGAAGGCCCTCGGATCTTCCGGGGGCCTTCGTCGTGTCGGAGCAGCTGTCAGCTGTTGTGGGTGGCGATCGCCTTCTCGTAGACCTCCACGGTCTCCTGGGCGATCTTCTCCCAGCTGAACTCGTCGATGCAGCGCTGGCGTCCGGCCAGGCCCATCTGGCGCGCCCGGTCGCGATCGCGGGTGAGCGTGTTGACGTTCTCGGCGAACTTCGCCTCGAAGTCCTTCACGAACTCCGGGTCGCCGGCCTGGGCCGGGTCGTAGGGCACCAGCAGGCCGGTCTCGCCGTCGACGACCACCTCGGGGATGCCGCCGACGGCCGAGGCCACCACCGGGATCTCACAGGCCATCGCCTCCAGGTTCACGATGCCCAGCGGCTCGTAGATCGAGGGGCAGGCGAACAGCGTGGAATGGGTCAGCACCTGGCGCACCGCGGCGCGGGGCAGCATCTCCTGCACCCACTTCACGCCGCTGCGGGTCTTGTTCAGCTCGGCGAAGGCGCCGTCGAACTCGGCGGCGATCTCCGGCGTGTCAGGAGCGCCGGCGAGCAGCAGCACCTGGGTGTCGGGGTCGAACTGCTGAGCGGCCCGGACCAGGTGGATGAGGCCCTTCTGCCGGGTGATCCTGCCGACGAAGGTGACGATCGGCTTGTCGCGGTCGACGCCGAGGGAGTCGATCACGTCGGTGTTGGCGTCCGGCTTGAACTCTTCGGGATCGATGCCGTTCTTGACCACATGGATGCGGGCCGGATCGATCGACGGGTAGGCGTTGCTGATATTGGTGATCATCGCCGCCGACACCGCGATCACGGCGTCGGCCTGGGTGAAGGCGGTCTTCTCGATCCACGAGCTGACCCGGTAGCCGCCGCCCAACTGCTCGACCTTCCAGGGGCGGTCGGGCTCCAGCGAGTGCGCGGTGACGACGTGCGGCACGTCCTGGAAGTGGCCGGCGACGATACCGGCGAACTGGGCGTACCAGGTGTGCGAATGGATGACGTCGACCTCGGGGATGGCGGCTGCCATCGAGACGTCGGCGCCCAGGACGCGCAGGGCGGCGTTGGCACCGGCCGGGTAGTCCTCGGCATGTGCCGTCGCACCTTCGCGCGGCTCTCCCATGCATTGGACGTCGACGGACTCGGTGAACTTGCGTAGTTGCGGGACCAGCTGACCGACGTGGACGCCGGCGCCCCCGTAGATGTGCGGCGGATACTCACGAGTGAGGATGGATACACGCAGTGACATGCAGGGATCGTTGCACACCGAGCCCGCACCAGGGGAGGGGCTGAGCCGCTGCCGGGACACTCGAGCGCCGAATGTTCCGTAGCCCGGACGCCGTGGGCGCGCGACTCGCCTGAGAATTTCCTCCGTGGGACTGTCCCACAGGTGCGGGGGGCTCTATGTTCGGATCATGAGCAACCCGACCGTTCTCTCCATCGTCCTGGCGGGCGGTGAGGGCAAGCGCCTGATGCCACTCACGGCCGATCGAGCCAAACCTGCGGTGCCCTTCGGTGGCACCTACCGGCTGATCGACTTCGTCCTCTCCAACCTCGTCAACTCCGACCTGACCAAGATCTGCGTGCTGACCCAGTACAAGTCGCACTCCCTCGACCGGCACATCGCCGTCACCTGGCGGCTGTCGCCGATGCTGGGCAGCTATGTGACCTCGGTGCCGGCGCAGCAGCGCACCGGCAAGCAGTGGTTCCAGGGCAGTGCGGACGCCATCTACCAGTCGATGAACCTGATCAACGACGAAGATCCCGACTACGTCGTGGTGTTCGGCGCGGACAACATCTACCGGATGGACGTCTCGCAGATGCTGCAGGCGCACATCAACTCCGGGCTGGACTGCACCGTGGCGGGCATCCGGGTGCCGCGTCAGGAGGCGACCGCATTCGGCGTCATCGACGCCGACGCGAACGCCAAGATCAAGAGCTTCCTGGAGAAGCCGGCCGATCCGCCCGGGCTGCCCGACAGCCCGGAGGAGTCGTTCGCGTCGATGGGCAACTACGTGTTCACCCGCAAGGCGTTCGTCGAGGCGCTCAATGACGATGCCGCGTCCGACACCAAGCACGACATGGGCGGCAACATCGTCCCCGACTTCGTCAATGCCGGCCGTGCCGGGGTGTACGACTTCACCCGCAACGAGGTGCCGGGTGCCACCGAACGCGACATCAACTACTGGCGCGACGTAGGTACCATCCAGGCCTACCACGCCGCCCACATGGACCTGATCTCGGTCGATCCCGACTTCAACCTGTACAACCGCAAGTGGCCGATGTTCACCGAGCAGGTGCAGGCTCCGGGTGCCAAGTTCACCCTGCGCGGCAACGCCGAGGACTCCATCGTCAGCGCCGGTTGCATCATCTCCGGCGGCGACGTCGACCGCTCGGTGCTGTCGCCGAACGTGGTCGTCGACAAGTGGGCCAAGGTCGAAGAGTCGATCGTCTTCCCGGGCTGCCGGATCGGTCGCAACGCGGTCGTCCGGCGGGCCATCCTGGACAAGAACGTGCACGTGCCGGACGGCGTCGAGATCGGCGTCGACCCCGAGCACGACAAGGCGCGCGGCTTCTTCGTCGAGGACGGCGTGACCGTGGTGCCGAAGAGCTTCCCGATCCCCAGCCCGTAACCGACTCCCAGCAGTGCCCGACGGCCGGCCCGGACCCCCGGGCCGGCCGTTCCGGCGTCCGAGCGGCTCCCGCGACGCACAAAGCCCTCCCTAACTAGTTCTGCCCTCCCGCATGTGGGAGGGCAGAACTAGTTAGGGAGGGCTTGAGGGGCCGGACGGCCGGAAGGGGAGGAGGCTCAGGCCTTGACGGCGACCAGGAGGCCGTCGCCGACGGGCAGCAGGGTGGCGGTGAAGCCCTCCATGTCGCGGACGGCCTGCAGCGCTTCGCGAATGATCAGGGTCTCGTCGTCCTCGTTGGTTTCCTCGGCGAGGAGGCCCTTCCACAAGGCGTGATGCAGCACCAGCAGGCCGCCGCTGCGGAGCAGCCGCTGCGACTGGTCGACGTACTCGACGAACTCCAGCGGGTCGCCGTCGACGACCACCATGTCGTAGGCGCCGTCACTCAGCTTGGGCAGCACGTTGAGCGCCGAACCGGCGATCAGCCGGGCGCGCCGGGGCGGGACGCCTTCGGCGGCGAAGATCTGCCGCGCGGCCACCTGATGCTCGGTCTCCAGGTCGATCGAGGTGAGGATGCCGTCGGAGGCCATGCCGCGCAGCAGGGCCAGACCCGAAACGCCGGCGCCGGTGCCGATCTCGACCACCGCCCGCGCGCTGATCAGCCGGGCGAAGAAGGTGAGCGCCGAGGTGACGCCCTGGCTGGCCGGTGTCAGGGCCAGTTGGCGGCTCGCGGCGCGGGCCAGCCGCATGGTGTCGTCGTCGGGAACGAACGACTCCGAGAATGCCCAGGACGGAGACGGGGTGGCAGCCTTGGCTGAGCGCGATGCAGGACTCACAGGGTCAGCCTATCGAAGCACTGCCGGCAGGTGCGGGTACGGGCGCCCCGGGTGGGACGCCGTTACACTGCGGCCATGTCCCAGCCTGTCTTCGGCCGCCTGCTCACCGCGATGGTCACCCCGTTCCACCCGGACGGCACGGTCGACCTGGCAGAGGCCCGAAAGCTCGCCGCCCACCTGGTGGATGTGCAGCACAACGACGCCCTGGTGATCAACGGCACCACCGGTGAATCGCCGACCACCACCGACGCCGAGAAGGCCGAACTTGTCGCCGCCGTGGTGGACGAGATCGGCGACCGTGCCCAGGTGGTCGCCGGGGTCGGCAGCAACGACACCCGGCACACCATCGAACTGGCCCGGCAGGCCGCGGACGCCGGGGCGTCCGGTCTGCTGGTGGTGACCCCCTACTACTCCAAGCCCCCGCAGGACGCGATCGCGGCCCACTTCCGAGCGGTCGCGGACGCCACCGAGCTGCCGATGATGCTGTACGACATCCCGCACCGGGCCGGCGTCCCGATCCAGACGGCCACCCTGATCGAACTGGCCGGCCATCCGCGGATCGTCGCGGTCAAGGACGCCAAGGGCGACCTGGTCGCCTCGGCCACCGTGATCGCCGCGACCGGGCTGCACTACTACTCCGGCGACGACGCCCTCACCCTGCCGCTGCTGGCCGTCGGCGGGGTCGGCGTGGTCGGCACCTCGACCCATTTCACCGGTGCCCGGGCGAAGGTGATGATCGAGAAGTTCCTGGCCGGTGACCTGGCCGGCGCCATCGTCGACAACGCCGCGCTGTTGCCGGTGTTCACCGGGGTGTTCGCCACCCAGGGCTGCATGCTGGTGAAGGCCGGTCTCGAGGCGCGCGGCTTCCGCCGGGCCGTGCTGCGTGCTCCGCTGCTGCCGGCCTCGGCCGAGCAGAAGGCCGCCTTCGTGGCGATCCTGGACGCAGCCGGTCTCTGACCGGGAACGGTCGTGCGGGCAGTTCGCACTACCCTGTGAGCCATGGATTTCAACGCGAGCGAGATTGTTCTGCTGCTCGTGTTGGCCATCGTCCTGTTCGGGCCCGAGAAGCTGCCTGAACTGGCCCGCAAGACCGCCCGGGTGTTGCACTACGTCCGGCGTATCGCGAACGATGCCCAAGGCCGGTTGCGCGAGGAACTGGGGCCCGAGTATGCGAATCTGCAACTCTCCGATCTGAACCCGAAGGCGTTCGTCGCCAAGCATCTGGGCCCGGACGCCACCGCGGAACTCGACTCGGTGGCGGCCGAGATGCGCGGTGCGCGGACCAGTCTGGACGACGCGATCACCGGGGCCCCGGACGCGGTGCCCGAGGCCGAACCGGAGGTGCCCGCGGCTGAACGGCCGCTACCGCCCTTCGACGTCGAAGCCACCTGAGTCGCACTGACTCGTCGACTTCGCCGGGAAGCGGCGTCCGAGGGTCGGCCGCAGCGGGGGTGAGGCGCTAACCTCCCAGGGTGACCAGCTCGTCGATCTTCGTGTCCCGGATCAAGGGACTGCCGATGCTGGACGCCAGTGGCGACCAGGTGGGCAAGGTGCGCGATGTGGTGCTGCAGAACCGTCC
>NZ_JAPUED010000103.1:5024-13776 GCF_027492755.1 Micropruina sp. | reverse complement strand
TACACCTGGATCAAGCAGCACGACCCGCGGTTCAACGTGAAGTACCGCGACGACAAGTCCTATCCGTGGATGGCGGTGACCTGGTCGGAGGAGTTCCCGCGGGTATTCGTGGGCCGCGGCAAGAAGCGCAAGGGCACCCGCTACTTCGGTCCCTACGCGCACGCCTGGGCGATTCGCGAGACGCTCGACCCGCTGCTGCGGGCCTTCCCGATGCGGTCCTGCACCAACGGTGTCTTCCGCTCGGCGGCGGCGTCCGGACGGCCGTGTCTGCTCGGCTACATCGGCAAGTGCGCCGCGCCGTGCGTCGGCCGGATCGGCCCGGACGAGCATCGCGCGCTCGCCCAGGACGTCTGCGACTTCCTCGCCGGCCGCACGAATGTGTTGCTGAAGCGCCTGGAGCGGCAGATGCAGGAGGCGTCCGACAACCTCGAGTTCGAGAAGGCGGCGGTGCTGCGCGATCAGCTGCACGCGCTGCGCCAGGCCACCGACTCGAACGCGATCGTGCTCGGCGACGGCACCGACGCCGACGTGATCGCGCTGGCCGAGGATCCGCTGGAGGTCGCCGTCCAGATCTTCCACGTCCGCGACGGACGCGTCCGCGGCCAGCGCGCCTGGGTGGCCGACCGCACCGACGACACCGAGACCCCCGGCCTGATCGAAACCTTCCTGCTGCAGCTGTACTCCGACGTCGACGGCACCGAGGTGCCGCCGGAGATCCTGGTCCCCGAGGTGCCGTCCACCGCGGGCCTGATCGCCGAGCTGCTGACCGAATCGCGGGGCTCGCGGGTGATCATCCGCACCCCGCGGCGCGGCGACAAGAAGACCCTGATGGAGACGGTGGCCCGCAATGCGGCCGAGGCGTTGGCGCTGCACAAGACCCGGCGGGCCAGCGACCTGTCCACCCGTAACCAGGCCCTGGAAGAGATCCAGCAGGCGCTCGCGCTACCCACGGTGCCGCTGCGGATCGAGTGCTACGACGTCTCGCACCTGCAGGGCACCGAGATCGTGGCGTCCATGGTGGTCTTCGAGGACGGCCTGGCCCGCAAGAGCGACTACCGGCGGTTCGTGATCCGCGGCATCGACGGCTCCAACGACGTGGCGGCGATCCACGAGGTGATCACCCGGCGGTTCCGCCGCTACCTCGACGAGCAGACCCAGCCGTCCGATGAGGGCCCGCTGCTGGTCGATCCGACAACGGGCGCGGCCCGCAAATTCGCCTACGCGCCGGGATTGGTGGTGGTCGACGGCGGGGCCCCGCAGGTCGCCGCCGCAGTCCGGGCGCTGAACGAACTCGGCATCGACGACGTGGCGGTGATCGGGCTGGCGAAGCGGCTCGAAGAGGTGTGGGTGCCCGACGACGAGTTCCCGCTCATCCTGCCGCGGACCAGCGAGGGCCTCTACCTGCTGCAGCGGGTCCGTGATGAGGCGCACCGGTTCGCCATCACCCACCATCGCGGACGCCGCAGCGCCTCGATGGTCGAGTCGGTGCTGGACGCCGTCCCCGGCCTGGGTGAGGTGCGGCGCAAGACGCTGCTGAAGCACTTCGGTTCACTGCGGAAGCTGCGCGCGGCGACACCCGAGGAACTGGCGGTGGTTCCGGGCATCGGGCCCCGCCTCGCCGCCGCGATCGTCGAGGCGCTCGCCGGCCCGGTTCCCGAGGCGGTGAACCTCACCACGGGCGAGGTGCTGGACTCAGGACCCGCTGCGGCGCCGTCCGCGGATCGGGGATAATCTCCCACCATGAGCACACCCGCCTCCGCGCTCCGCTTCGTGATCGTCACCGGCATGTCCGGTGCCGGTCGCCGCACGGCGTGCCACACCCTGGAGGATCTGGGCTGGTACGTGGTCGACAACCTGCCGCCCCAGCTGCTGCCCGGCATGGTGCAGATCGCCAAGGAACGTGACTTCACCAAGGTGGCGGTCGGCCTCGACGTCCGCACCCGGTCGGCCTTCCAGCAGATCCCGTCCGTCTTCGACGCCCTGGGACAGGCGGGTGTGGTGCCTCAGATCCTGTTCCTGGACGCCGACGACGCGGCCATCGTCCGACGCCAGGAATCGGTGCGCCGGCCGTTGCCGCTGCAGGGCGAGGGCGGGCTGCTCGACGGTGCCCACAAGGAGCGGCAGCTGTTGGCCAGCCTGCGTGCCTCGGCCGACATGGTGATCGACACCTCGAACCTCAACGTGCACCAGCTGTCCGACCGGGTGGCACACGCGTTCGGTTCCGACGAGAACGCCGACCTGCTGGTCACCGTCATGTCGTTCGGGTTCAAGAACGGCATCCCGATCGACGCCGACATGGTGTTCGACGTGCGCTTCCTGCCCAACCCGCATTGGGTGCCCGACCTGCGGCCGCAGACCGGCCTGTCGCAGGCGGTCTCGAGCTATGTGCTCGGCCAGGACGGCGCCGACGACTTCCTCGGCCACGTCACCGACCTGCTGGCCCTGGTGAAGCCCGGCTATCTGCGCGAGGGCAAGCGGCTCGCCACGGTCGGTGTCGGCTGCACCGGCGGCAAGCACCGCAGCACCGCGATGGCCGTGGAGCTGTCCAAGCGGCTGCAGCAGCGCGGGGTCGCGAGCCAGGTCATCCATCGAGATCTGGGTAAGGAATGAGTGGGCTGAGGCGGGCGCCGTCCGTGGTCGCCTTCGGCGGCGGGCACGGGCTGTACGGCGCGTTGAGTGCGTTGCGCTACGTGACGCCGCACCTCACCGCGGTGGTCACCGTCGCCGACGACGGCGGCTCCTCCGGACGGCTGCGCGCCGAGTTCGACATCCTGCCGCCGGGCGACCTGCGGATGGCGCTGGCCGCGCTGTGCGCCGACGACGATCTGGGCCGGACGTGGGCAGACGTGCTGCAGTCCCGGTTCAGCGGTGAGGGGCCGCTGGCCGGGCACGCTATCGGCAACCTGCTGATCGCCGGGCTGTGGCAGCGGCTGGAGGACCCGGTCGCCGGCCTCGACATGGTGGGCGCACTGCTGCGCATCCAGGGCCGGGTGCTGCCGATGGCCGCGGTTCCGCTGATGATCGAGGCCGACGTGGTGGGCTCCGACCCCGAGCGTCCGGACGACCTCGCCGTGCTCCGCGGGCAGGCGACGGTGGCCAAGACCCGCGGCGACGTCCGCGCCGTACGGCTGGTGCCGTCCGATCCGCCGGCACGGCGGGAATCGGTGCAGAGCGTGCTGGAGGCCGACCACATCGTGCTCGGCCCCGGCTCCTGGTTCACCTCGGTGATTCCGCACCTGCTGGTGCCCGAGCTGGCCGACGCCATCACGTCGACCAGGGCGCAGCGCATCCTGACCATGAATCTGGTGCCCGCCGACGAGACGGACGGCTTTCCCGCGTCCCGGCATCTGGAGGTGCTCGCCGACCACTGCCCGGCGCTGCGGCTCGACGCGGTGATCGTCGACCCGAGCTTCGCCGCCGACGATCCGCCGTTGGAACGCTTCGCCCGCTCCCTCGGCGCCCGTCTCGTGGTGGAGAATGTACGGATGCGCGACGGCACCCCGAGGCACGATCACCACCGGCTGGCCGCCGTCTACGCCGAACTCATGCAGTAACGACCGACCAGGTCGCACCACCCCCGAACCTCTAAGGACGAATCCATGGCAATGACGCAGCAGGTCAAGGCGGAGCTGGCCACGGTGCCGGTGACCAAGCCGGCCTGCCGCCGCGCCGAGGTGGCGGCCATCCTGCGTTTCGCCGGCGGGCTGCACCTGGCCGGCGGCCGGATCGTGGTCGAGGCGGAACTCGACACCGGTGGTGCCGCCCGCCGGCTGCGGACGGCGATCGCCGAGCTGTTCGGTTTCAACTCCGAGTTCGTGGTGGTCACCTCGTCCGGACTGCGTCGCGGCACCCGCTACATCGTCCGGCTGATCCGTGACGGTGAATCGCTGGCCCGGCAGACCGGCCTGATCGACAATCGTGGACGCCCGGTGCGCGGCCTGCCCGCGGCCATCGTCAGCGGCGGCCTGGACGTCTCGGTGGCCGGCTGGCGGGGTGCCTTCCTGGCCCACGGCTCGTTGACCGAGCCCGGCCGTTCGATGGCGATGGAGATCACCTGCCCCGGTTCGGAGGCGGCGCTGGCACTGGTCGGTGCCGCCCGGCGGCTCGGCATCTCGGCCAAGGCACGTGAGGTGCGCGGGGTCGACCGGGTGGTGATCCGCGACGGCGACGCGATCGCGGCCATGCTGACCCGGCTCGGTGCCCACCAGTCGCTGCTGGCCTGGGAGGAGCGTCGGATCCGGCGTGAGGTGCGGGCTTCGGCCAACCGGCTGGCGAACTTCGACGACGCCAATCTGCGCCGTTCCGCGCGCGCCGCGGTGGCCGCCGGCGCCCGGGTCGAGCGCGCCCTGGAGATTCTCGGCGACGACATTCCGGAGCACCTGAAGGTGGCCGGCCTGCTCCGGCTGGAGAACAAGCAGGCCTCGCTGGAGGAGCTCGGCCAGCTGCATCAGCCGCCGCTCACCAAGGACGCGGTCGCCGGCCGCATCCGGCGATTGCTGGCGACCGCGGACAAGCGCGCAGCCGAGCTGGGGATCCCGGGCACCGAGGCCAATCTGTCCCGCGAGATGCTCGAGGACAACGACTGAGTCCACGGCCGCTCCGTTCCGCTCGCGCGGTGAGCGCGACCGGCCCGGCAGGTGGGTCCAGCCGGCCCACGCGGTGGTCCCGGATCGTGTGGGCACATCCTGTGTTCACCTTCGGTTCATATGCTTTGTTCAGCCTCCGATACCCGGTTTCCGGAACTCCTTCCTACGGAGGCCTTTTTCTATAGAGTGGGCCCCGTCCACCCTTGCCTGTGCCTGAGAAGCGGGCAAAAACTCAACGAAGGGGAACCATCACATGACGGTGAAGGTTGGTATCAACGGTTTCGGTCGCATCGGCCGGAACTTCTTCCGTGCGCTGACGGCGTCCGGAGCCGACATCGAGGTCGTCGGCGTCAACGACCTGACCGACAACAAGACGCTGGCCCACCTGCTGAAGTACGACTCGATCCTGGGCCGCTTCCCCGGCGAGATCAGCTACGACGACGAGTCGATCACGGTCGACGGCCACAAGATCATGGCCTACGCCGAGCGTGACCCGAAGAACCTGCCCTGGGGCGAGATCGGCGCCGATGTCGTGATCGAGTCCACCGGCTTCTTCACCGACGCCAACAAGGCCAAGGCCCACATCGAGGCCGGCGCCAAGAAGGTCATCATCTCCGCTCCGGCGAAGAACGAGGACATCACGGTGGTCGTCGGTGTCAACGAGGGTGACTACAACCCCGAGACCGACAACGTCATCTCCAACGCGTCCTGCACCACCAACTGCCTGGCCCCGATGGCCAAGGTGCTGAACGACACCGTCGGCATCGTCCGTGGCCTGATGACCACGGTGCACGCCTACACCGCCGATCAGAACCTGCAGGACGGCCCGCACAGCGACCTGCGTCGCTCGCGCAACGCCGCCCTGAACATCGTGCCGACCAAGACCGGTGCCGCCGCTGCCGTGGCCCTGGTGCTGCCGGAGCTCAAGGGCAAGTTCGACGGCTACGCACTGCGGGTTCCGGTCCCCACCGGCTCGGCCACCGACCTGACCTTCCAGGCCGGCAAGGAGACCTCCGTCGAGGAGATCAACGCCGCCATCAAGGCCGCCGCCGAGGGCCCGCTGAAGGGCATCCTGGCCTACACCGAGGATCCGATCGTGTCCAAGGACATCGAGACCGATCCGCACTCCTGCATCTTCGATGCCGGGCTGACCAAGGTGATCGGCGATCAGGTCAAGGTCGTCGGCTGGTACGACAACGAGTGGGGCTACTCCAACCGCCTCGTCGACCTGACCGTCCTGGTCGGCTCGAAGCTCTGAGTCCGGTAATCACCCGATAGATAGTCACAGGAGAGGCCGAAGGTGAAGTCAGTACAGGATCTTGGTGATCTGAAGGGCAAGCGGGTACTCATCCGCTGCGACTTCAACGTCCCGCTCGACGGCGACACGATCACCGACGACGGTCGGATCCGGGCGGCGCTGCCGACCCTGACCCAACTGAAGGACGCCGGCGCGAAGGTCATCGTGCTGGCTCACCTCGGCCGACCCAAGGGTGCCCCCGAGCCGAAGTACTCGGTGGCCCCCGCGGCGAAGCGGCTCGGCGAGCTGATCGGAGCAGAGGTCAAACTCGCCTCCGACACCGCCGGGCCGGGCGCCGAAGCGACCGTCGCCGGCTTGGCCGACGGCGAGATCGCGCTGCTCGAGAACGTCCGCTTCGAGCCGGGGGAGACCTCCAAGGTCGACGCCGAGCGCGAGGCGCTGGCGCAGAAGTGGGCCGCGCTGGCCGACGTCTTCGTCTCCGACGGATTCGGTGTGGTGCATCGGAAGCAGGCCAGCGTCTACGACGTGGCCAAGCTGCTGCCGCACGCCGCCGGCACCCTGGTGAAGAAGGAGGTCGACGTCTTCTCCAAGGTGCTCTCCGACCCCGACCGGCCGTTCGTGGTCGTGCTGGGCGGCGCGAAGGTGGCCGACAAGCTGGCGGTCATCGAGAACCTGCTGAAGCTGGCCGACACCCTGGTGATCGGCGGCGGCATGGCGTACACGTTCCTGGCCGCCCAGGGCTACCAGATCGGTGCCTCCCTGCTCGACGAGGCCAGCATCGAGACCTGCAAGGGCTACCTGGCCACCGCTGCGGCCGAGGGCAAGCAGATCCTGCTGCCGGTCGACGTCCGGGTGGCCTCCGGCATGGACTTCGCGGCCCGCACCGTCGACGGTGCGGTCGAGGTGGTCGCCGCCGACGCGATCCCCGCGGACAAGATGGGCCTCGACATCGGCCCCGAATCCGAGAAGCTGTTCGCCGACGCGATCAAGGCGGCGAAGACGGTGGTCTGGAACGGCCCGATGGGCGTGTTCGAGATCGCCGAGCTGGCCGGCGGCACGGCGGCTGTGGCACAGGCGCTCACCGAGGTCGACGGCCTGAGCGTCGTCGGCGGTGGCGACTCCGCCGCGGCGGTGCGCGAACTCGGTCACGACGATAGTGCCTTCGGGCACATCTCCACGGGCGGAGGCGCCTCGCTGGAGTACCTGGAAGGCAAAGAACTGCCGGGCATCGCGGTGCTCGAGGAAGGCAACTGACATGGCGCGCACGCCCATCATGGCCGGCAACTGGAAGATGAACCTCGACCACGTCGAGGCCACCGGACTGGTCCAGAAACTCGCTTGGACGCTGGATGACCTGAAGTACGACGCGAGCAAGTCGGAGGCGGCCGTGATCGTGCCGTTCACCGATCTGCGCACCGTGCAGACGCTGATCGAGGGCGACAAGCTGCCGCTGAAGTTCGGCGCCCAGGATGTCTCGGTGCACGCCTCCGGCGCCTACACCGGCGAGATCTCGGCCGCCATGCTGGCCAAGCTGAACTGTGGCTACGTGGTGATCGGGCACTCCGAGCGGCGCGACTACCACGGCGAGACCGACGAGCTCGTCAACGAGAAGGCCAAGGTCGTGCAGGCCGCCGGAATGACCCCGATCGTCTGCGTCGGCGAGAAGCTCGACGTCCGCAAAGAGGGCAACCAGGTTCCGTTCGTGCTGGCCCAGGTCGACAAGTGCCTGGCCGGGCTGACCGGCGACGAGGTCGGCGCCCTGGTGATCGCCTACGAGCCGGTCTGGGCGATCGGCACCGGCGAGGTGGCCACCCCTGAGGACGCCCAGGAGGTCTGTGGCGCGATCCGCGTCCGGGTGGCCGAACTGGTCGGCCAGGCCGCCGCGGACGCCGTCCGGATCCAGTACGGCGGCTCGGTCAAGTCGGGCAACACCGTCGACATCATGGCCCAGCCCGATGTGGACGGCGCCCTGGTCGGCGGCGCCAGCCTGGACGCCGCCGAGTTCGCGAAGATCATCACCTTCTACCAGCGGGCCTGATCGCCTGTTCGGCGGTGGCCGAGGCGCTGGCGTGGTTAGGTTAGGATTCACCCTGTGATTGTTGTGCCCATGTTGACGTGGCCGATTCTGACCCTGTCGATCGTGCTGATCCTCACCAGCGTCGTGTTGGCCCTGTTCGTGCTGTTGCACAAGGGCCGCGGCGGTGGCATGTCGGATCTGTTCGGCGGTGGCATGTCCACGTCGATGGGTGGCGCGTCAGCCGCTGAGCGCACGCTCGACCGGCTGACGGTGATCATCGGTCTGGTCTGGCTGGCCACGATCTTCGGACTGCTGGTGCTGTACCGGTTCTTCCCGGATTACGGCACGCTCTGATCTTCCCCTGCTCTCGGCGTAGGGCTATTCGACAAGGAGAAACACGTGGTTGGTGGTAGCGCGATCCGGGGCAGCCGGGTTGGTGCGGGGCCGATGGGCGAGGCCGAGCGGGGCGATTCTGCGCCGCGGTTGTACGTCTCGTACTTCTGCTCGAACCAGCATGAGACCCGCCCCGCCTTCGCCGCCGATGCGGTCGTCCCCGAGACCTGGGACTGCCCGCGCTGCGGACTCCCGGCGAACCTGGATTCCGAGAACCCGCCGCCTCCGCCGAAGATCCAGCCGTACAAGACGCACCTCGCCTACGTGAAGGAGCGTCGCAGCGACGCGGAGGCGGCAGCGATCCTCACCGAGGCGCTCGAAGGCCTGCGTGCCCGCCGGGCCGCCGGCGAGGTCATCTACTGACCGAACGCTGAACCGACAAGGAACCGTCCCCTGAACCATTCAGGGGACGGTTCCTTTCGGTTCACCCGCTCCACCGCGGATCGCGTCGACCCGAACGTCGGGGGACGGTTCTTCCAGGTGCGATTTTCGACGATG
>NZ_JAPUED010000103.1:0-4924 GCF_027492755.1 Micropruina sp. | reverse complement strand
GTGCCCGGGTCGCGTGCCCTACAGGGCGCAGTGGAACCAGGGGAGTTCGGCGGCGGCGTCGCGGTCGATGAACCACAGGGTGTCGTCGGCACCACGGACGACGCCCGCCGGGATCTCCGCGCAGCCGGCGATCGCGCTGGCAGCGACGTCCGCCTTGTCGAGGCCGCTGAGCAGGAACCACACCTCGTGGGAACGGTTGAGCGCCGGCACGGTGAGCGAGACCCGATCATCCTCACCCTTGGGTGAGTCGGTCAGCCCGATCACGGTCTGGCCGCTCTGCGGATCGAACGACGGATGATCGGGAAAGATGCTGGCCACATGCCCCTCCGGGCCGATGCTCAGCAGGCAGATGTCGAAGACGACGTCGCCGAGCTCCTTGGTGTAGGTGGCCGCGGCCGCATCGGCATCGGCCACGCCGTCGGCGGACGGCATCGGATGCGTCCGGGCCGGATCGAGGGCGAACTGACCGGCCATCATGGCCAGCGCCACACCGGCATGACGTGCCGGGTCGTCGGTGGAGGTGAACCGCTCATCGGTCCACCACAGTTCCAGCCGCCCTGGATCGACCCCGGAGCCGTCGACGCGGCGTCCGAAGCCCTCATAGATGCGCTGCGCGATCCGGCCGCCGGTGAGGCACAGCTGGACGACCCGTTCGGGATCGGCCTGGATCGCGACGATCCGGGCGACCAGGAGGGCCGCCGCCTGTTCGGCGAGGTCCTCGGCTCCGGAGAACCGCAGAACCTGATCGTTCACGCGTTCGTCGCCTTCTCCGCATCGCGTCGTTCGCAGCGCTCGACCAGCACCCGCATCGCGGAAGCGAAGATGTCGTCGACATCCAGGCGTCGCAACTCCTCGGTGATCAACGCGTCGATGTCGCGGCGACGCAGCGCCACCTGCCGGCGTGGCAGGCCGGGTGCCGAGAAGGTGGCCATCCGGCCGTCCTCGCGGGCGATCACGATGTCGCCCTTGCTGGTGTGCAGGGTGACGTTGGTGATGCCGATGCCCTTGCCGCCCTCGCTGCTCTCCACCTGCACCTTCAGCCGATCCTCCAGCCATGCCGCCAGCAGCATGCTGGCCGCATTGTTGGGACCGGCCTCCACCGACGCCCCGGTGATCTTCGCCGGGTAGGAGTCCAGCGCGGACGCCAGCAGCGCCCGCCAGGGGGTCAGCCTGGTCCAGGTCAGGTCGGTGTCGCCGGGGGAGTAGTTGCGGGCCCGCCGCTCGATGGCGGCCAACGGCCGGGACGATCCCATCGCGTCGGTGATCCGGCGGGCGGCCAGCTTGCCCAGCGGATCCTGTCCGGGCTTGGCGGGGGCGCTGCCGGGCCACCACGCCACCACCGGTGAGTCGGGCAACAGCAGCGCCAGCACCACCGACGCGCGGTGCTCGGTCAGCTGGCCGTGGAAGCGCAACGAGATGATCTCGCCGGGCACCTCCTCGCCGAGCCGGATCTCGGCGTCCACGTGGTCGCCGTCGGCGTCGCCGTTGGTGACCAGGATGATCCGGGACGGGTGCTCCCGGCCGGCGTCCTCGCACGCCTTCAGGGCACGGTCGTAGTGGCGTCCGTCGGCGATCACGATCATGGTGAAGACCATGGACGAGGCGACGCCGATGTTGTGCCTGGCCTCGACCAGCGCCATGTGGATCCCGGTGGCGGTGGTGTCGGGAACGTTGATGATCATCGATCCTCCTAGGGCCGGCGCCAGACGAAGCCGTCGCGGGCGAGCATGGCCTTGCCGCAGGGCGGACCCCACGAGCCGGACTGGTAGCCCTCCGGCTGGGTGTCCAGCTCGGCCCAGAAGTCCAGGATCGGATCGAGGATCTTCCACGCCAACTCGACCTCCTCGTGCTGCGGGAACAGCGGCGGGTCGCCCAGTAGGACGTCCAGGATCAGCCGCTCGTAGGCCTCGGGGCTGGATTCGGCGAACGAGGTGCCGTAGGCGAAGTCCATGGTGACGTCGCGGATCTCCATCAGCGTGGCCGGCACCTTGGCGCCGAACCGCAGCGTGATGCCCTCGTCGGGCTGGATCCGCATCACCAGCGCGTTGCTGCCGAGCGCCTCGGTGTCGGTGTGGCTGAACGGGAGGTGCGGCGCCGGACGCAGGTTCAGCGCGACCTCGGTCACCCGTCGCGGCATCCGCTTGGCCGAACGCAGATAGAACGGGACGCCGGCCCAGCGCCGGTTGTCGATGTCGACCCGGATCGCCGCATAGGTCTCGGTCTGCGACTTCGGGTCGATGCCGTCCTCTTCGAGATAGCCCTTGACCAGCTGGCCGCCGGCCCAGCCGCCGAGGTACTGACCCCGGGCGGTGTGCGCCGCGATGTCCCGGGGCGGACGGGCCGCCGCCAGCACCTTCTTCTTCTCAGCCCGCAACTGCTCGGCGTCGAACGAGGTCGGCTCTTCCATGGCGGTCAGCGCCAGCAGCTGCAGCAGATGGTTCTGGATCACGTCGCGGGCCGCGCCGACACCGTCGTAGTAGCCGGCCCGGCCGCCGATGCCGATGTCCTCGGCCATCGTGATCTGCACATGGTCGATGTAGTTGCGGTTCCAGATCGGCTCGAACAGCTGGTTGGCGAAGCGCAACGCCAGCATGTTCTGCACGGTCTCCTTGCCCAGATAGTGGTCGATCCGGAACACCGACTGGGAGTGGAAGACCGATGAGACCCGGCGCTCCAGCTCGATCGCGCTGGCCAGGTCGTGGCCGAACGGCTTCTCGATCACCACGCGACTCCAGGCGTCCTTGGTGTCGCGCTTGGCCAGGCCGTGCTTGGACAGCATCGAGACCACCTGATCGAACGCCTTCGGCGGGATCGACAGGTAGAAGGCGTGGTTGCCGCCGGTGCCCTGGCTCTCGTCGAGCTCCTTCAGGGTCTCCTTCAGCAGCAGGAACGATTCGTCGCTGTCGAAAGTGCCCGAGACGAACCGGATGCCCTCCAGGAGCTGCTTCCACACCTCTTCGCGGAACGGCGTCCGGGCGCGCTCCTTGACCGAGTCGTGGACGATCTTGGCGAAGTCCTCGCCGTCCCAGTCGCGCCGGGCGAAGCCGATCAGCCCGAAGCCGGGCGGCAGCAGCCCGCGGTTGGCCAGGTCGTAGACCGCCGGCATCAACTTCTTCCGGGCCAGATCGCCGGTCACTCCGAACAGCACCAGGGCACAAGGCCCGGCGATGCGGGGTAACCGGCGATCCTGCGGATCGCGAAGGGGATTGGCGGACGTTCTCGGTTCGCTCACCGGCCCATCGTGGCGCGAATCACTTGACGGAGGCAATTGCCTTCTCGACCGATGCGACGAGTTCGTGCCAGGAAACGATGAACTTCTCCACGCCTTCGTCCTCCAAGACCTGGTAGACGTCGTCGAGATCGACGCCGACCGCGGTCACCTCGTCGAGGACGGCCTGACCGGCGGCGGCCTGACCGACGATCGAGGCGCCGAGCTCGCCGTGGTCGCCGAAGGCGTCCATGGTCTTCTCGGGCATGGTGTTGACCACGCCGTCGGCGATCAGGTTGGTGACGTAGAGGGTGTCGGGCAGATTCGGGTCCTTGGTGCCGGTGGAGGCCCACAGCGGACGCTGCACGTTGGCGCCCTTGGCCTGCAATGCCTTGAACCGGTCGGAGCCGAACACCTCTTCGAAGGCGCCGTAGGCGACCAGGGCGTTGGCGATCGCGGTCTTGGACTGCAGATCGGTGCGGCCGGCGGCAGCGAGGCGCTTGTCGACCTCGGCGTCCACCCGGGACACGAAGAACGACGCCACCGAGTGGATCTTGGACAGGTCGCGACCGGCCTCGGCGGCCTCTTCCAGGCCGGACAGGTAGGCGTCCATCACCTCGCGGTAGCGGGCCTCGGAGAAGATCAGCGTCACGTTGACCGAGATGCCGGCGGCGATCGAGGCCTGGATGGCGGGCAGGCCCGGCTTGGTGGCGGGGATCTTGATCAGCACGTTCTCGCGACCCACCAGGCCGTGCAGTTCGGAAGCCTGCGCGATGGTGCCGTCGGTGTCGTTGGCCAGCGTCGGCGCGACCTCGATGGAGACCCGGCCGTCGTAGCCCTTCGAAGCGCTGTAGACGTCGGCGAACAGGTCGCAGGCGTTGCGCACATCGGTGGAGCACAGCTGCTTGATCGCGGTGTCGACGTCCACGTCGCCCAGCGAGCGCAGCTGCTCGGCGTAGTCGGCGCCGTTGGTCAGTGCGGCGGCAAAGATCGTCGGGTTGGTGGTCACGCCGGACACGGAGTCATCGGCGATCTTCTGCGCCAGATTCCCACTGGTCAGCCGCGCCCGCGAGAGGTCGTCGAGCCAGATGCTCACTCCCGCGTCCGCCAAAGCCTTCAGACGATCATTCATTGTCGATCAACTCCTGTTCGTAGGGTTGTCCCCGCGTGCGGCGACGGTTCAGGGGCACTCTAGTCGTGGCCGTGTTCCTGCATGGTGGGGAAGGGCTAGACTGCTCGCGATCCGAGCGAGGAGGAGACGACGGGGATGCACTCATCGGCGCCGACGGTTACTGCCACGGCTTCGGGCTCCCTGCGGGCCTATGTCGCGCTCACCAAACCACGGATCATCGAGCTGTTGCTGGTCACCACAGTACCCGCCATGTTCCTGGCCGCAGGCGGTGTGCCGGAATGGCAGAAGGTGGTTTGGACGCTCGTCGGCGGCACCTTGGCGGCGGGTTCCGCCAACGTCTTCAACTCGGTGCTGGACGCCGACATCGACTCCGAGATGCGGCGCACCCGGCGGCGTCCGATGGCGCTGAACAGCGTGCCGCCGGCCCGTGCCTACGTCTTCGGTGCGGTGCTGGGCGTGTTGGCCGCGGTGACGCTCGGGTTCGGAGCGAACTGGCTGTCGGCGTCCCTGGCCATGACGGCCAACGCCTACTACGTCTTCGTCTACACGATGGGCCTGAAGCGGCGCACCTCGCAGAACATCGT
>NZ_JAPUED010000102.1 GCF_027492755.1 Micropruina sp. | reverse complement strand
TTGTCGTCGGCCGGCCACTCCCCCGCCGCGACGGCGTCCGCCTCGGCACGGATGGCGATCATCGCGTCGCAGAATCGGTCCAGCTCGGACTTCGACTCGGACTCGGTGGGTTCGATCATCAGCGTGCCGGCCACCGGGAAGCTCATCGTCGGGGCGTGGAAGCCGTAGTCGATCAACCGCTTCGCGACGTCGTCGACGGTCACCCCGGTCGCCTTGGTGAGCGGACGCAGGTCGGCGATGCACTCGTGCGCGACCAAGCCGTCCGTTCCGGTGTAGAGGATCGGGTAGTGGCCACCGATCCGCTTCGCGATGTAGTTGGCAGCCAGCACCGCGGCCTGCCCGGATTCGCGCAGGCCGTCCGCGCCCAGCATCGCGATGAACGCATAGCTGATCGGCAGGACGCCGGCCGAGCCGAACGGTGCCGCGCTGACCGGACCGTAGGAGGTCGCCGGACCGGCCTCTGCCAGCAGTGGATGCGACGGCAGATACGGCGCCAGATGTTCCCGGACGCCGACCGGCCCCACCCCGGGACCGCCGCCGCCATGCGGAATCGCGAACGTCTTGTGCAGGTTGAGATGACTCACGTCGGAGCCGAATTTGCCGGGCTTGGCCAGGCCGAGCAGAGCGTTGAGGTTGGCACCGTCGACGTAGACCTGACCACCGGCGTCATGCACCAGCGCACACAACTCTCCGATGGTGTCCTCGTAGACGCCGTGGGTCGAGGGATAGGTGACCATGATCGCGGCCAGCGTGTCGGCATTGCTCTCGATCTTGGCGCGTAGGTCGGTCATGTCGACCGAACCGTCGTCGGCGGTCTTGACCACCACCACCTTCATGCCGGCCATCACCGCGGACGCCGCATTGGTGCCGTGTGCGGACGCCGGGATCAGGCACACGGTGCGCTGTTCGTCGCCGTTGGCCAGATGGTAGGAGCGGATCGCCATCAGCCCGGCGAACTCCCCCTGGCTACCGGCGTTGGGCTGCACCGAGACCCGGTCGTAGCCGGTGATCTCGGCCAGCGCGTCGCACAGCCGGTCGATCATCGTCAGATACCCCTGGGCGTCGGACGCCGGCGCGAACGGGTGCAGGTTGGCGAACCCCGGCAGGCTGATCGCCTCCATGGAGGTGGTCGGGTTCAGCTTCATCGTGCAGGAGCCGAGCGGGATCATCCCGCGGTCGAGAGCGAAGTCGCGGTCGGAGAGGGAGCGCAGGTAGCGCAGCATCTCGGTCTCGCTGTGCCGGCTGTTGAACACCGGATGGCTCAGGTAGTCGACGGCCCGGTCGTGTCCGGCCAGGTCGCCGAGCCGGTCCTCCCCTGGCGCAGTGGCACCGAACGCGTCGGCGACCGCCGCGAGGTCGGCCTCGGTGGCGTCCTCGCCGATGCTGATGCCCACCCGGTCGGCATCGACCAACCGCAGGTGGACGCCGCCCTCGGCCGCTGCGGCGACGATCTGCTCGGCCTTGCCGGGCACCCGCACGGTGAGCGTGTCGAAGAACGACGCGGTGCTCAGCTCGCCGACCTCCGACAACGTCGCGGCGAGCCGTCGCGCCTTGTCATGGACGCCTTCGGCGATCGCTCGCAGGCCGTGCGGCCCGTGGTACACCGCGTACATGGACGCCGCGACGGCCAGCAGCACCTGCGCGGTGCAGATGTTGGACGTGGCCCGGTCGCGCCGGATGTGCTGCTCGCGGGTCTGCAGGGCGAGCCGCAGCGCCGGGGTGCCGTCGGCGTCCTTGGACAGGCCGACGAGGCGCCCGGGGAGTTGCCGCTCCAAGCCCTCCCGGACGGCCATGTACGCCGCATGCGGGCCGCCGTAGAACAACGGAACACCGAACCGCTGGGTGCTGCCGACCGCGATATCGGCACCCCATTCGGCGGGTGAGGTGAGCAGGGTGAGGGCCAGCAGGTCGGCGGCGGCGATCACCGAGGCGTTGTTGTCGTGGGCGGTGGCGGCGATCGCGCGCAGTTCGTCCGCGCTGCGCACGCCGCCGTCCGCACCGGGCACCTGGACGACGATCGCGAACGCCTCGTGTGTCTGCAACGCCTCCACCAGGTCGCCGTCGACCACTACGACATCGATGCCGGTGGCCAGCGCCCGGGTGCGGACGACGGCCAGCGTCTGCGGCAGCACCTGGGCGTCGACCAGGAACACCGAACCTTTGCGGGTGATCCGCCGGGCCAGCGCCATCGCCTCGGCGACCGCGGTGCCCTCGTCCAGCAGGCTGGCACCGGCGGTGGGCAGCCCGGTCAGGTCGGTGATCATGGTCTGGAAGTTGAGCAGGGCCTCCAGCCGTCCCTGGCTGATCTCGGGCTGGTACGGCGTGTACGCGGTGTACCAAGACGGGTTCTCGAGCACGTTGCGGCGGATCACCGGCGGTGTGATGGTGCCGTGGTAGCCGAGCCCGATCATCGCCCGGCGCGGACGGTTGGCGGCGGCGAACCCGGCGAGCTCGGCGGCCGCGGCAGCTTCGTCCAGGGCGGCAGGAAGGCGCAACGGCGCGTCCAGCGCGATCCCGGACGGCACGGCCGCCGCGGTCAACTCGTCCAATGACCCGTAGCCGACGACCTCCAGCAGTTTCGCCCTCTCCTCCCCGACAGCCCCGATGTGACGAGTGGTGAAGGCAACCATCTGCGCTCTCCTGTTGTCCGCTCCGGCGTCCGACGACGCCCCGGATCACAAACTATCCCAACCCGTCATCCCGCCGCCCACCAACGTCCTCCCGACCGCCCGGGGACGGTTCTCGCGGTCACCGGGGACGGTTCTCCTGGTCACCTGGAAGGACAAATCCCCCAGAAATCCTCGCGTTCAGCCGTTGGGGTAGCGCTCCTTGATCAGGTCATTCCGCAGCACGGCGATCTGGGCGTACATGTCGTGGATCAGGTAGATGTCACGGTCGCGCGTCCAGGCCTGCGCCGACTGCGGATCATAGGTGTTGGGCATCGCGAAGCCGCGGGGTGCGAACGCCGAGACGCCGCGAGCCCTGGTGGTCTGCACGCATCGCTTGATGTGGTCCTCGAACCCGATCACGCCTGCCCGGCCCACGCCGCCCGGTCGGTTGGCTCGCAGTTCCACGACCTGGGCGACGACACCGTCCGTGCTGAGGTACGTGATGGTGCCGTCCTCGGCGAAGATCGGCTCGATGGAGACGACGTCGTCCATGCCGTGCTTGGCCTTGAGGTGCCGGGCGATCTCCCACTGGGCATAGACGGGCAACCGGCGTCGGGAGCGCTTCCGCACCTTCACCACGGTGTCCGCAAGATCTTCGTTCATCGGTCCCGGTTCGGGGAGAACCCGACTGGGGTCGCCGCCATTGGCCGGGGGTCGATTGCCGAATCCGAAGGCCAACAGGAAATCGAAGGTGGCCACCGATGCCACCGGAGGATGCCAGTTGAATCCGATGTCGAAGATCCGCGGCACGGTGACCCGCGCCGTCCGGAGGTCGCGCAGTTCGTCGGCGAGATAGCGCCGCATCGCCCGTTGCAGTGTGGCGGCGTCCGCGCCGGGGTGCGGTCCGGACAGCGGCTCGGCATGGGCGGCGGCCGCCGGAATGAGGGCGGCTGCCGATCCGAGTGCGGCGGTGGTGATCAGATGCCTGCGATCCATTGGGGTGCTCCTGTCATTGTCGAAGCGGGGGGCTTCGGTGCCCCCTGGGACGAGATGACGCTAGCAGCGCAGGTTGGCCGGAGCAGGAATTGCTGCAGATACAACAAGTGTTCGCCGCCCACCGATCAGACGACCCGGCGGTGAACAACCCGAGCGCCGTGCACGCCAACCGTCAGATGCTCGCCTCGCCTACCGATGTGGGACGTGCCGGTCATTCACGTCATCTCGGGCTCCGAGCCGGGATCTCAGACGGAGAGAGATCCCGGATCAAGTCCGGGATGACGAGGGAGCGGCTTTGATCAGCGCATCCTCAGGCGAGCGGAGGAGTGGCGGTCAGCCGGCGGCGCGGGCGCGGCGGCGCCGGGACAACTCGTCGGCGGGAGCCGGAGCGGCTTCCTCGTCCTGGGCACGTTCGCTGGGCAGTGTCGACAGACTGCCCTCGATGTCGCGCCAGACACCACCCAGCGCGATGCCGAACATGCCCTGGCCACCGCGCAGCAGGTCGATCACCTCGTCGTCGGAGGTGCATTCGTACACCGAGACGCCGTCGCTCATCAGCGTCACCTCGGTGAGGTCCTGGACGCCGCGGGCGCGCAGATGGTCGACCGCGGTACGGATCTGCTGCAGCGAGATACCGGCGTCGATCAACCGCTTGATCACCTTGAGCAGCAGGATGTCGCGGAAGCCGTACAACCGCTGCGTGCCGGAGCCGCTGGCGTCGCGCACCTGGGGCACCACCAGGCCGGTGCGGGCCCAGTAGTCGAGCTGGCGGTAGGTGATCTCGGCCGCCCGGCAGGCCACCGGGCCGCGGAAGCCGACGTCTTCGGGCAGCGGTGCGAAGTCGCCGTCGAAGAGCAGGTCCTGTGCGTCCACCGGGTGCTCCGCCGCCTCATCCAGACCGTTCACTTCATCCGCCTTCACTCGTGTGGGTGCCACCCCGACCGCGACGCCGGGTTCCTTCGTCTTCCATGACGCTAAAACCGAGGCCGCGCAACGGTCAACGACACGCCGCGAACAATGCGGCCAGGCTACCAACCCTCCACCTGAACCTCAGGGTTGCCAGCGGCACCGTGACCTACTCGAAATCGTCCGGGTTCACCGAGTCGAGGAACTGCCGGAACTGTTCGACCTGGTCCTCGCCCGGCTGTTCCTCCGGGGCCGGTTCGGGAACGACGCCGACCGCGTTCAGCACCCCTTCGGCGACCTTGATCGGCACCCCGGCGCGCAGCGCCACCGCGATCGCGTCCGAAGGCCGGGCGTTCACCGGACGCCCGTCGACGATCAGCTCGGCGTAGAAGACGCCTTCCTGGTGCCCGACGATGTGCGCGACCGACACCTCACCGCCGAGGCTGTGGACCAGAGCCAGGATCAGTTCGTGACTGGACGGGTGGTCGGCGTCGGGAGCCTGCAGCGCACCCAGAATCCCGGACGCCCCGGCCGCGGTCATCCAGATGGCGAGTTGGCGCGGGCCGTCCACCTCTTTCAGGATCAGCACCGGGGAACCTTCCTCGGAATCGAGCCGGACTTCGACAACGGTCAACTCGCGCATGGTTCCACCTACTGGGGCATCGTGGATCGCATGATCGCCGCGTGCGCGTGCATCACCAGTTGCATGACCTCCTTGGCCAACTGGTGGGGCGACTGGCTGCGGCGCAGATGTGGGGTGATCGCCTGCTCGATCAGCCCCACCTCGCGTTCGGCCGCCTGCTTGACGACACGCAGGTGCCGCGCGTCCATGCCGTAGGCGGCCAGCTTCCGGGCGGCCACCGCGACGGTGAGCGCGTCGCGTCCGTAGTAGACGGTGCCGCGGCGAGGGTTGACCAGCGCGTGCCGCTCCAGTTCGGACAGGTTCGCCTCGGACAGGCCGCTGAGTTCAAGTAGCTCGCGCCTGGTGATCCGGATCGGACGCTTCGAACTACGTGGCTGCTGCGGGCCGCCGCCGGACGTCACGGACGGCACCTCGGCGGCGGCCGCCGCACCGGTCAGCGGCTCGAGCCGCGGCGGCTCCTCACCGCGGTCCATCGCCTCCAGATGCTCACGGATCACCTTCAGCGGCAGGTAGTGCGACTTCTGCACCGCGAGGATGTAGCGCAGCCGGGTGATGTCGGATTCCGCGTAACGCCGGTAGCCGGACGGGGCCCGTTCGGGTGAGATCAGGCCCTCGCTCTCCAGGAAGCGGATCTTGGAGATGGAGATGTCCGGGAAGTCCTCTTTGAGTACCGCGAGGACCTGACCGATGCTGCGCAATCCGTAAGCCATACGCGATCAGCCTGGGTGGGTGAAGAAGAGCATCCGGAATTTGCCGATCTGGACCTCGTCGCCGCGGCGCAGGGCCGTCGGAGTGTCGATCAACGCCTTGTTCACGTAGGTGCCGTTGAGGCTGTTCTCGTCCTCGACCCAGACATGGCCGTCGCGACGGACCAGCCGGGCGTGGTTGCGGGACACCGTGATGTCGTCGAGGAAGATGTCGCACCGCGGGTGCCGTCCCGCAGTCGTGACGTCCGAGTTGATCAGGAAGCGCGCCCCGGCCGCGGGGCCCTGACGCACGATCAGCAGCGCCGAGTCGGCCGGCAGCATCGAGATCGCCCGGAGGTCTTCGGCACTGAGGTCTTCGGCGAGCTGTTCCTCGGTCAGGTTGACGTCCACCGCGGGACTCACCCGGGTGGTGTCGCCGCTCTGCACCGAGTTCGTCAGCGAGGTGCCACAGTTGGCACAGAAATTGCTGGTGTCAGCGTTTTCGTGTCCACAAGCGGGGCACTTGATCATCGGCCGGGCCTTCCTGCGCGAACGCTGCGGTGGCTAGGTGAAAGGTGTACAACGTCAGGCTAAGCCAGAGGTTGACGGTTCGCTACTCCTCGGCCAATTCCGCGTAGCCGTCGGCGTCCAGTGCGTCGTCGAGTTCGGACGGGTCGCTGACCTCGATCTCGAACATCCAGCCGTCGCCGTAGGGGTCGGAGTTGATCACCTCAGGCGTCGTGTTCAGCAGTTCGTTCACCGAGGTGATCACCCCGGAGGCCGGCGAGAACACGTCCGAAACGCTCTTGGTGGACTCGACCTCGACACAGGCGTCGTCCTTGGCGACCTCTTCACCGACCTGCGGCAGGGACACGTAGACCACATCGCCCAGTGCATCGGCGGCGAACGAGGTGATACCCACCCGAACGGTGGAGCCGTTGCCGGTGCGCACCCATTCGTGCTTGTCGGTGTACTTCAGATCCTCGGGATACACAGCTGACTCCTTGGCCGTGGCGGACGTGGCGGATGCACGGCATCCAGCGCACACACTACCCAGTTCCGGACGGGCCGCGCCCAGGCTTGGATGCGAAGACGGGCAGGTTCAGGCGGGCTTCGCGAACCGGTTGCTCGGCGGGGCGACGACGGCGTTGATCGTCAGCTTGCCGTCGGCGACGATGTTCACCGTCCCACCGATGCGGGAACTCTCCACCTCGCTGACCAGTCCCCCGCTGAACTGCGTGGCCTCGGTGAGCGCATGCGGGTCGCCGAGCACGTCGATGGTGATCGGCCGGGTGATCTGTTCGCCGCCCACCACCAGTGACCCGTTGGGTCCGGGCCCGAACCAGGTGGAGGCCACCACCCGGATGGTGCCGTTGATCGCGATCACTTCGGCACCGGCGTCCCGCATCTCCTCGATCGTGTTGAGCAGCAGTTCGGAAGTCACCTTGTGCTGCGGATCGTTGATCGTGATCCGGACGCCCGGCCCCTGGGCCGGCGCGGTGCCGCCCAGGATGGCCAGCACGTCGAGTCGGCGCTGGGCCTCCTCCTTCGCCACCTGCTCGGAGTCGACGCCGCTCTGCAGCTGGCGTTGGGTGGCTTCGAGTTCGGCGATCTCGGATTCGAGCTGCCGGCTCTGCGCGGTCAGGTCGTCCAGCAGCTGCACCAGGTCGGCGCGCCGCAGGGTGGAATAGTCGGTCTCGGAGGTCTGCGTCCGCACCTGCATGGCGACGGCCAGCCCGCAGACCAGCAGAATCGCGGCGAACACCACCTGCGCTCGGCCGGGCTTGACGAAATCTCGGACGAGTTCGCGCCAGCTGATCGGCTCGGGCGCCCGCGCGACGTCCGAGCCCGACGGCGTGGCGTCCCTGGCCGGTGACTCGTCCGACGCCGCAGCCGGTGCCGAAGGAACCCGGGCGGGGTCGGCGTCCGAGTCGAGTGGCTCGACGGGAGGGAGATCGTCGGGACGCGGATCGTCGGGGGTCAGAGGCTCAGGCATGGAACAGCGCCCGCCTGATCGCCGCGGCATTGGTGAAGATGCGAATACCGAGCACGACCACCACCGCCGTGGACAGCTGCGCCCCCACGCCGATCTGATCGCCCACCCAGACGATGAGTGCGGCGATCAGCACATTGGAGGTGAACGACACCACGAACACCTTGTCGTCGAAGATCCGTTCCAGGTAGGCACGGAAACCGCCGAAGAGCGCGTCGAGCGCGGCCACGATGGCGATCGGCAGGTAGGGCTGCAGGCCGGTCGGCAGCGTCGGTTCCAGGTAGATCCCGAGAGCGATGCCGATGATCAATCCGACGATGGCGAACACGGCGTCACCCCCTCACGGCTTCCGCCGGGCATTGCGGACTCCCAGGCCGGGGTCGGCGTTCAGCCGCAGATTACCCGCCGAGGTGAGCTCGTATCGAATGCCGTAGTTCTGTTTGAGGTAGGCCCACCAGGCCCCGCCGGGGGTGCCCGGAAAGTCCTGCAGCAGCGCGTTCGGGTCGCCGATCGCCTCGATTCGGTAGGGCCGGGTGAGTGAGCGGTAGTCGACGGTGATCGCGTCACCCGCACCCCGGATCGCGGTGCGCGACGACAGCCTGTGCCCGTTCACGGCGATCGCTTCGGCACCGGAACGCCACAGCCCGTTGACCGCCTGCCGGATGTCGATGTCGACCACCTTGCTGCCCCGCCGCTCGGCGTCGTCGGCGTCGTCGGCGGTCAGCACGACGCCCGGACCGGTCACCGCCTGCATGCCGGTGGCCGGACCGAGCAGGTCGAGTTGGCGTTGCACCTCGGCGGCCGCCGGGTCCTTGGCCAGCGCACCCTCGGACAGTGAACGGTTCTGCTGCTGCAGTTCGGCAGCCCGCGCCCGCAGGGCATCGGTGGCGGCGGCGGTGTCTTCGATTCGCTGCACCAACTGGTCGCGCTCCACCTGTTCGGCGGGCGCCGCTCGCAACTGATCCGCAACGGAGGTGCCGATCATCAACCCGATCACCATTGCCACCAAGCCGACCAGCCACCAGCGTGTGCGGTGCTTGCCGGACGCCGCATAGCCGGGGTCGAGAGAGTCCCGGTAGAGGCTGGTGAGCAAGTCCATGCTGGCGTCCACCCGACGCCGACGCACAGCGGTACGTTCCGGGCTCATCCCGCCCCGGTGACCGCGGCCGTGGTCGACGGACGGTCACCCTTGCCGACCGGTGGGAAACGACGCAGCACGTCGAGGGTCTGCCCGAGATACATCAGGCCGGCGCACCAGTAGAGCGCCGTCCCCCACAGCGCCAGCGCCCAGCCGATCACCCGGAACGCCATCGCCCACGGCTCGGCACCGGCACCCAGCAGCACCATCGGGAAGGCGTAGAGCAGACAGAAGGTGGCCGTCTTGCCCAGAAAGTGGACGGGCAGGCTGATGAAGCCACGGCGGCGCAGCAGCGGCAGGACGACCGCCGCCATCAACACGTCACGCGACACCAGCACGACGACCATCCACCACGGAATGATCTCGCGGATGGCGAGGCCGACCAGGGTGGCCAGGATGTAGAGCCGATCAGCCAGCGGATCGAGCACCTGGCCGAGCTTGGACCGCTGGTTCCATTTGCGGGCGATGTAGCCGTCGACCCAGTCGGTGGCGCCCAGGAAGGCTAGTGCGACCACGGCCAGCAGGTCGTACTGTCGGGCCAGCAACAGCCACAGGAACAGGGGCACGCCGAGCAGCCGAACGAAGCTCAGCACATTCGGCAGGGTGAGGATCCGCTCGGTGTCGTACGGTTCGCCGGATGACACGTCCCCCAGACTAGTGGGGGCCACTGACAAGACTTCCCGCCCGCCGTCCTTCACTGCTTAGCCCATGGTCATCCCGGGCTAGCCCAGGAACTCGTCGGCCCATCGTCATCCCGGGCTTGCCCCGGGATCTCGGCGAAGGTGCACTCGGCGAAGGCGCAGACTACCTGGGAAGAGACCCCGGCGTCCGCCGGGATGACCCGAGTGGCCGTTGGCCGACAAGCTCAACCGGCGGTGGTCGCCCAGGCGTCCGCGAGCAGCGTGCGTGTGTCTGCGAGCAACTGGGGTACCGCTTTGGTTTGGGCGACGATCGGCAGGAAATTGGCGTCGCCGGCCCAGCGCGGCACCACGTGCTGATGCAGATGCGCGGCAATCCCGGCGCCGGCCACCTCGCCCTGGTTGATGCCGAGGTTGAAGCCGGCCGGGCCACTGACCGCGCGGATCACGGTCATCGCCCGACGGGTCAGGGCCGCGATCTCGGCCACCTCTTCCGGCGTGGCGTCGGTGTAGTCCGACACATGCCGGTACGGGCAGACCAGCAGGTGGCCCGGCGAGTACGGGTACAGGTTCAACACCACATAGGCGACCACGCCGCGGTGCACCACCAGGCCCTCGTCGTCGGGACGTCCCGGGGCACGGCAGAACGGACACTGCTTCTCGGTGCTGTCGGACGGCTTGTTCTCGCCGCCGATGTAGACCATCCGGTGCGGCGTCCAGAGCCGCTGGAAGGCGTCCGGCACCCCGGGACGCTCGTCGGGAGATTCCACGACGAGATCGTCCCCGGGCCCGGACGTCATCACTGTCAGCTTTCCGCGGTCGGGTCGGCGTTGGCGCGGCCGGCGACGTAGTCGACGACGGTCTGCACCGCTTCGTCGATCGGCACACCGTTGCGCTGCGAGCCGTCCCGGAAGCGGAACGACACCGCCCCGGCGTCGCGGTCGGCCTCGCCGGCGATCAGCACGAACGGCGCCTTCGACTTGGACGCGTTGCGGATCTTCTTGCCGAAACGGTCGTCGGAGGCGTCCAGTTCGACCCTGATACCGCGAGCCGCCAGCTGATCGAGCACGCCGGACAGGTAGTCGTTGAACTCCTCGGCGACCGGCAGACCGATCACCTGGACGGGCGCCAGCCAGGCCGGGAACGCGCCGGCGTAGTGCTCCAGCAGCACGCCGAAGAACCGCTCGATCGAGCCGAACAGGGCGCGGTGGATCATCACCGGACGCTGCCGGCTGCCGTCCGGCGCGGTGTATTCCAACTCGAACAGCTCGGGCTCGAAGAAGTCCAGCTGAATGGTCGACAGCTGCCAGGTCCGGCCGATGGCGTCCTTGGCCTGCACCGAGATCTTCGGACCGTAGAACGCCGCGCCGCCCGGGTCGGGCACCAGGTCCAGACCGGACGCCTCGGCCACCTCCGCCAGGACGCGGGTGGCGTCCTCCCAGGTCTGCTCGTCGCCGACCGACTTCTCCGGATTGCGCGTGGACAGCTCCAGGTAGAAGTCGTCCAACCCGTAGTCACGCAGCAGATCGAGGACGAAGGTCAGCAGCCGGGCCAACTCGTCCTTCATCTGGTCGCGGGTGCAGTAGATGTGCGCGTCGTCCTGGGTGAAGCCACGCGCCCTGGTCAGGCCGTGGACGACACCCGACTTCTCATACCGGTACACGTGCCCGAACTCGAACAGCCGCAGCGGCAACTCCCGGTACGACCGGCCCCGGCTCTGGAAGACCAGGTTGTGCATCGGGCAGTTCATCGGCTTCAGGTAGTAGTCGGCGCCCTGCCGGGTGACGTGGCCGTGCTCGTCGCGCTCCTCGTCGACCCGCATCGGGGGGTACATGCCGTCGGCGTACCACTCCAGGTGCTTGGAGGTTTCGAACAGGTGCCCCTTGGTGATGTGCGGGGTGTTCACGAAGGAGTAGCCCGCCTCGACGTGCCGGCGGCGGGAGTAGTCCTCCATCTCCATCCGGATCATCGCGCCCTTGGGGTGGAACACCGGCAGGCCCGAACCGATCTCATCGGGGAAGCTGAACAGGTCGAGTTCGGCACCCAGCTTGCGGTGGTCGCGCTTGGCGGCCTCCTCGAGCCGGAATTTGTACGCCTTCAGGTCGTCGCGGGTCGGCCACGAGGTGCCGTAGACCCGCTGCAGCTGCGCGTTGCGCTGGTCGCCGCGCCAATAGGCAGCGGACGTCCGCATCAACGAGTAGGCGTTCAGGTAGCCGGTGTGCGGCACGTGCGGGCCGCGACACAGGTCCTTCCAGGCCACCGATCCGTCGCGCCGGACATTGTCGTAGATGGTCAGCTCGCCGCCACCCACCTCGACCGAGGCACCTTCGGTGTCGCCGGTGTTGCCCTTGATGCCGATCAGCTCAAGCTTGTACGGCTCGTCGGCCAGTTCGGAACGGGCCTCGTCCTCACTGACCACGCGGCGGACGAACTTCTGCCGCTCACGGACGATCTGGCTCATCTGCTTCTCGATGGCGGCGACGTCCTCGGGCGTGAACGGACGCTCGGTGTCGAAGTCGTAGTAGTAGCCGTCGGTGATGAACGGTCCGATGCCCAGCTTGGTGGCCGGGTAGAGCGCCTGGACGGCCTGCGCCGTCACGTGTCCGGTGGAGTGCCGCAGGATGTTGAGGCCGTCCGGGGAGTCGATGGCGACGCCCTCGACCTCGTCGCCGTCAGCCAATTCACGGGCGAGATCACGAAGTTCGCCGTTCACCCGCATCGCCACGATGGTCCGGTCGGTGCCGAACAGATCCAGGCCGGTGGTCGTGGTCTCCACCGTCCGCACCTCGCGAGAGTCGTTGCGGATCACGGAAACGGAGACAGACACGGTCACAGGTCCTTTCAGGATGGAACTGCGGCAGAACACCGCAGCGCTGACCCATTCTGCCGCATCAAGACGGACGGCGATGACCCGGTCATCGCGGCGTCACGCGAACCAGAAGGCCCAGAACATACTGAAGTCGGATTCCGCTCCCCCGATCCGGAACCCGACTTCAGCCACAGCCTGAAGGAGAGACGTCGCGCCAATCGCGTCCACTCCTGTTCACTGGACCACTCATCGTCAGCCGGGTTCTCCCCATGCCGGACGAGTAGCCTCCCCCACCTCGCACTCTAGAAACCCGCTCACCACGACTGCCAGCTGAAACTGTCCCCCCTGCGGGTGACTTGGGTCGACATCCGCGTATGATCTGAATTGAGCGTTCGCTCAATATTGGATCGGAGGCCGCCATGACCATGGCACCACCCCCATCCGGCCCTCCGGGTCGCTACATCAACTATCCGGCCGCGTGGCCCCCGGCCCCGCGGCGGCGGCAAACCACGCTCGCCATGGCACGCGGAACCCTCGCTGGCATGGCGACCGCCGCTACGACGGTCATTGCCGTCCTGCCGTCGGCGATCTGGCCGTCGCAGGACTCCCCAGAATGGATCTTCCTGCTCTTCTGGTACGCGCTCGCGGCCGCCGTCGTGGGTGCCCTCCCTGGCGCCCTCGTGGGCGGCCTGCTGTCGGCCCTGGCCCGCGCCGGTGCGCCATCACCCGCGATCCGCTTGATCGGCGGCATTGCCGCCGCAGCTGTGGCGGCAACGGTATCGACCCCGCTCTACCTGACCAGCTGGCCCGGCACCGTCATCGCGGCCCTGTGCGGGGCGTTTGCCGCGCCCGCGGTGACCTGGGGGCCTTACCGTCCTACGCTCGACTGATGGCGGCGTCCGACACCAGGGAACGACTGCTGGCCGCAACCATCGACTTGCTGGGCGGTCCCGGACTCACCGCAGTCTCGGCCCGGTCGGTGGCGAACGCCGCCGGCGTGAACCAGGCGCTGGTCTTCTACCACTTCTCCACGGTGGCGGCACTGGTCCGCGAGGCGACCCGGGTGAGCACGCAGCGCGGCGTCGATCACTATCGCCCTGCGCTGGACGCCGCGACATCACTCACCGAGCTGCTCGAGGTCGGACGCCGTCTGCACGCCGAGGAGTCCGCCGGCGGCTCCGTCCGGGTGATGGCGCAACTGCTGGCGGCCGGACAGACCGATCCGGAGCACGCGCAGACCGCCCGCGACTGCCTGGGGTTGTGGTTCGCCGAGGTCACCCGCGCCGTCGACCGACTGCTGGACGACTCCCCTCTCCGCGAATTGGTCGACGTCACCGATCTGGCGCGCACGATCGGTGCGGCCTTCATCGGACT
>NZ_JAPUED010000101.1:12528-13860 GCF_027492755.1 Micropruina sp. | reverse complement strand
TGCCGATCTGGTACCTCGTGCCGGACGGTATCGTGCAGTACATCGCCAAACGCGGCCTCTACCGCTAGACCTCGCCGAACCGGGAGCCAGATGACTGCAACAGACCACGCGATCGCGCTGACCCGCGTCGCCGCACGTGCGGCGTCCGACAAGCTGGGCGATGATCTGGTGGCCTTCGATGTGTCCGAGGCGTTGGCGATCACGGACGTCTTCCTGATCGTCAGCGCGTCCAACGACCGCCAGGTCGGTGCCATCGTGGACGCTGTCGAAGAGGCGCTGCTGGCCCAGGGCACCAAGCCGGCCCGCCGCGAAGGACACGGTGAGAACCGCTGGGTGCTGCTTGACTTCATCGACGTGGTGGTGCACGTGATGCATGCCGAGGAACGGGCGCTGTACGCCCTCGAACGGCTCTGGCGGGACTGCCCGCCGATCGCGCTGGACGAGGCCGAGACGGATCTGGCCGGGGCCACCGCCGGCACGCCGCGCGTCGACTCGTGACGGCTGCACGCGTCGTCGTCTGGCGACACGGCGAGACCGCTTGGAATGCCGAGGGCCGCTATCAGGGCCAGGCGGACGTCCCGCTCAACGAACGCGGACGCGGCCAGGCGGTCGCGGCGGCCCTGCGGATCGCCGAACTGCGGCCGGACCGCATCGTCTCCTCCGATCTGCAGCGTGCCGCCACGACGGCGCGTCAGCTGGGCAACTGCACCGGGCTTGACGTCGAACTCGAACCGCGACTGCGCGAGATCAACGTCGGCGACTGGGCGGGTCTGACCAACAAAGAGGTGTACGCCGCCCATCCCGACTTCGCCGCGGCGCTTCAGGCCGGACGTGACGCGCGCCGCTCTCCGAGCGGCGAGACGGGTGCCGAGGCCGGTGCCCGGGTGGCCGAGGCACTGCTGGACATCGCCGAGGCCGGCCCGGACGGCTCCACCGTGGTGGTGGTCGGCCACGGCTTCGCGCTGCGGGTGGCGACGGTCTTCCTGCTCGGCCTGGATTATGCGCACAACCTCACCCTGGGCGGGCTGTGGAACGCCTCCTGGTCGGTGCTGCAGCCGGCGGGTGCCAGTTGGCGGCTGCTGTCGTACAACAACGTCGCAGGCGGGGTCTGAGCTTTCCTCTGCGTGGGTGCGTGAGGAGATCCCGGTGGTCTCGATCACCGAGGATTGAGCTTGTCGAAATCCGGTCTGGCCAGGGTCTCGACAAGCTCGACCAACGAGGCGGCGGGATCGCTCAGGAGGGTCTCGACAAGCTCGACCAACGGGGCGGCGGGATCGCTCAGGAGGGTCTCGACAAGCTCGACCAACGGGGCGGCGGGATCGCTCAGGAGGG
>NZ_JAPUED010000101.1:0-12428 GCF_027492755.1 Micropruina sp. | reverse complement strand
CTCAGGAGGGTCTCGACAAGCTCGACCAACGGGGCGGCGGGATCGCTCAGGAGGGTCTCGACAAGCTCGACCGTCGGGAGTTGCGTAGCCGTAGCCAGATCACCAAACCGGTGGTGGCGACGGCGCCGGCGGCCCAGGGGAGCCAGGTGGGTAGCTGTCGGGTCGCCCCCAACTCGGGTTCCTCGTCCTCGTCGAGGTGAACCGTTCCGGTGCCGCCGTCGACGACGATCACGTCGCCGGTGCGGATCCGTTTGGTGGCGTTGCCGGTACCCAGCACGGCGGGAATGCCGTACTCGCGGGCGACGATCGACCCGTGGCTGAGCACGCCGCCGATGTCGGTGACCACCCCGGCGGCCAACGCGAACAAGGGTGTGTAGGCGGGGGTGGTGATCGAGGCGACCAGGATCTCGCCGGGCTGGAACGCGGCGAAGTCCTCGGGGCCGGTGAGAACCCGGGCGGGTCCGGTCACCCGACCACCGGAGCCGCCGGTGCCCTTCAGCACCGGGCCGGTCTGGTTGCCGTCGCGGGCCGGCATCATGTCGTCCATCAACGCCATCCAGCGCGACACCGGCAGGTATTGCGGCGGGGTGGCCAGCTGTTGCCCGCGCCACTCCCGACGGCGCCGTTCGATGGCTGCCCGGTGGTCGGTGGCCGGGGGAGTTCCGGCGTCCAGCGCGGCGGCATCGGCGTCCGCTTCGGCGGCGGCCAGCCAGAACACGTCGTCGGGGTGGCCGACGACCTCGGCCGCGGCGAGCCGTCCGCCGAGTTCGCGCAGCAGCCGACGCAGCGTCGGCCAAGCCAGACCCATCGCGGCCAGGGCGTCCTCCCGGATCGGTGCCCACTGCTGTGCCGCTTTCAGGCTGGCGGTAGCCGCCTTGCGACGCACCGGGTCCAGCCGTGCCATCAGCTCGTGGGTGAGCCGTTCGCGTCGCTCGGACGCCTCACGCTGCCGTTGGGCGGGGTCGGCGCCTCGTCCGGCGATGGCGTGCTTGAGCGACTCGAGCACCGGTGTCGGATCATCGGCCGGGACGGCGTTGGCGAAGTCGAGGTTGTAGATGGTGTGGCCGAACTCCTTCAGGTGTGCGGTCAGCCGGTCGCCGAACGCCGTCCAGTCGGCCGCAGCGACGCCGTCCGGGGGTGTACCGAACAGCGCATCGGCGGGGAGTCGATCCAGTGCATGGGCGAGCCCGGGCACGGTTCGGCACCAGACGCCCAGGGCATGCAGCGACTTCTCCGACCGCAGCGGTGTCGAGTCGAAGCCGAGCAGGAAATCGGACGCCTGCGGATCGCCGTCCCGGCGCAGCACGGCGTTGTAGAGGCCCGTCCAGGTCAGCTCGGTGGTGGCCGCCACCGGGATCACCATCTGCACGTTGCTGTAGTAGATGCAGGCGGCGCTCAACAGCGTACGGACGGCTGCCAGCAACTCGGACGCCGGCAGCGCCGACGGGTCGCGTTGGGCCCAGCGGCCGACCGCGTCCTGGTAGTCGGGCAGGGCATGGTCACGCCACCGGCGCAGCACGAGATCGTGGTGCGCGATGATCCGGAACGCGGCCGGGGTCAGCCCGACGAGCCGGTTCATCGCCGTGCGGCTGTAGTCGTAGTAGGCGTACCCGTTGATGGTCGGGAAGTCCATATCGAGGCCGGCCAGACTCTCGGTGAAGCTGCTCATCAGCCGGTCCAGCCCCACCGGCACCGCGACCCGGATCAGGTCGGCGAACAGCGGAGTGAGCGGGTCGGGCAGCTGCTCGACGATGCTGGCCCGGAAGTACATGCTGCCCGGCCGGGGCAGTGGCCACTCGGTCGGCACGTCACCGATCGGTTCGGGCAACGCGGTGATCGGACGGGCCTGCACCAGCTGGAAGACGCCCTCGGCGAAGGTCCATTCGATGTCCTGCGGGCAGTCGAAATGCTGCTGCACCCGCTCACCCAACGCCGCCAGCTCCAGCACCTGGGCGTCGCTGAGGGTGGCTCGCGACGCCTGGGACGCCGGTGTCGCGACCTGCTCGGAGCCGCCGTCGGTGCGCACCGTCATCACCTTCTTCTCGGCGACTCGCCGGGACGCGATGGGCTCCGACTGGCCGCGGTCGACCACATACTCGTCGGGCTCGACCAGCCCGCCGACGATCGCCTCACCCAACCCCCAGGCGGCGGTGATCACGGTCTGCTCACGGCGTCCGTTGGCCGGGTTGGCGGTGAACATCACCCCGGCCACCTCGGCGGGCACCAGGCGCTGCACCACCACCGCGATGCTCAGCCCGGCCGCGTCGTCGTGACTGGCCCGCTCGCGGTACGCGACGGCGCGCTCGTTCCACAGCGACGCCCAGCAGCGACGGACGGCGTCCAGCACCTGCTCGGTGCCGGTGATGTTGAGGTAGGTGTCCTGCTGGCCGGCGAAGCTTGCCCCGGGCAGGTCCTCGGCGGTCGCCGACGACCGGACGGCTACCGCCCCCTCGCCGAGCCGGCGATAGCCGTCGGTCACCGCGTCGGCTATCTCGGTGGGCATCGCCGCTTCGCGGAACAGGGCACCGACGACCGCAGCGGAGTCGGCGGCGGTGAGGCGGGCGTCCAGGTCGTTGGCGGTGACGAAGGCGTCATAGGCGGCGGTGGTGACGACGAAGCCGTCCGGTACCGGGAAGCCGGCACGGATCAGTTCACCGAGGTTCGCGCCCTTGCCGCCGGCGAGGGAGAGGTCGGTGGCGGACAGGTCGCCCAGCGGGGTGACCAACGAAAGATGACGTTCGGTCATAGTCGGAGTCTAGGAGCGCTCGGCGCGGATGGATCCTGCGAATCCGGGGCCCCACCGCCGGTTGAGCTCGTCGAAACCAGAGCGCGACAAGCTCGACCAGCGAGGGCAGTCGGTCGAAACCAGGATCCCGGCGACTCGATCGTCGGGTAGGGCTAGCTCTTGGTGAAGGTGCCGTTCAGGCCGGCCTGGAAGTCGGCGCCGCCACCCTGGGTGGAGACGTAGCCGAACTCGCCGGGGCCGAAGACCGCGGTGAGGTAGGCCGATTCGCCCGGCTGCAGGGTTCCCACCCCGCCCTGCAGGACACCGGGGCAGTCGTCGAGGCGAGTGCCTTTGGCGTAGCTCTGGGCGACGCATCGGAAGTACTCCGGCAGCGGTGCTCCGCGAAGGTGAGCGAGGCTGAGGTCGTGCGGCTTCGTCCCGGTGTTGGTCACTTCGAAGGTGCCGCCGTTGTCGAAACCAGCTGGAATCGTGATGGCGTCGTCGGTCAACGTCACGGTGCCGACGGTCTGTGGTGGTGTGGGGGCGGTCGCCGCCGCGTCCTGCACGGTGAACTCGCCGATCATGCCGCGGTCCACTTGACTGCGGCGTCCGGAATCGGGCAGGTACGACGTCACGATGTAGTGCCCTGCGACCAGCGGAACGACGACCTGCTCGTTGACCTGGGGTCCGGCGATGCCGGGCGAGGTGATCTCGGTGTCGGGGTCGGCCTGCAGCGCGCGGGCTGCCGCTTCACCACGACCGAGAGCCTTCTTGACCTGGCTGAGAGTGACGCCGTCCCTCACCCTCACCAGACCGAACTCGTGGGTCACCGCACCGAGATTGCTGACCTGCAGCTCGACCAGACCCGCGTGCGGAGAGCCGGTGATCGTGTAGGTCCACTCGGACGCCAGGATGCGGACGACCTCCGGCGCGGGACCCGAATCGGCAGGGGCGGAGTCCCCGGTCGAGCCAGTCCCGCTGGGCGACGCGGAGGTCGAGGTGGTGCCGGTGCTGCCGCAGCCGGCGAGAGCGAGTGCGGCGGCGGTGATGCCGGCCAGACCGATCGCCGCGATGCGGCGCTGTGCTGAGTTCGTCATGGCATGACTCTGCGCCTCGACCCTCGGCCGGCGCGTCGGTCGCGGCACCGATCCTGATCAGCCTGACGGCGGAGCCGACTCCGCCGCGATGATGATCCGTGCCGACGGGCAGCGGTCCTAGCATCACCCTATGGCACGGCGACTTCTTCCCACGACGCTGGGGCAGCTCCCGGTCATCGACGGGGTTCTTGCGCTGGCGTTGTGCGTGCTCGCCGTGGGCGGGCTGCTCACCGGGCAGGTCCAGGAGCAACCGTGGGCGGTGACGGTCCCGATCGCGGTCGTCAGCACGCTGGCGATCGCGCTGCGGACCCGCTATCCGATCACTGTGGCCGTGCTCGTCTCGACGCTAGCCGTCGCGCAGGCACTGTTCGCCGGCGGCATATCGAGCACCCTGTGGGCACTGGTCGTCTTCCTGATCGTCGCCTACACCGTGGCCGCGGAGTGTGACGAGGGCAGGGCGCTGCTCGGTCTCGGCCTCGTGCTGGGCGCGCAATTTCTCGGTGAATGGCTCGGTCACGGCTCCGACTACGCCTTCGACACCCTGGTCTTCGGCGGCGTCTGGTTGTTCGGACGTGGCACCCGCGGCTGGCGCACCCGGGCCACCTACGCCGAACAGCACCGCGACGAGTTGGCTCGGGTCGCGGTGGCCGACGAACGCGCCCGGATCGCTCGGGAACTCCATGACGTGGTAGCGCACAGCCTAAGCGTGATCGCCGTCCAGGCAGACGCCGCGGAGGCGGCGCTGGCCAAGGAACCGGCCCTGGCGGCCGCGCCTATGCGGGCGATCCGGGGCAGTGCCCGCGAGGCGCTGGTCGACATGCGGCAACTGCTGCACGTGCTGCGGGCCGAGGCTCCCGCCGATGCCGGGAACCTCACCCCGGCGCGGGGGATCGCTGACCTCACCCAGTTGGTCGGCACGATGCGCGAGGCGGGCCTGCCGATCGAGGCGGACATCCGGGCGGGGGAATCGCTCTCGTCCGGCGTCCAGTTGGCGGTCTACCGGATCGCGCAGGAGGGGCTGACCAACGTGCGCAAACATGCCGGCGCGGTGCCCACCCGGCTGCTGGTCGTCCGTGACGGCGACACGCTCCGGATCGAGGTCCGCAACGCGCCGTCCCCCAGGGCGGGGGCGACCGGGATGCCGTCGACCGGGCACGGCCTGATCGGGCTACGCGAACGGGTCCACGCCGCCGGCGGGACGCTGGACGCCGGCGCCACCCCGGAGGGCGGATTCGAGCTTGTCGCGCGGCTTCCGCTCGACCCCAGCGAGAGGATCCGATGACCGCCCAACGTGCCGATACCGGTCCGATCACCGTGCTGATCTGCGACGACCAGCAGTTGGTCCGGGCGGGATTCCGGCTGATCCTCGACCTGGAGGACGTCGTCGAGGTGGTCGGCGAGGCCGCCGACGGCGTGGAGTGCCTCCGGCTGACCGCCGAGTTGCGTCCCCACGTGGTGCTGATGGACGTCCGGATGCCGCGACTCGACGGCATCGAGGCCACCCGCAGGCTGGTCGCGGCCGGGTCGTCCAGCCGGGTGCTGATGCTCACCACCTTCGACTTGGACGAGCTGGTCTACGCCGCGATGGCGGCCGGCGCCAGCGGTTTCCTGCTCAAGGACGTGCCCCGCGAGCAACTCGTCGCGGCGATCAGGATGGTGGCGCGCGGCGAGTCGATCCTGGCGCCGGCGCTGACCCGGCGGCTGATCGAGAGGTTCGTCGCTGCGCCGGCACCGGCCTCCGGCACGGTTCCCGCGTCGCTGGCCGAGCTCAGCGAACGGGAGTTGGAGGTGTTCGGACTGCTGGCCCGGGGCCGCTCCAACGCCGAGATCGCGCAGGCCCTGTTCCTCGGCGAGGCCACGGTGAAGACGCACGTCGCCCGGATCCTCGCCAAGCTCGATCTGCGTGACCGCGTCCAGGCCGTCGTGCTCGGCTACGAATGCGGCTACCTGCGGCCCGGCGACCGGACCTGACCCGGACGCCGGGTGGTGGACCAGACGGCAGGGCGACGCCGAACCGCGTCCGGTGAGACGCCGCGGGCGTGGAAGAATCCGGCTGTGAGCGATGCGACCTACTCGTTGGCGGCGACCATCACCGGCAGCGATGCCCCCGGGTTGCTCGACCGGCTGATGGCCGCGGTCGCGGGCAGCGACGCCGAGATCCTCGACCTGGAACAGACCGTGGTGCGCGGCCAGCTGAGCATCGGTCTGCTGGTGGCGACCGCCCCGGAGTCCGCGATGGCTGTCGCCGATCACCTGGCCGGCACCTGTGCGCGGCTCGGGCTCAGCGTCGCCATGTCGGAGGGTGTCGGCGACAACCCGACTCGGTACAACCGCACCATCGTGACCGTTCTCGGACGTCCGCTGCTGACCGCGCACCTGGCCACCACCGCACGCGCGATCGCCGACCTGGGCGGCAACATCGACCGGATTCGGCGGCTGTCCCGGACGCCGCTAACCACCGTCGAGCTCTGGGTGTCGAAGGTGGACGCCGCCCAGCTGCGTCCGGCACTCGCGCAGGCCGCCGCCAGCGCCGGCTTCGACGTCTCGGTCTCGGCCGCCGGGCTGGCCCGGCTGGGCCGCCGGCTGGTCGTGATGGACGTCGACTCGACCCTGATCCAGGACGAGGTGATCGACCTGATCGCCGCCCACGCCGGACGTCAGGCCGAGGTCGCCGCGATCACCGAGAGTGCGATGCGCGGCGAACTCGACTTCGCCGAAAGCCTGCGCCGCCGGGTCGGCTCGCTCGCCGGGTTGCCGGTCGGTGTCCTGGACGAGGTGCGCGCCGCCGTCCGGCTGACCCCCGGTGCCCGGACTCTGGTCGCTACCTTGCGCGACCTGGGCCTGTCGATCGGCGTCGTCTCCGGCGGCTTCATCGAGGTGGTGGCGCCGCTGGCCGCCGAACTCGGCATCACCTATGCCCGCGCCAACGAGTTGGAAGTGGCCGACGGACGCCTGACCGGCCGGATCGCCGGGCCCATCATCGACAGAGCCGCGAAGGCGGCCACGCTGCGCGAGTGGGCCGAGGCCGAGCATCTGCCCCTGGCCAGGACCATCGCCATCGGCGACGGCGCCAACGACCTCGACATGCTGGCCGCGGCCGGACTGGGGATCGCATTCAACGCCAAGCCGGCCGTCCGGGCGTCGGCCGACACCTCGCTCAACGTGCCCTACCTGGACGCCGTCCTCTTCCTGCTCGGCCTGACCCGAGAAGAGGTGGAGGCAGCCGCGGCGCTGCGCGGCGCCGGCCGCGCGCACTGATTCTCGGGGTCTACGTCGTACCCCTGGGGCTCGCCGGCCCGCGGAGGAGGCGGCAGCCTTCGACACGCCAACTCGTTTCTCAGTCGTCACTCGCCGTTCACCGTGCGATCCGTGGGTGCTCGTCCGGCTTTCATAGCGTCCTTCAGGTGCAGCCGCACTCCACCCACGACACCTGGGAGCAGCATGAAGAGAACGAAGATCCTGGCCGCGAGCCTGGCGGTCGGGGCCGTCCTGGCGGGCTCCGTCACGATGGCGACGCCGGCCGAGGCGCACCCCCGGCAACGGGGCGTCCAGAACGTCATTTACCTGCTGGGTGACGGCATGGGCCGTACGCACGTGACGGCGGGCCGGGAACGCTTCTACGGAGCCGCCGGACGCCTCAACATGGAGACGATGCCGGTTCATGGCTTCGTCCGCACCTACTCCGTGCTGGAGAACTCCGGCCAGCCAGGTCAGCGCGACTTCAAGCCCAACCTGGTCACCGACTCCGCCTCGTCCGCGACCGCTTGGGCGTCCGGCGTCAAGACCTACAACGCCGCGCTCGGTGTCGACGCGAAGGGCAACGTTAAAGCCACCGCGATGGAACTCGCCAAGAAGGCGGGCTACCGCACCGGCAACGTCAGCACCGCAGAGATCACCGACGCCACGCCCGCAGGCCAGGCCAGCCACGTGCTGATGCGCGGCTGCCAGGGCCCGACCTACTCGGCGGCCTCCTGCCAGAACCTCGACATCACGGGCACGGAACTGCCGACCAACGACATCCGGGTGACCCCGGTGGCCAAGCAGATAGCTCGCAACGGCACCGCCGACGTCATCCTCGGCGGCGGACTCGCCCGCTTCGACGCCGCTGATGAGAAGGCGCTGACCGCTCAGGGCTACCAGGTTCTCTCCTCGCCCACCGAGCAGCAGGTCGCCACCCGTGCCGATCTCAGTCGCGCTCGTGGTGGCAAGGTCTTCGGCCTCTTCAACCGCGGCAACCTGACCGTTGAGAAGGCGAAGGCCGACAACCCGTCCGCACCACAGGCGAAGGAGCCGACGCTCGCCGAGATGACCACCAAGGCCATCTCGCTGCTCGACAGCTCGAAGGGGCGACACGGCAAGGGCTTCTACCTGCAGGTGGAGGGTGCGCTGATCGACAAGCGCTCGCACGCCAACGATGCGGCGCAGACCCTCGGCGAGATCAAAGCGTTCGACGACGCGGTCAAGGTGGCGCTCGACTTCGCCAAGCGCGACGGCAACACGCTCGTGATCGTGACCGCCGACCATGAGTGCGCCGGTTTCAACATCATCGAGAAGGGCACCTTCACCAACGCCGAGGCGGCCAACCCGCCGGTGAACGTCGACGCCGGCAACCCGGCGAACAACTCGAATCCGTCGCGTCCTGCCGGCAACACCAAGGACAGCTCGCGCTCCACCGGCATCGTCAACGGCGAGGGCGCGAACGATCCGCACAACTTCGCACCGGCCACGTTCCGCACCGCGGACGATCCTCGCGGTGTCAAGGACGGCACCCCGGAGGCCAGCCTCTGGCTGACCTACCTCTCGGGGAACCACACCGGTGCCGATGTCCCGATCTACGCCTACGGCCGGGGCTCCGAGCAACTGCAGGGCACGGTCGAGAACACTGACCTGTTCCGCATCGTCACCCGCGCGTTGCGCGTCGCCTGACCGACCAGACGACGGACGGGGCGGGGCCTGCTGGCCCCGCCCCGCACCCCTCTCCAGGAGATCCGCTTGTCCCGCCCGCACAACCTCACCTCGACCCTCGTGGTGACCGTCGCCCTGCTCGGCCTTACCTCGGCCTGCGCCGCCCCACAGCCGTCCGAGGCTCCTGTGTCCCCGGCTCCGGTGAGCGAGCCGGCCTCCGCCCCGCAGACGGCTCCCACCTCACGCCAAACCCCGATGCCCGGCCTGCAGACGGCACGTCCGAGCGAAGGCCAGGTGGTACTCGTCGACGGACCGTTCAACGACCGGTTCCACATCGACGCCCTCGCCTTCGACGGTGCACGGGTGAGCGGTGAGGTGGTGGTGACCAGTGACGTCAGCGAGATCATCGACCTGCAGGTGCAGGTCGGCTTCCATGACGCCCAAGGCACCTTGATCGGGACGGCGAGTTACGACCACCATGGTCATGGCCACGATGAGTCGGACCATGCGACCCACTCCCCGGAGGATCAACCGTCGGTCGCTTTCGAGATCGCGGTGCCCGCCCACCTTGCCGGTGCGGCGGTCTCGGCCAGCGTCGGGGTGCCGGTGCTGGTCAACGAGTAGGTTTCCCGGCCCGATTCGTTCGCGACCGGGTCGTGCTCACCCGGCGAGGACCTGGCGGAGCTCGAGCCTGCGGTTGCAGGCTTTCGAGCCCTCCGTCATCAGCGCCAGGGCCACATCGCGGTTGGGAGCTTCAATGATCCAGAAGCCGGCCGCCCACTCCTTGGTTTCGACGAACGGGCCGTCGGTGATCACCGGCGTGTCGCCGCGTCCGTCGATCACGGTCGAGGACGTCGGATCGGCCAGCCCGGCGGCGAACACCCAGTGACCGCCGGCACGGAGCTTGTCGTTGAACGCGTCGATGGCGACCATCTCGTCGGCGGTGCCCGAGTTGCTGCGGCTGTCGATCACATTGACCAGATACTGCATGATCAGATCTTCCTCTCGTCGGTGCTCCGAAGTCGCGGCCCGACACCCTCGGGAACCGCCCCGTGGAGGTGTGGAAGGTAGACCAGCTTCTGCGTGCGGCCGTCGAGCACGGTCGACTCGACGAGTTCCAGATCGAACTCGGCCCCGTCCTGGAAGAGCGAGGCTTCGCCGGCCCGGCCCGTGATGGCGGGGAACATCATCACTTCCAGACGGTCAACCAGGCCTGCCGCGAGAAGCGCACGGTTGAGCGAGATGCTGCCGTGCGAGCGCATCGGGACATCCGTGGTGTGCTTCAATCGGTCGATCGCCGTCACGGCGTCCTCGTTGAGGACGGTGGAGTTCCGCCAGCCCAGCGGCGGCTCGAGCGTGCTGGAGAACACGATCTTGGGCAGCTCGTTCAGGCGGTCGTAGTACGGCTCGTCAAAGGCCACCACGAACTCCCGGAACTCCCGGAAGGTGGTCGCCCCGAAGACGAGCACCTGGTCCTGCGCGAAGGTGCGCACCCGGTCGTCGATCAACTCGGGACCCTCCTTGCCCCAATACCCGGGCCATCCGCGGGCCGAGCCGTAGCCGTCCAGGCTGCAGAAGAAGTCGACGGTCAGTGTGCTGCTCATGGTGCTGCTCCCTTGCTCCGTGCCACCCCGGTCGGGCGACCCTCTCCACTGCTACGAACGGAGCGGGTGTGATGCGACAATCCGCCCGAACCTCTTCCGAGATCCGGCGGAGGCGATCAGCTCCCGGATCGCGTGGCATGTCGGCTCGGGCACGTAGTCGTCGCAGAGCAGCCCGAACCTGCTCGGCCAGGTGCCGGCGCTGAGGCCGTCGCGCACGCCGAAGAACTCGTGCGTGGTGACGCCCAGGTCGGAGTCGAGAATGGTCGTCGCGACGGTGGTGAGGATGCCCGCGTCGCCGGCCAGATTCCGAAGCTCACGGCGACGCCTCCGGCCGCGTCCAGGATGGCTCTCTTGCCTGGCCGCAGCGAGGCGGGAGTGACTCGCCACAGTCACGGTAGGGGCTTTGGGCGCCACCGAAGAAGTGACGATGATGGCTCAATATGCCTTGCGCGCGGCCGGATCGTAGGGTTCGACGTCCGTCTCATCCGCGCCACCCGTCAATAGGCGACTCGGGTATGCCGACTGCTACCGTCAACTCTCGCTGTCGCTCACATCACAGAGGCTGGGAGTATTGATGGGTCTGGAAACCGTCAGCATCATCGTGCTCGTTGCCATGTTCGTGATCGGAACCTGGCGTGACGTGAACATGGGACTTCTGGGTTTCGTCGCCGCATTCGCGTTCGGAACCCTCGGGTTGGGCCTCGGCGTCAAGGACGCTCTCGCAGGTTTCCCGGTCGACCTGTTCGTCACGCTGGTCGGCCTCACTTATCTCTTCGGATTCGCCCAGAACAATGGCGCGATCGACGTCCTCGTGCATTGGTGCGTGCGGCTCGTCCGCGGAAGGGTCGTCCTGGCCCCCTGGATCTTCTTCTTCCTCACTGCGGCGCTCATCGCCTTCGGCGCACTTTTCGCCGTGGCGATCATCGCACCGCTTGCGCTGACGTTCGCGCGCCGCAACGGTCTCAACACGTTCATGACCGGGCTCCTGGTCGTGCACGGTGCGCTTGCGGGCGCCTTCTCGCCAATCAGCGTCTACGGCATCTTCATCAATGATTTCCTGATCAAGAGCGGTTTCGAGTCCTCGCCGAGCACACTCTTCGTCGCGCCATTCGTGTTCAACCTCATATTCGCGGCAGTGGTGTGGCTGGTGATGCATAAGCGGCCCGGACCGGTTCCGGCAGGAGGGGAGAACTCTGCGCTGGCTTCGGCCACGGCCGCCGACATCCCCACGAAGGAGAAACTCACCGGATTCCAGATCTTGACCCTGATCGGTCTCGCCGCGATGGCTGTCGCGGTTATCGGATTCGGTGCCAACATCGGCATTGTATCGATCAGCGTCGGCATCGTGCTCGCGATGATCGACCCGAAGGCCGGACGCGCGGCGCTCAGCAAGGTGTCCTGGTCGGTCGTCGTGCTGATCACGGGGGTGCTTTCCTACATCTACATTCTCGAGAAGGCAGGCACCGTCGGGTGGGTGTCGAACGCGGTGATGAGCCTGGGCGCTCCACTTATCGCCGCGCTGCTGCTGTTCTACATCGCCGGGCTGGTGTCGGCGCTGGCTTCCTCGCTCGGCATCATCGGCGTGGTGATCGGGCTGGCGGTGCCCTTCCTCGCCTCCGGCGAGGTGCACGTGGCCGGCTTCGTGGCCGCCCTCGCCATCTCGGCGACCATCGTCGATATCAGCCCGTTCTCGACCAACGGCGCTATGTTGCTGGCGAATGTGGACGCCAGTGTCCGCGACACCTACTACCGCCAGATGCTGGGCTACGCGGGCCTCATGTGCGCCATCGGCCCGGGCCTGGCCTGGCTCGTCGCAGCCCTCCCGACCTGGCTCAGCTAGAGCCGGTGCGGGAAGCGGCCGGACGCCTGGCCAGCCATAGCCAGGCCGCCCCGGACGATCCTCGATCACGTCTTTCCCGTCGGTCTGCCCTGGTTGGCGGAGAGCAACAAGGTCCTCCGGCGGATGCGGGAGATCGCCTATCGCGCACTGAGGCTCCCGATCCCACGGGCGGCGGAACGTCAACAGTGGGGGGTCGGCTACGACCTGGAGCCATCCCCAAGCGTCGATCTGCACTCTGACAAGAGCAACTGGGTGGA
>NZ_JAPUED010000100.1:12598-13921 GCF_027492755.1 Micropruina sp. | reverse complement strand
CAACACGGCGAATCCGCCGTTCGCTGCCGAGACTGTCTCGATCACCGGCCAGTGGCGGGCTAGCTGCGAGCGCAACGTCTCGGCCGCGGTGCGGGTGTCGTTCTCATCCTCGGCCAGACCGACGTGGCCATGGCGGCAACCAGCTGCGCGACGGACCCGGGTCGGGCTGCACCACTGCGACCACCTCCTCCGTGAAGGGTAGCCACGCGTTCCACAGGCTGAGATTCCTCGCGTACGCTCGGCACATCTAGGGTCCAAGCACCTCTGATCCGCTTGATTTCCCATCAAATGGGACGCTCATCTCACATGTCGAGCGACCGATTTGCTTCTGGTACAAGCTCCGAGAGAGGTTGGTAGCACGAAACGCCGGCAATGGAGCCGCAGGACATGTGACGCAAGAGAGGCACATCATGACCGCTCCAGCCTTGGTGATGGTGGGAATGGGCAGCACCGATGCCCGAGTCGCCCAAGTCGCGCACTCCTTGAGGCAAGGCCTCCAGAGCATGCGCCCGGGCCTCTCCGTGCATTGCGCCTTTCTCGACCACTGCTCTCCCTCGACCGCGCAGGTCGTGTCGCAGCTCATCAAGCAGGGCATCACCGAGGTGGTGCTGGTTCCGCTGCAGCTGACCCATGCCATCGATCCCGACGAACGGGTGATCGGCCAGTCGGTCAAACTGCGCAGCCTCTATCCCGATCTGCGGGTCAGTGTGTCGCGTCCCGTCGGTCCCGAGGTGACTCTGCTCACCGTGCTCGATCAGCGGCTGCGCGCCTCACTGTCGGCCCAGCGGGTTCTCGAGCTGGACGGCCTGGTGCTGTCCTCGGCCCGCAGCGGCGACGTCCGTGGCAACGCCCTGCTGGCTCGGCGGGCTCGGCAGTGGTCGACCCATCACCGGCTGCCCTGCCTGACGGCTGTCGCGGACGGCTCCGGCCCGTCGGTGGCGCAGGCCATCCAGGGGTTGCGCGCCCAGGGTCGTCGGCACATCGCGGTCGGCTCGTTCTTCCTGACCGCCACCGAGTTGTTCCATGCCCAGGCCGACCTGGCCGAGCGGTGTGGAGCGGTGTCGGTGAGCGAGCCGTTGGGTGCCGCGCCCGAGGTGATGGACCTGATCCTGGCCCGCTACGCCTTCGCGGCGATGGACCTGCTCGACTTCGGCTTCGAGACGCTGGAGGAAGAGGTACCGGCTCGGCACCTCACCATCGCCTGAGCCTGAGCTCCACCCCGTCCCACTCTCACTGAATCCGTTGGTCGAGCTTGTCGAGACCTCGGCGTCCCGACGCTGCCAAGAGGGGTTTCGACAAGCTCAACCAGCGGTGGTTTCGACA
>NZ_JAPUED010000100.1:10424-12498 GCF_027492755.1 Micropruina sp. | reverse complement strand
GGTTTCGACAAGCTCAACCAGCGGTGGTTTCGACAGGCTCGATCAGCGGTGGTGGATCAGGACTTCGCGACCCGGGCCTTCTCGGCGGCGACGTCGAAGGTAGCTTCCGGCCAGGTCAGATTGAGCCCGATCAGGTGTTCCCGGACCAGCTGGGCAACCGCCCAGTTGCGGTACCACTTGCGGTCCGACGGAATCACATGCCAGGGCGCATGGTCGGTGTTACAGCGCTCCAGCGCATCGGCGTACGCCTCCTGGTAGGCCGGCCACTTCTGCCGCGCGTCGACGTCCTTCGGGTTGTACTTCCAGTACTTCGCCGGGCTGGCCAGCCGGGCCGCGAGCCGGCTCTTCTGCTCGGCGAACGACACATGCAGGAAGCACTTGATGATCGTCGTGCCGGCCTCGGTCACTTCCTTCTCGAAGGCGTTGATCTCGTCGTAGCGTCCGTTCCATTCGCTGACCGGCACCAGCTGGTCGACCCGGACGACCAGCACGTCCTCGTACTGGGAACGGTCGAAGATGCCGATCATGCCGGGGTTGGGCAGCGCGTTCCTGATCCGCCACAGGTAGTGGTGCTGGAGTTCCTCCTTGCTGGGCGCCTTGAACGACTTCAGCTGAATACCCTGCGGATCGACCAGACCCATGGCGTGCCGGATCACGCCGCCCTTGCCGGAGGTATCCATGCCCTGCAGCAGCACCAGCAGGCTCGGCGCACCAGAAACGTCGGAGCGGCCGTTGGCGTACAGCTGCTCTTGCAGGTCGGAGAGTTCGGGCGCCAACGCCGCGGTGAGCGCCGGGGCGTCGGTCTTGCCCGATCCCGGGTAACCGGGGGATGCCGCGGTGTCGAGGCGATTCAGATCCACCGGACCCTTCGGCAGCCGCAGCAGCTTGCTGAGTGGCTTCGTGGGTCGTCCCGGGTGGAGTTCTCCGGTCTTCTTCGACTTCTTCTTGCCTGCCATTCCCGTAGTGTGGCCTACCGCCGACGCCCGCACTAGGGAAGTTGCGAAACCCACCAGAGTCAGTGGGTGCCCTCGGGCCGAGTCGCCAGAATGTCGGCCAGGTCGTATTTGACCGGCTCCTCCAACTGTTCGTAGGTGCACGAGCGCGGATCACGATCCGGACGCCAGCGGTTGAACTGCGCGGTGTGCCGGAACCGGACGCCCTCCATGTGCTCGTAGCGCACCTCGACCACCCGTTCAGGCCGCAGCGGCACGAAGGACAGATCCTTGCCGTTGTTCCATCGGCTGTATTCGGAGTTCCTCGGGGTGCGGGCGCCCTCCTCCTGCCGGGCCCACGCCCACGGATGGTCGTCGAAGGTGGTGACCAGCGGCTGCAGTTCGGCGAACAGCTCCTTGCGCCTGGCCAGCGGGAACGCACCGATCACACCCACGGACGCCAGCTCGCCGGCATCGTTGTAGAGGCCGAGCAGCAACGAGCCGATCACGTCGCCGCCGCTCTTGTGCAGCCGATACCCGGCCACCACGCAGTCGGCGGTGCGCTGATGCTTGATCTTGAACATGGTGCGCTTGTCCGGCTGATACGTGCCCGCCAACGGCTTGGCGACCACGCCGTCCAGGCCGGCCCCCTCGAACTGGGCGAACCATTGCTCGGCGAGTTGGGGGTCGCGGGTGATCGGGGTGAGATGGATCGGCGCCTGCGCGTCGGCCAGAGCCCGCTCCAGGGCGGCCCGGCGCTCCTCGAAGGGGCGCTCGGTGTAGTCGACGTCGTCCAGAGCCAGCAGGTCGAAGGCGACGAAACTGGCCGGCGTCTGCTCGGAGAGCAGCTTCACCCGGCTGGCCGCGGGGTGGATGCGTTGCTGCAGCACCTCGAACTCCAGCCGGTCGCCGACCACCACGATCAGTTCGCCGTCCAGTACGCACCGCTGGGGCAGGTTCGCCTTGATCGCCTCGACCATCTCGGGGAAGTACCGGGTCATCGGCCGCTCGTTGCGGGAACCGATCTCCACCTCGTCGCCGTCACGGAAGATGATCGAGCGGAAGCCGTCCCACTTGGGTTCGTAGGACAGTGCCCCGGCCGGAATCTGAGGCACCGCCTTGGCGAGCATCGGCTTCACCGG
>NZ_JAPUED010000100.1:0-10324 GCF_027492755.1 Micropruina sp. | reverse complement strand
ACAGTGCCCCGGCCGGAATCTGAGGCACCGCCTTGGCGAGCATCGGCTTCACCGGGGGCATCACGGGCAGCTGCATGGGAGCCATTGTGCCGCCCCGCTACTTCTCGATCCGGTTGCCCTGCTCGTCCCAGTGCGCCGCCACCTTCTTGGACGGCTGCACCCGCGGCGGCTCGCCGGGCATCTTCGGATAGTCAGGTGGAAAGTTCAGCTCGCCGCCGGGCAGGGTCTCCCACAGGTTGAGCAGGGGTTCCAGCGGGAACGCCTCGTCGTCCATGTCGGCCCACGGATCGCCGTGCGACAGGTAGTCGGGCACGGTGATCAGGTTGAACTCACGGGGGTCCTTGACCTCGGCCAGCTGCTCCCAGGTCATCGGGGTGCTGATCGGAGCACCGGGCCGGGCGCGCAGGCTCCAGGCGCCGGCGATGGTGCGGTCGCGATTGTTCTGGTTGAAGTCGATGAAGATCCGCTCGCCGCGCTCCTCCTTCCACCACGCGGTGGTCACCCCACCGTCGCGGCGTTCCAGTTCGCGTCCGAAGCCGATCGCGGCGTGCCGGACGTCCTCGAAGCTGTGCTCGGGACGGATCCGCAGGTAGATGTGGATGCCGCGGTTGCCGGACGTCTTCGGGTAGCCGCGCAACCCAAGCTCCTCCAGCAGTTCCCGGGCCACTGCCGCCACCCGTTGCGCGTCGGCGAAACCGGTGCCGGGCTGCGGGTCCAGGTCGAGCCGCAGCTCGTCGGGGTGGTCGACGTCCGGACGCCGCACCGGCCAGGGGTGGAAGGTGAGCGTGCCCATCTGTGCCGCCCAGACGAATGCCGCCGGCTCGGACGGGCACAGCTCGTCGGCGGGACGTCCGCTGGGGAAGGTGATCCGGACCGATTCGACGTAGTCGGGCGCACCCCTCGGCAGCCGCTTCTGGTAGAAGCCGTCGGCCTCCCGATCCTGCGTGCTGGTGGCCAGCCGCATCCCCTCGCGCCAGCCGTCGGGCCAACGCTCCATCGCGGTCGGCCGCTCCCCCATCGCCCGCATCAACGCGTCGCCCACGCTCGCGTAGTACTCGCAGACCTGCAGTTTGGTGACCGCCGGCGTCCGCTCCGTCGGCTCGTAGACGACCCGGTCCGGGCTGGTGACGCGGACCTGGCGTCCGGCCACTTCGACGACGACGGGGTTGGTAGCCATCGGTCCAGGCTAGTGGCACCGAATCGATCAAGATTGGGCACCGCGAGCGGTGGCCAATCGTGATCGATTCTGGCCAGTGCGCTCGCGACTACCCTGGAGCCGCCATCTTTGACACCGAGGAGCGCTCCATGGAACTCGATCCCACGCAATTCCGGACGCCGGAACAGTGGCGCGAGATGCTCACCCCGGCGGAGTACCACGTGCTGCGCGAGGCCGGCACCGAACGCCCGTTCACCGGGGAGTACACCGACACCACCACGCCGGGCACCTACCGCTGCCGGGCCTGCGGCGCGAAGCTGTTCACCAGCGACACCAAATTCGAGTCGCATTGCGGCTGGCCCTCGTTCTTCGCACCCGAGCTGGACAGCGTCCGCTACATCGAGGATCGCTCGCTGTGGCAGGTCCGCACCGAGGTGCGCTGCGCCACCTGTGATTCCCACCTGGGCCACGTGTTCACCGGTGAGGGCTATGACACGCCGACCGACAAGCGCTACTGCATCAACTCGATCTGCCTGACGTTGGAGCCCGAACAGCAGGGGTGATCGTGGCCGCTGCCCGGCGAGTCCCCCGGGCGGCGGGCGTCACCACGGCTAGATTCACCCCCGTGGGAGGAGCGCGCAAGACCATGGTGGGCAGTACCGGGTTGTTCGATGACGCGGTGGCTGCACTGCAAGCCATGCACTGGCGGCCCGAGTTGGTCATCGAAGAGATACCGGCGCCGCAGCGGATCGCACCGCACGCGGTCGCGGTGGCGGCCGAGGTTGTGGTCGGCGGCGAAGACTTGGGCAACGGACGGCTGGTGTTGTTGCACGACCCGGCCGGCAACGCCTCATGGGACGGCGACTTCCGATGCGTCACCTATGCCCGGGCCGAGGTGGATGCCGAGATGGTGGTCGACCCGCTGCTCACCGAGGTGGGCTGGTCGTGGCTGACCGACGCGTTGGAGCGTTACGACGCCGCCTACACCGCCCCGAGCGGCACCGTCACCGCCGTGTCGTCGCGTGCCTTCGGAGCCATGTCGGCCGACCCGCCGCGTGCCGAGATCGAGATCCGGGCCTCCTGGACACCGCTGGTCACCTCGGCCGACGACGTCACCCGGCACCTGATGAGCTGGTCCGAGCTGCTGTGCACCACCGCCGGCCTGCCACCGCTGCCCGAGGGCGTGGTGGTGATGTCGGCACGGCGTCGGCGGTGACCGACCAACCCGACGAACTCGTCGTCCTGGAGGCTCCGGCGGACGGCGTGCCCGAGGTCGTCCAGACACCGGCCGGGCTTGCCGAGGTCACGGCCGCACTGGCTGCGGGTACCGGCCCGGTCGCGATCGACACCGAACGTGCCCAGGGCTTCCGCTACTCGGCGCGTGCCTACCTGATCCAGTTGCGTCGCGCCGGCGCCGGCACCGTGTTGCTCGACCCGATCCCGTTCGCCGGTCGTGACCACCCCGCCGACTTCTCCGAACTGGCCGCGAAGCTGGCCGACGCCGAGTGGGTGCTGCACGCCGCCAGCCAGGATCTGCCCTGCCTGGCCGAGGTGCGACTGCTCCCCCGCCGCCTCTACGACACCGAGTTGGCCGCCCGGCTGCTGGGCATGCCCCGGGTCGCGCTGGGCACCCTGGTGGAGGAGGCCTTCGGGATCACCCTGCGCAAGGAGCACTCGGCCGCCGACTGGTCACGGCGTCCGCTCCCCGACGAATGGCTGACCTACGCCGCGCTCGACGTGGAGCTGCTGGTCGACCTGCGGGATTGGCTGGACGAGCGGCTTCAGGCGGCTGGCAAGGCCGAATGGGCGGCGCAGGAGTTCGCTCACCTGGTCGAGCGGGCCGACGTGCCGGCCCCTGAGCGGGTCGATCCGTGGCGGCGGACCTCCGGTCTCCATGCCGTCCGGACGCCGCGGGCACTGGCCGTCGTCCGCGAGTTGTGGCAGGTGCGGGACCAATTGGCGTCCTCGATGGACCGGGCGCCCGGCAAGATCCTGCCCGACCGGGCGATCAGCGCGCTGGCGGCCCGGGCCAACCCCGCCGAGGTGAAGCGCCTCGGTCCCACCGACCTGGCGGCCGTGCCCGAGTTCGCCTGGCGGTTCCCCTCCCGCTACCGGGCCCGCTGGCTGGCCGCGCTCGACCGGGTGGCCGCGCTGACCCGCGACCAACTGCCCAACAAGCAGCAGAGCGCCGAGGGTCCACCGCCCACCCGCACCTGGGAGATCCGCAATCCTGAGGCTGCCGCCCGTTGGGACGCCGTCCGGCCCGCCGTGCTCGAGCGGGCGTCCGAACTGGAGCTTCCGGTGGAGAACCTGATCAGCCCGGACGCCCTGCGCCGGCTGCTCTGGACGCCGCCCGCCGAGGTGAGCGCGGAAACGATCGAAGCCGCTCTGGCCGCCGAATCCGTCCGGCCCTGGCAGCGTGAATTGCTGGTGCCGCTGATCGTGGAGCGGTTGACGGCCGACTGACTCGCTGTCGCAAGCCGGCCTTCGACGCTCCGGAGTCAACGCTTCGACCAGCTCGACCAGCGGTGGCGCGGCGACCCGTCCGACCCAGACCGCGGCTTGTTTATAGTGAGCGGGTGTCAGATCCAGGCCACCTGCCGAGTGGTGCATTCGGTAGTCAGCCGCCGCAATGGCAGCCGCCTGCTCCGATTCCACCCCATCCTCAATCGTCGCCACCGGGATCGACGCCGCCCTGGGCCGGGATGCAGGCCGGTCCCCCGCCGCAGTTCGCCCCACCGACGCGGCAGCGCCGTCGACGGCCCTGGATCGCCTCGGTGTTCGTGTTCGTGGTCGTGTTCGGCGTGATCACCGCCGCCGCCGTGACCGGACGGCCGGTGACCGCAGCCGAGGCGTCCGCCGCGATGCGGTTCTTCCCCGCGTCCGGGACCCGCGTGGTTCTGGAGAACTCCGACGGCACCGACACGGTGGCCGAGTACTACAGCACGTTCGGCGCTCAGATCGCCCAGAGTGCACCGGCCGCCTTCAGTTACGGAATCAAGGACGCCGAAGAGGTGACCACGTCGAGTTGGGCGCGGATCGTCGAGGTCACCGCGGACGCCTCCGGACGGGTCAGCCGCCGACGCAGCCGGATGTTGTCCATCCAACCCACTGGTCTGGAACTACGGGCGGACGCCGGTGCACGCGACTTCCAGGCGTTCGAGCCCGGTTTGCCGGTGCTGCCCGCCGTCGTCCAGGACGGCCAGGAATGGACGGCCGCCGGCACCGCCACGCTGGGCAGCGGACGCAAGGCCTCGGGCCGCCAGCCGTACGCGGCGACGTTCAAGGCCACCGCGCAGGACGCCGGCTGTCTCTCGATCAGCATGGAACTGACCATCGGCCGGGAGACCGCCACCCGCGAGGTCAACACCTGGTGTCCCGGACGAGGGGTGATCGCGACCGTAGCGGGCACCATGACCTCCGGCCAGGTCACCCGTGTACCCCGCTGGCAGGCGGCCGGCCGGGTCACCGCCGACACCCCGCCGGCACTCACCGACAGCTGGAGCTTCACCCGGCGCGATCTCAACGTCGCACCGGTCGCGTTGTATGCCACGGTCCGCCCGGTGGTGCTGCCCGGATCGGTCGTCGTCTACGTCAACACCCCCGGCGGTGACCTGGTCGCCCGGGGCTGGTCGGACGGCGAGACCGACCCACGATGGAGCGCCCACCCGGGCGGCCAGATCACCTCGGCGATAGCCATCGGGAAGATCGTCGTCGCGGCCACCACCGAACGCACCGTGGTCGCCTACGGCGCTGAGGGCGAGTTCCTCTGGCAGGCCGAGGTCGACGACGTCAGCGCCGTCCCGGTCGCCCGGTTCGGCACGCTGGCCGTGCTGGCCGGCCTGGACGGAACGGTCACCGCCTTCGACGCCGCCACCGGCCGGGTCGCCTGGACCGCACAGCTGCCGACGGAGATCCGGCAGCCGATGGTCGTCGGCGCGACACTGACCGTGCTCGACCAGACCGGCAATCTGCTCAGCCTCGATGCGACGGGAGCCGTCCGGTCCGAGTTCGAGACCGAGGCACCGGAGGCGTTCGGCGTCGCCGACGGGATCGCCGTGGTGGCCAGCCGGGCCGACAGCTACGTCCGCGGCTACCGACTGAGCGACGGCGAGCGGCTGTGGCGGGTGCAGCTGACCGGCACCCGGCGTTCGATCACCGGGGCCGGTTCGCTCGCCATCGTCGCCCGGCAGGACGAGCTGGTCAGCCTGCGCGCTGCCGACGGCGTCCAGCAGTGGGCTCGTCCGATCACCCCGGTCCGCGTCCTCGCCCAGGGGGATCGGCTGGTGGTCGCCGACCGGACCGCGATCCGGCTGCTGGACACGTCCGGGAGAGAGGTGGCCAGCTACCGGACCCAGGAATCCGACCTGTCCTTCGGGGCCGGCGTCTTCCTGGTTCCGGATTCGGGTGACTTCTTCTGTTTCATCGGCACAGTCGCGTACCGCCGGGAGGCGTCATGAGGACGCTCGCAGCAGCCGGCGCCGTCGTGCGTGACATCGTCTGGCTGACCATCGTCCAACCGGTACGCGAGGGACGCCCCCGCCGCGACGGCTGGCCGGTCGGCCTGGTCGCGATCGTCACGGCGATCCTCATCCTGTACGGGCTACTCACCCTCGCGGTGGTGTTCGCCGGCCCACTGCGCAGCGCCGGCGCCCTTGTGGTGACCTCGAGTCAGACCATTCCGGACGTCGGCGCCTGGCTGTGCATCGCGGGCGTCGTGCTGTCGCTGGCGACGCTGCAGACGGCGGCGCTGCATCTGCCCTGGTGGGTGAAGTTGTTCACGCTGCTCACCGTGACGGTCGCCCTGTTCTACTTCGCGACCGCCGGGGCGTCCGATCCGATCCTGCTGGTGGCCAGCCTGCTCGGCCTGCTGGCCCTGGTGGTGCTGACCCTGGTGCGTTGGCAGGCAGCGTTCGCCTGGTGGGAGTTCGTGGCGGTCACGGTCGCCATCGGCGGCGCCGTGTTCTTTCCGATGGTCGGCAGCAGCACCTCCCGTGGGTTGAACGCAGACTGGCGCGGCATCGTCGCCGAGGGTGGTCTGATGACGGTGAGCACCCTGGCCATGCCCGCATTGCTGGTGGCCGGTGCCGCACTGGCCCAGATCGCCGTCGCCGCGTCGTTCTCCGGCGTGGCGGCCGCGACCCGCGAGTTCTCCCGGCGTCCGCTGCAACTGGCCGGGATGTTGCTGGTGATCTGGGCCGCCTTCGAACTGGGCCGCAGCTTCCAGGATCCGGAGAATGAGGCGGCGGGCTGGTTGGCTTCGCTGCTGGCGCTGGCGGGGATCGCCGGCGCCCAACTCGTCGTCATGGCGGTGGCCCGCCGGCCGCCGGCCTGGGCTGACCTGGACGAGGACTCGACGCCGGTGAACTACCTTGTCGCGGTCGGAACTGCCGCACTGGTGCTGCTCCAGCCGGTGCCGTTGATCCTGCGTGAGGTTGCCCGGAACCTCGGCCCGCAGTGGCTGTTCGCCTCGACCGATGCCTACCTGAACGCGTCGGCGACCGACCTCGCGCAGGCGATCTCCCGTGTCACGATCGGGGTGGCCGGACTCCTGATCGCACTGCCGCTGGCCCGGCGTGGTCGGCCCTGGGCGGCCATGTTCATGGCAGCGATGACGGTGCTGGCACTGTTCCAGCTGTTCCGCAACCTTGGCCTCGGCGGGTGGGCGAGCAACACGGTGCCGCAGATGTCGAGCCTGCTGTTGGTCGCCATGCTGGTGGTCGCCGCGGTGCTGCTGATCACCCGGCGGCTGACCATGCTGCGGGTCGCGGCGCTCGCCTCCGGGGTGCTGCTCTGCCTGGTCTATCCACATCGCGCCATCCTGGACGACCCGATCAGTGCCCTGCTCGGCTTCAGCGGCATCGCCGCGGTGCTGTTCGGTCTGGTCTGGCGACTGCTCACCGAGGGCGACATCACCCGCGAAGGGACGCCGCGCTGGCCGGTACCCGCGCGGGTGCTGCTCTACTGCGCCAGCGCCCTGATCGGCGTCACCTCAGCCGCCTTCATGACCCTGACCCGCAGCAGCGGTGGTTTCTTCGACGCTGCGATCTTCGCCGACGGCGGCGACTTCCTGCTGGGCACTCCCCTGTTCCTCACCGCAGCCGTCGGCTGCCTGGCGATCGCCCTCGCGCCCCCTCGGCACTGACAGACACCGCTGGTCGAGCTTGTCGAGACCCTGCCCCGAGGACCTCGCCCCCTGCCGTCTCGGAATCAGCCGTGGTGCCCGGTCTCGATCTTGCCGATCGAGGGCTCGGCCTCGCCGGACAGCACCGCCTCGGTGGCGAACCGGGCGATCTGCTGGGCGGTCACACCCAGGTCGGCCAGGATGCCCGGACGGCTGCCCTGCTCGATGAACCGCTGCGGAATCCCGAACTCCCGGACGTTGGCCCGGACGCCGGCCAGCCGGCATTCCTGCGCCAGCCGCGAGCCGAGCCCGCCGGCCAGGCCGCCGTCCTCGATGGTCACCACCAACTCGTGCGCACCGGCCAACCGGATCAGATCGGCGCTGACCGGCAACGCCCACACCGGATCGACCACCCGGACGCCGATGCCCTGCTGCGCCAGCCGGGTGCCGACCTCGACGGCGATGCCGGCGAACTGCCCCCAGCCGACGACCAGGACGCGCGGGTCGCCGTCCTCGAAGAGCACGTCGATCTCACCGTCGGTGCGCAGCGTCGGCAACGGTGCGGGCAGCGGATCCTTGGAGAACCGCAGCACGCTGGGCCCGTCGTCGATGTCGACCGCGAGTTCCAGCGCTTCCTGCAGTCGCTGCTCGTCGCGGGGCGCCGCGAGCCGTAGCCCGGGCACCATGCCGAGCAGGCCGAGATCCCACATGCCGTGGTGGCTGGGGCCGTCCGCACCGGTGATGCCGGCCCGGTCGAGTACGAAGGTGACGCCCTCACCGTGCAGGGCGACGTCCATCAGCACCTGGTCGAAGGCCCGGTTGAGGAAGGTCGAGTACAGCGCCACCACCGGGTGCAGCCCGGCCCGGGCCAGGCCGGCCGCGGACGCCACCGCATGCTGTTCGGCGATGCCGACGTCGAAGGTGCGGTGCGGGAAGTGCCGGGCGAACCGGGTCAGTCCGGTCGGGTGCAGCATCGCCGCGGTGATCGCGACCACCGAGTCGTCGGTGGCGCCGATCCTGGCCAAGTGCTCGCCGAAGGCGTCCGTCCACGTCCGGGCGGGCACGCTGCCCAGCGGTACGCCGGTGACCTGGTCGATCGGCCCGACCGCGTGGAACCGGTCCTCCTCGTTCGCCTCGGCGGCGGCGAATCCGCGTCCCTTCTCGGTCAGGCAGTGCACGATCACCGGGCCGCCGGTGAACCGGCGCGCCTGCTCGAGCGCGCGTTCCAAGGCTTCACGGTCGTGGCCGTCGATCGGTCCCAGGTACTTGATGCCGAGGTCGGAGTACATGCCCTGCGGCGCCAGCACGTCCTTCACGCCCGCCTTCACGCCGTGCATCAGGCCGTAGGTGGGCTCACCCACTACCGGCGTCCGGCTCACCCAGCGCTTGATGGCGGCCAGGCTGCGCTCGTAGCGCCGGTCGGTGCGGATCGCGGAAAGCTGCTGGCCCAGACCACGCAGCCGGCTGGCCAGGCCGCCGATGGTCGGGGTGTAGGAGCGGCCGTTGTCGTTGACCACGATCACCAGCCGCAGCTCGGGCTGCACGGCGATGTTGTTCAGCGCTTCCCAGGTCATGCCGCCGGTCAGTGACCCGTCGCCGACCACCGCGACCACCGTCCGGTCGTCCTCTTCGCGCAGCGCGAAGCCCTTGGCCAGGCCCTCCGCCCAGGACAGCGACGACGAGGCGTGCGAGCTCTCCACCCAGTCGTGTTCGGACTCGGCGCGACTCGGGTAGCCGGACAGCCCGCCCGGCTGGCGCAGGGTGTCGAAGCGATCCTGGCGTCCGGTGAGGATCTTGTGCACGTAGCTCTGGTGGCCGGTGTCGAAGATGATCGGGTCGCGCGGCGAGTCGAACACCCGATGGATGGCCATGGTCAGCTCGACCGCACCCAGGTTGGGCCCCAGATGGCCGCCGGTGCGCGCCACGTGCTCGATCAGGAAGGCTCGGATCTCCTCGGCCAGCCGGTCCAGTTCCGCGGGTTTGAGATCTCGCAGGTCGGCGGGTTGGGTGATCCGATCGAGCAACGGCATGGCGAGCAGTCTACGTCGGTGGCATCGGGCAGGCTGAGTGCCCCGACCCAGGAGGACCAGATGACAACGCCGTCCGTCGAGATCGTCATCGTGCTCGACTCCATCGACCCGGACGCCCTGGCGCCCTTCTGGTGCGAGGCACTTCGCTATCGCCGGCTGGACGGCGTGGAGCAGTACGCAGTGTTGGTGCCCGCTGAGGGCGCCACCGGGCCGATGATGCTGATCCAGGGCGTGTCGGAGCCGAAGCAGGGCAAGAACCGGATGCACCTCGACCTGCATGTGCCCGATCTGGCCGGCGAGGTGGACCGACTGGTCGCCCTCGGCGCGCAGCGGGTCGGGGACGGCGCCATCGGCGACTCGATCCGCTGGGTGCGGATGCTCGACCCGGAGGGAAACGAGTTCGACCTGGGCAGCGCCTGAGCCCGGCTCTGCTGTTGACCCAGCCACGGGTGACGGCAGCTACATCGTGGGCACGAAGCGTCTGCCGCGTAGCGCCTCCTCGACCATCGTCACTTCGCGTCGCAACCGGGCGAGGAAGGCCTGCTGCTGCGACCACACCTCCACCGCCCCGGCGATCACCTCGGGTGCGACCAGATCGGCCAGGCTCATCCGAACACCGGCCAGCCCCTCCCGGCTCGCCCGCTCCTGCGCCTCGACGAACACCGCCGCGAAGCGCGCCAGCACCACCGGATGCCGGCGCAGCAACCGATAACGCCGGTAGTCGGCAGGACAACAGTCGAGCAGGAACTCGGTGGCCGTCAGTTCCCAGTCCGGAGCCCCCGGCGGGCGGACCCGCTCCGGCCACCCCGGCGGCACATACCCCGTTGATACCGACCGCTCCACTCGCGGCCACGGACGCTCGGTGCGCATCGCCCACCTCCCCTATATCGAACATCTGTTCGATTCTAGGAGATCGCTGGAACCTCGTCCAGAGGCCACCATCGCTCGACCATCCGAGCTCGCACGTCCGGGGACGGTTCTTTCACATTCGAAGTTCGCACGTCGGGGGACGGT
>NZ_JAPUED010000099.1:2495-13936 GCF_027492755.1 Micropruina sp. | reverse complement strand
GTTCAGCCTGCTCCGCCTGTTCAGCAGAGAGCCGCTCCTGCTCCGCCAACCGCCGGCGCTCGGCCTCCTCCTCTTCGCGACGCCGGGTCTCGACAAGCTCGACCAACCGGAGTCGCTCGGCCTCTTCCGCTGCGAGGCGCTCGCGCTCCACACGCTCGGCTTCCTCGGCGGCACGGCGTTCACGCTCGGCTTCCTCGGCGGCGAGGCGTTCGGCCTCGGCGAGGGCTTCCTGTTCGGACTGCTCCTCGTCGACGGTGGCCAGCTCGGCGTCTTCGACCGCCTCGCGTTCGGCCTCGACCTCGGCGATCTCCTCGGCGGTCTCGAGGGCGGCGAGTTCGGCCGCCAACCGCTCCAACTCCTCGCGCTCGGCGCGCTCCTCGTCGGTCTCGTCGCTGACCCGGGCGCGCAACGCGGCCTCGGCCTCGGCCCGTTCCCGCTCCAGCTGGCGTTCGTGCTCGGCGATCCGTTCAGCGCGCTTGCGCTGCCGTTCCAGCCGTTCCTGCTCGGCGGCCTCGGCCGCCTCCTGGGCTTCCCGTTCCGCCTGCTCAGCGGCCAGTCGCTGCTGCTCCGTCCGCTGCCGCTCGGCCTCGGCGGCCAGCCGGGCCGCCTCGTCCTCGGCCTCGCGGGCCCGGCGGGCCAGTTCAGCCTCCGCCTCGACCCTCCTGTTCTCCTCCGCCTGATGAGCCGGACCGCGCAACGCCGCGAGGCGTCCGGACGGCTCACCCTGCGCGCCGGTCTGGACGCCGAATGCCTCCTCGGGCGGCAACGGCGTCCAGGAGACCCGCCCACCGAGCCGGGTGCGCTCGCGGCGGGGCGGCGTTTCGTCGTCGGAATCACCCGTGACGGACGCCGCCAGCTCGGCCAGGTCGTCGGCCTCGGCGGCGCGGCCCAGCCCACGCAGGTCGTCGGCCAGGTCGGTCAATGCGACCACCAGCAGTTGCTGGGCCTCCGGCTTCCGGACGGCGAGCGTGCCGAGCAGGTCGACCAGTCGTCGCCGCAGGGTCAGCCCCAGCCCGGGTGCGCCCACCGCCAGCACCCGGTCGGCGGCATCGCTGTACAGGCCGAACAGCGGCTCGCTGAGCCGTTCCAGCAACGCCGGCGGCAACTGCGCGGGCGACTCGAGCGCCTCCAGCGCGTGCTGCTCGTAACGCTCGACGGCCCGCAGCGCGTACTCCACGGCAGGCTCGGCCCAGCCGGCCGCCCAACGGGCGTCCGATGCGACCCGGTCGACATCGATGGCGGCGAACTCGCCGTCGTCGGCGCCCACCGCGACCGCGGCGTCGGCACGCGCGTTCGCCGCGGCCACCTCGTCGGCGGCGAGACCCACCCGGGCCCAGACCAGCAGAGCCCAGGCGACGGTTCGCGGCTCCAGTGCGGCGTCGAGATCGAGCCGGCTGAGCTGCTCACGCAGCCCGAATGCCGCGGCCAATGCCTGCCCGGCCTGGGCGTGCAGGCCGGCCGCCGACTGGATCATCGCCAGCTGGACCAGCGCCGTGACCGATCGGACGGCGTCCACGCGCGGCGTGTAGGGCCCGACCGGACCGTGCTGCGCCAGCACCTTCGCCGACAGCGTCACCGCCTCCTGCACACCGGACGCCGCCTCGGCCCAGCCGTGGCCGGCCAGCCGGTGCGCGGTCAGTTCCACCAGGGCGTCGGCGACGGCACCCATCCGGGCCGGGTCACCGCCGGCCCAGTCGCGCCGGCGCTGCACCTCGGAGGCCAGTCGGCGGGTCTGCTGGGCGTAGCTGTCACTGGCGTGCTTCATGGGCTCCCTCTGGTGGCACGGGGGCGGATCGGCGTCCGGGAGCCTCCATTGCACCATGCGGCAGCAATCAGGCGCACGCGTTCCCGCGCCGTCACTCTGGCCCGTCCCGACCCGGACGCCTACACTGACCCGTCCCGTCCCCACCCGAAGGAGGCCGTCGTGCTGAGCGAGTTCGGCCCCAGCACCTGGCTCGCCGTCTTCCTCGGTGCCGCGCTCGCGGTCGTCGCCTTCGTCCCGGTCGCGGCGCACCGCTATCGCGCCGCCGGACGGCTGCGGTTGCTCGACCTGGTCGTGCTGCTGCTGGTGGCGATGTACTCGATGGCACTGTGGACCTACACCCTGGTCCCCATTCCGGAGAATGACGACTTCCGCTGCGTGGGAGCCAACTTCACCCCGTTCGCCTTCGTCGCCGACATCGCCGCGGACGGACGCAGCCCGCTGGCGAACCGGGCCTTCCTGCAGGCCGCCTTCAACATCGTGCTGTTCCTGCCGCTGGGCTTCTTCCTGCGCACCCTCACCCGACGTGGGGTGGTCACCGCGACACTGATCGGGCTGGCCGTCTCGCTGGCGATCGAGTTCACCCAGCGCACCGGCATCTGGGGGCTGTACCACTGCGCCTACCGGACCTTCGACGTCGACGACCTGATCCTGAACACCGCCGGCGCGCTGGCCGGCTCGCTGCTGGCGCTGCCGACCCTGCACCTGCTGCAGCGCCGGCGTCCCGCACCGCCGGTCACGCAGGTCAGTCTCGGACGCCGCTGGACCGGGATGCTGGTCGATCTCCTGGTCATCACCGGCGTCGGCGTCAGCCTCACCATCGGGTGGCGGGTGATCGCGCTGGGCGTGCTGCAGTGGCAGTTCGACGAACTGCCCGGTTGGGTCGATCAACTGCTGCTCACCGGCGTCCCGCTGCTCGTCGAAGCCTGGTGGGTGCTGGGCCGCGGCCAGACCGTCGGCGAGGACGTCGTCCGCCTCGAACCGGTCGCCGCCGACGGTGCCCGTACCCGCAGCCGGTGGATCAAACTCGCCGCCGGTGTCGGTGGCTACCTCGTCCTCACCAGCGACCTGATCGGGACGGCGCTGCCGGGCCAACTGCTTGCGCTGGCCACAGTGGTGTTCGCCATCCGTTCCCGCAACCATCGCGGGCTGAGCCACATCGCGGCGGGCATGGAGTTGCGAATCGAACGGCCGGACGATGCGGCGCAGAACGGTTGAGCCGCCACCCGCGACGCACTCGGCGGGCAGCGCTACACCCCTTAGCACCGTTGACTCGCCCGGGAGCCCTCCGTAGCCTGCTCGCCAAGAGCCACTCCCTTTGTCACGGCTCGCAATCCGCTTTTCAGAAAGGCTGGGCAGATCTTGCTACGCCGGAAACTCCTGATCGTCACGGGCGCACTCGCCCTCACGGTCCCGACCGTCGCCTACGCCGAAACCGGCGTCGACCGGTTCGACGACTCCCCGAAAAAGTCCCTTGTCGGCACGCAGTTCCGACCGGCGGCGGCCAACCCTGACGCCAAAGTCACCGTGATGGTGGAACTGTCCGGCGACCCGGTCGCGGTTGCCCAGGCGCAGGCCGGCAAACCGCTCTCCACAACCCATGCGGCCGAGATCCGGTCCAGGTTGAAGAAGTCCCAGGACGACGTCAAGCGGCAGATCCAGGCCCGCGGCGGCAAGGTCCAGTCCCAGATGCAGTCCGCCTACAACGGCATGCGGGTCACCCTGCCGCGCAAGCAGATCAAGGCCGTGGCGGCCCTGCCCGGCGTGAAGTCGGTGACCGCGGCACGCACCTACAGGATCGAGAACGCGGTGAGCGTGCCGTTCCTCGGCGTGCCGCAGGTGTGGCAGAAGAGCAAGTACCGCGGTGAGGGCGTCAAGGCCGCCATCATCGACACCGGCATCGACTACACCCACGCCGACTTCCGCGGCCCGGGCACGGTCGAAGCGTTCGAACAGGCGAAGGCGAGCAACACCCCGAACCCGGCGTGGTTCGGCAAGAAGGCGCCGCGGGTCAAGGGCGGCTACGACTTCGTCGGTGACGACTACAACGCCGATCCGAGCAGTGACGACTACCAGCCCGTCCCGCATCCGGACGCCAACCCGCTGGACTGCAACGGTCACGGCAGCCACGTGGCCGGCACCACCGGCGGCGGCGGCGTGAACGCCGACGGCACCGCCTACACCGGCCCCTACGACAGCAGCACCCCGAACAAGAAGTTCAAGATCGGCCCGGGTGTGGCGCCAAAGGTCGACCTGTACGCGCTGAAGGTGTTCGGTTGCGAGGGCTCGACCGACGTGGTGGTCGAGGCCATCGACTGGGCCGTGAAGAACCGCATGGACGTGATCAACATGTCGCTGGGTTCCACCTACGGCACCGCCGACGATGCCGATTCGATCGCCGCGCAGAACGCGGTGGCGGCCGGCGTCGTCGTGGTCGCTTCCGCCGGCAACAGCGGACCGAACCCGTACCTGACCGGCTCGCCCGGTGCCGGACGCGGCGTGGTCAGCGTCGCCGCCGTCGACTCCACGAAGAGCTTCCCCGGCGCCTCGCTGAAGCTGGACGGCAGCACCATTGCGGCGATCAACGCCAACGGTGCCGACATCCCCAGCGACTCGCTCAAGGTCGTCTACGTCAACGACGATCCGGGGACCACCGACGTCGATGAGTCCCTGGGCTGCTCGAAGGAATCCTTCACCCAGGCCGGCGTGAAAGCGGGATCGGGTCAGATCGCCGTTATCCAGCGCGGCAGCTGCGCCCGTGTCGCCAAGGCCATCTTCGGCCAACAGGCCGGCGCGGACGCGGTGGTGATGGTGAACTCCGACCCGAGCTACCCGCCCTACGAGGGTCAGATCCTGTCCAACCCGGACAACGGTGACGAGTACACCGTGACGATTCCGTTCCTCGGCGTGCGGAGCACCGACGGTGCCGCCCTCAAGCAGGCCGATGGCAAGAAGCTGACGCTGGCCGCCAGCACGCTGACGAACCCCGGCTACCGTGCCTACGCCTCGTTCTCCTCCGGCGGCCCGCGCAACGGTGACAGCGGCCTGCGTCCGGCGGTCTCCGCTCCCGGTGTCAGCATCAGCTCGGTCGGCGTCGGCACAGGCAGCGATTCGGCGGTGCTCTCGGGCACGTCGATGGCGTCCCCGCATGTCGCGGGCGTCGCTGCCCTGACCCGCCAGGCGCACAAGAGCTGGAAGGCCCGCGAGATCGCCTCGACGCTGGTCAGCACCTCCGATCCGTCGAAGGTGGCCGGCTACCGGCTCACCCTGGGCGGCGGCCTGATCGACACCAAGCAGGCCGTGAACACCAAGGTCTACGCCTACGGTGACACCTACTCCAGCCGGGCCGGGAAAGGCTACGAGGCGACGCTGAGCTACGGCTTCACCGAGCCCACCTCGACCTTCCAGGCGACCAAGAGGCTGACGCTGGTCAACAAGGGTTCCAAGAAGGTCACCTTCCGGCTCTACAACGAGAAGACCAAGCAGTCGAGCTCGGCGTCGGTGACGTTCAGCCCCAAGAAGGTGACCGTGGGTGCCAAGAAGAGCAAGACCGTCAAGGTGACCCTGCGGGCCAAGGCATCCAGCCTGGGCAACGCCCTCGGTGCCGACGATCAGTTCAGCTTCCACGAGGTGTCGGGCAACGTGAAGATCACCAGCACGGGTGGCAACGGGACGTTGCGGGTGCCGTACCTAATGGTGCCGCGGGCGCAGGCCAAGGTGGCCGCCAGCCAGAAGGTGCTCAAGGCGCAGCAGTCGCCGAACTCCACCACGGTCAAGGTCAACGGCAAGACGACCGAGACCACGAAGCCCAGCGACGCACCGGCGACCCGGACTCTGGAGGTCACGCTCACCAACCGTAAGGGCGCACTGAGCACCTCGGCCGACTTCTACACCTGGGGCCAGAGCGACAAGCAGGATCAGCCGTCGAAGACCCCCGGCGGCATCGACCTGCGGGCCGCCGGCATCCAAGCGCTGCAGGACGGTGACGACAGCCTGCTGGTCTTCGCGATCAACAGCTGGACGCGGTACTCCAATGCCGCCGCCAATGAGTACGACGTGGAGATCGACGTCGACCGGGACGGCGACACGGACTTCATCGTGTTCAGCGCCGACTCTGGGCAGGTCCGGGCCGGCGACCCGAACGGGCTGAGCGAGGTGTTCGTCTACGACGTCGCCAAGGACGCGCTGAGCAGTGCAGGGTACCTGGCCACGGCACCGACCGACAGCAGCACCATCCTGCTGCCGGTGGAGGCTAGCTCGCTGGGCCTGACGGCCGACAGCAAGACGTTCTCGTACGCGGTGTCGTCGCTCTCGATCGTCGACAACGCCTACGGCGACGAGATGCTCAACTGGGCCGACTTCAACCTGTCCACGCCTTCGATCCCGAACGGTGACTACGAGACCGTCAAGGTCAACGGCAGCACCACCGTCCAGCTGGCCGTCGACCCCGCCGCGGTCGCTCGGCAGAAGCCGCTGGGCACGATGATCGTCGTGCTCGACAACAAGGCCGGGAAGGACGAGGCGCTGCTGCTGCCGACGCCGCGGTTCTGACCGGTACCGACCACCACCGACGCCCCCGGGATCTCCCGGGGGCGTCGGTGCGTTCGGCAGGCTCAGCGGGTGCTGCTGCGCAGCGCACCCGGGACGGCTCGCTCGCACAACCGGGGCACGTCGCCCTGGCCGAAGCGGTAGTCGTAGCGCTTCCCGCCGGCCTCAACGATCACCCGCATGCCGTCGACCTGAGCTTGGGTGTACTGGACGCCGGGCTGCGGACAGCCCAGCGAGCCGTCGTTGAACCGCACATTCTCGGCGCTGACCACCGTCGGTGCGGCGGCCACTCCGCGGCCGCGCAGGTCGGACTCGATCGCAGCCAGCTTCTGTGACGGCAGTTCGGTCGGCGTCCCGGACGGCGCAGTCGGCAGCGGCGGCGCGGTCTGGAACCGGGTCTGCTGCGGGCTCGGTGTGCTCGGTTGGCCCGCCGGGCCGGACGGCGGCGTCATCGAACACGCACCGAGCAGAGTCAGGGCGAACAGGCAACCGAGGCGACGCATGCGGCCAGTCTAGGAAGTGCGATCAGCCGATGCCCGTCAGCAGCCGTTGCATCTGTGCCACCGATGCCTTGCCCGAGTCATAGGTCACGGCGACCAGGTCGCCGCGGGCGGCCGCCGTCCACAGGCTGCCGTCGCTGTCGGCCAGCACCGGCGCCCCGGGCATCTTCGACAGCGGCTTCAGCGCCCCGCGGGAGGCCCGCTCACGCAGTTCCCGGCGGGCCGCCTCGGCCTGCTCCGGGCTGATCCCGGACGCCGGCGCGGCCGGCTTGGCGTCCGCCAGCAGCCAGGGCGCGATGGTGGAACCGCGGGCCACCGACGCGGTGGCCATCGCCATCGCGAACGGCGACAGCCGCAGCGGGCCGTCGTCGGTGCTGGCGCCGAAGATGTCGACGCCCAACCCGAACCGGCCGGTCAGGCCGAGCGCCTCGATCGCCTCGGCGGCCCCGCCAGGGCCGGCGATAGCGCTGACCGGGGCGAAATCGGCCGGATACACCCGCTGGGTGGTCGCGGTGGTGTCCCCCGGCTTGCTGGCCAGGGCCAGCACGGCGCCGTCCGAGGGGCGCACGATGACCACCGCGGCCCGCCCGGACGAGCGGGTCAGCAGCGCTTCAGCACGGCGCTGCAGGCCGGCGTCCAGGGTGATCTTCAGCGGCTGTCCGGCGACCGCGGGCACCCGGAACAGCTCCCTGGGGTCCTCCGGATGGCCGTCCGGATAGGCCTGGACGACGAATCCGGTGACGCCCATCAGCTGCTGGTTGTAAGCCCGCTGCAGGCCGCTCAGGCCGACCAGGTCACCGGCGCGAACCGCCCCCTGTCCGGCCCGGATGGCGTCGTCGGTGGCCTCCCCCACGGTGCCGAGCAGCTGCCGGGCGAAGGTGCTGGTCCGGGCCAGCGGACGCTCGGCGTCCAGGATGCGCACGCCTTCGACTCGGCGGGCGGCGTCCAGCATGCGCCACTCGTCCTGCCCCACCGCGCGGATCACGGTGGCCTCCACGTAAGCCTTCGGGCCGTAGCCGGCCACCTTGGCGACGTAGCCGTCGACGTCGATGCCGACCGCCTTCGCCAAGGCCGCCGCCGACTTCGGCTGCACGTCGGGTGCGACCAGTGTCTTGTCCAGGCCGATCCGCTTGGCGTCCTGGTTCCAGACCAGCCGCTCGTCGTCGGCACCCACGATCTCGCCACGCTCGGGCGCCAGCCGGACGGCGCGCAGCCGGTCGCCGTCCTCCAGGCCGGAGGCGATCAGGTCGCGCTGCCAGACCCCGGTCCAGCCGTCGGGACCGTGCACCAGCCGCAGGAAGGCGTCCTGCACCCAAGCCGGCTTGCCGTCGTGGATCACCCATTCGGCGCGCAGCCGGGCGGTAGCCTCGCGCTGGTCGTCGGCCACCTGGACGTCGAGGACCTCGATGGTGGGCCGTATCTCGCCCATGCCGCGCAGGGTGGCGGTCAGGTCCTCGGTTTCGACCGGCCCGACGGTGGAGCCGAACGAGCCGTCGGCGATGGTGCGGGCGGCGAGGGCGTCCGCGGCTCGCCGGGCCGCGTTCCTGGCGCCCGGCACCGGGTCGGTGGCGGTGCGCCAGATCAGGAAGCCGCCTCCGGCGGCCATGGCCAGCACGATCAGGGCGATCACCCAGACTCGCGGCTTCTTCGCCGACTGGGTTGCGCTCATGGCCGCATGCTACCCAGGCGTTCCCTCACCGGCCGGAGCGGGCCCGGTGCTCTGCCGCACCACCAGCTCGACCGGCAGTTCGACATCGGACGGCGCGACGGCGTCCGGATCGGTTCGTCGCGCCAGCAACTGCCGGATCGCCTGCGCCGCGGCCCGGCCCTTGGCGTCCGGGTCCTGCCGGACGGTGGTCAGCCCCAGCCCGGCCGCCACCGGATGGTCATCGAAGCCCACCACCGACAGCTCCTCAGGCACCCCCAGGCCGAGTTCGCCGGCGACGGCGAGCACCTGGGCGGCCACCAGGTCGGACGCGCACAGCACCGCGGTCGGCCTGCGCCGGCGCAGCAGGTCGAGGATCGCCGTCCGGTTGTCGCCGAAGATGTCGACGAAGCCGACCACGGGTTTGATCCCGGCCAGCCCTTCCAGCCAGCCGGCCAGCCGTTCGCCGCCGGGTTGCGGGGTGAGCACCGCCACCTGCCGGTGACCCCACTCGACCAGGTGCGCGGCGGCGCGCCGGGCGCCACCCCGGTCGTCGATGGTCACCCGCACGCCGGCGTCCGCCCAGGTCATGTCGACCGCGACGATCGGGACGCCGCGGCGGCGCAGCCATTCCACCGGCGCGGCGTCCGCCGCGCAGGAGTAGGCGATCGCGCCGTCCATCGCCACGTCGTGGGCGGGAACGGTCGGCGGCAGCATGGTGAGTGCGAGTCCGTCGGCGCTCAGCTCGTCGGCCACCGCGCCCAGGAACCGGGCGGTGACCGCGTCGGAGAGAGCCAGCCGCAACGGCTCGGTCCACAGCACCCCGATGGCGCCGCTGGTGCCGGTGGCCAGCGAGCGGGCGGCCGGGTCGGGACCGCGATAGCCGAGCTCCTCGGCCACCGCGAGGATGCTGGCCCGCAGCTCGGCGGACAGCTGATCGGGCCGGGAGAAGGCGTTGGAGACGGTCATCCGGCTGACCCCGACCCGGTCGGCGATGGACTGCAACGTGACGCGTGACATGGGCTCCTTCCGCCTCGGGTGCCGGGTTTGCCTTCACTCCCACCCGCGACTATCTTTATCGGTACAGAAACTATACCGGTAAAGGCAATCCAGTAGGGAGATTCATGGACGGGCGCAACGCACGCGACGACTGGTGGCGGCACGCGGTGGTGTATCAGATCTATCCGCGCAGCTTCGCCGACGCCAACGGTGACGGCGTGGGCGATGTCGCGGGCATCAGGGCGAAGCTGCCCCACCTGGCCGCGCTGGGCGTCGACGCGATCTGGATCAGCCCTTGGTATCCGTCGCCGATGGTCGACGCCGGCTACGACGTCAGTGACTATCGCGACATCGAGCCGGTCTTCGGCACCCTGGCCGAGGCGGACGCGCTGGTCGCCGAGGCGCACGCCGCCGGCATCAAGGTGATCATCGACATCGTCCCGAATCACACCTCCGACCAGCACGCGCTGTTCCGGGCGGCGCTGGCCGCCGGCCCCGGCTCGCCCGAGCGCGAGCTGTACATCTTCCGCGAGGGCAGCGGCTCCTCCGGCGAACTGCCGCCCAACGACTGGCAGAGCAACTTCGGCGGCCCGGCCTGGACCAGGGTGGCCGACGGGCAGTGGTACCTGCACCTGTTCGCCCCGGGCCAGCCCGACGTCGACTGGCGGCACCCGGGCGTCCGGGCCGAGTTCGAGCAGACCCTGCGGTTCTGGTTCGACCGGGGCGTGGACGGCTTCCGCATCGACGTGGCGCACGGCATGGCCAAGGACTGGGAGCTGCCCGACCTGGACGGCCTGGAGTTCCCGCTGCCCGAGGATGCCGAGCACGACCATCCGCACTGGGATCAGCCGGGCGTGCACGAGATCTTCCGCGAGTGGCGCCGGGTGGCCGACGAGTACCGTCCGTCGCGCGCGTTCTGCGGCGAGATCTGGGTGGGCCGGGCCCACCGGCTGGCCGCCTACCTGCGTCCGGACGAGCTGCACACCGCGTTCAACTTCGACTTCCTGATGGCGCCCTGGCTGCCCGGAGAGCTGCGCCGGGTGATCGACGCCACCATCGCCTCGCACGCCGCGGTCAGTGCCCCGCCGACCTGGGTGCTCGGCAACCACGACGTCTGCCGTCCGGTGTCGCGGTATGCCCGTGACCAGCACGGCCTCGATCCGATGGCCCGCAATCTGGTGCACTACCAGGGCCGGCCGGCCGATCTGGCGCTGGGTGGCCGGCGGGCTCGGGCGGCGGCGCTGCTGATGTTCGCGCTGCCCGGCGGCGCCTACGTCTACCAGGGCGAAGAGCTGGGCCTGCCCGAGGCCGAGGACATTCCCGCCGAGGCGTTGCAGGATCCGGTCTGGTTCCAGTCCGGCGGTACCGACAAGGGCCGCGACGGCTGCCGGGTGCCGCTGCCCTGGACCGCCGCCGGTGAGTCCTTCGGCTTCTCCCCCGACGGTGCGGCGGCGCCCTGGCTGCCGCAGCCGAGCGACTGGGCCCCGTTCGCCGCGGACGCCCAGGACGGCGTCCCGGGCTCCACGCTGGAGCTGTACCGTGCGGCGCTGAAGCTGCGTCGCGAGCTGGGCGAACTCGGCGACGGCAGCCTGGAATGGCTGGACGGCGGCGAGAACGTGCTGGCGTTCGCGCGGGGAGCGGACGCCGACGGCGTCCGGTTCCAGTGCTGGACGAACCTCGGCAGCGAGCCGGTGGGGCTTCCCGCCGGCGAGGTACTGCTGGCCTCCGGCGCCCTGGACGCCGACCGGAAATTGCCGTCCGACACCACGGTGTGGCTACGCGGCTGAGGAATCAGAGAAATTCTCTCCGGCCCGTTGTATCAGGCCGCGGCCCAGCCACTCATGGTGGTTGAAGTCGCTGATCCCGGAAGGTCGGGGGGCTGATCCGGCGGTGTGACTTCATCGGGGGGAACGCATGGTGCGCGACGTACCGGCAGGCAGGTCCGTTGGGGGACGGAACGCCGCCGGGCGTCGCGCACAGCGGTGTT
>NZ_JAPUED010000099.1:0-2395 GCF_027492755.1 Micropruina sp. | reverse complement strand
TCCACCGCATCCGCAAGGTGCGTCCGTCGAATCGCCCGGACGCCCGGCAGCCGCTCCACCGTCAGCTGCCGGCGGCGTCCGGATCCGGTGATCCGCCAATGCCCGGCCAGCCGGTTGCCGACCAGCACCGGGGCCAGCAGTTGGCCGTTGGCCTGCTTCCACAGCACGTCGTAGTGGCCGGCGTCGACGAACCGTTCCCGTCCGGCCGGGTCGTAGCCGCACAGCAGCGCGTCGAATTCGGGCAGCAGCCGGACGCCGTCGAGCTCGACCGGTGCCGGGGCGTCCGGGAGATCCAGGTAGGTCCGGCCGTCCGGACCCTCCTCGGTCGCCAGCCCCAGCCGGGCCAGCGCGGCATCCACCCTGGTCAGGCCCAGCCCCGACCACCAGGCCAGGTCGTGCCGGCTGGCGGGTCCGTGGGCGGCGACGTGGTGCCGCAGCAGCGCGTCGACGGCCGCGTCGGTGTCGGCGAGCACCGCGGAGCGGTCGCCGAGCAGCGCGGACGCCGTCCGGTAGCCCGGGGCACCCTGACCGACCCAGTCGCCACCCAGCGGACGCCGGATCAGCCCGCCGTGTCCGAACGCGAAGTAGCGGCCGGAGGTCCCGGGGAAGGCCGGTGCCGCGTCCGGGTCGTGGGTGGCGAGCCAGCCCATCAGGTGGTCGGCGAGTTCTGCCGGGGTGCGCCAGTGGTCGAAGGCGAATTCCTCGATGCCGGCCCAGACCTGCTCCAGGGTGCTGCCGGCCAGCCGCAGGGTACGGGTCCACAGCGTCCGCTGGCCGAGCCGGGTGGCCACCTCCAGCAGTGGATGCTGCTCGGCGACGCTGGTGTGCACGGTGCCGCGCAGGCTGCTGCCGCGGACGATCGCGAACGATTCGTAGGCGGCGGTGATCGCGTCCCGGGTGATCCCGGGCCGGCGCGCGGCCAGCCCGACGAACACCGAGCGCGCCGTCTGGGACTGGATCGGTCCGACCCGGCGCAGCAGTCCGAGGACGTCGTCCGGCTCGCCCTCGGTGGGGAACTGACGGGCCACAGTGCGGGCGGCCAGTTCGTCCCAGGTCAGCATTCCCGCAGCGTATGCCCTACTGGAGCGGCAACCCCGGTTCTACACTGCTGGCACCAGCGGCCGAAGGAGCACCGATGAAGATCGCCGTCCCCACCGAGGTCAAGAACAACGAGTACCGCGTCGCGATCACACCGGTGGGTGTGCACGAACTGACCCGGCGCGGACATGAGGTCTTCGTGCAGGCCGGCGCGGGCCTAGGCTCGTCGATCACCGACGCCGAGTACGCCGGCCAGGGCGCCACCATCCTGCCGGACGCCGACGCGACCTGGTCGACCGGTGAACTGGTGATGAAGGTGAAGGAGCCGGTGGCGTCCGAATACGACTACCTGCGCGACGACCTGGTGCTGTTCACCTACCTGCACCTGGCCGCCGACCGGCCGCTGACCGAGCGGCTACTGAGCGCCGGCACCACGGCGCTGGCCTACGAGACGGTGCAGTTGCCGAATGGCATGCTGCCGCTGCTCTACCCGATGTCGGAGGTGGCCGGCTGCCTGGCGCCGCAGGTCGGGGCGCACGCGATGATGAAGGCCCAGGGCGGACGCGGCGTGCTGATGGGTGCCGTCGGAGGCGTCCCGAACGCCAAGGTCGTGGTGCTCGGTGGTGGCGTGGCCGGCCAGAACGCGGCCAACATCGCGCTCGGCATGGGCGCCAGCGTGACCATTCTGGACACCGATCTGGAGAAGCTCCGGATGACCTTCTGGCGCTACGACAACCGGGTGCAGGGCATCGTGTCGACCGCGCTCAGTGTGCGCGAGCAGGTGCTGGCCGCCGACCTGGTGATCGGCACCGTGCTGATCCCGGGCGCCAAGGCGCCGAAGCTGGTCACCAACGAGATGGTGGCGCAGATGCGGCCCGGCTCGGTGCTGGTCGACGTGGCGATCGACCAGGGCGGCTGCTTCGAGGATTCGCACCCGACCACGCACGACGATCCGACCTTCACCGTGCACAACTCGATCTTCTACTGCGTGGCGAACATGCCCGGCGCGGTGCCGAACACCTCCACCTGGGCACTCACCAACGCCACCCTGCCCTACGCGGTGCAGCTCGCCGGCAAAGGCTGGCGGCAGGCCTGCGCCGAGTCGCAACCGCTGGCCCTCGGCCTGAACACGGTGGCCGGCACGATCACCTGCCCCGGCGTCTCCGCCGCCTTCGGTGACCTACCGACGACTCCTCTACCGGACGTCCTCGGCTGACCGGACCCTCGTCATCCCGGCGGGCGATTCTGCTCATCGGTGGCTGCGACACCGGCCAGCTCGCCCCCTCTCCCGCGCAGTTCGTCCGATCGCGCGATCCACCACAGCTTTCGGCAAAGGCTCACTGCTTTCGGGATATTT
>NZ_JAPUED010000098.1 GCF_027492755.1 Micropruina sp. | reverse complement strand
GGTCGAGCGGCAGCAGGATGTTCTCCTTGGCGGTCAGCGTGGGCAGCAGGTTGAACGCCTGGAAGACGAAGCCGACCGAGTCGCGGCGCAGCTGGGTGAGCCGCCGGTCGTCCAGGCCGGTGATCTCGGTACCGCCCAGCCAGATCTGCCCGGACGTCGAGGCGTCCAGTCCGGCGAGGCAGTGCATCAGGGTCGACTTGCCCGATCCGGAGGGTCCCATGATCGCGGTGAACGACCCGCGGCGCAGCGCCAGGTCGACGCCGGCCAGGGCGTGCACCTGGGCGTCACCGGTGCCGTAGGTCTTGGTCAGGCCCACGGCGCGGGCGATGACATCCGTAGTGGGAGCGGGCAAAGTCGCGGTCATGCGGCAACCCTAGGTGTCAGCTGTGAACCGCCGAATGGCGACCGGGCGAGAGTGGGGGTAGTGCTGGCACTACCGTCCGCCCACTCCCAGCGCTGGGTGTCAGGCCTCAGATCCAGCCGTTGTCCAACGCGGTGCGGATTGCCTCGGCGCGGTTGCGGGCGCCGAGCTTGCCGATCGCGGCACTCAGGTAGTTGCGCACGGTGCCCTCGGAGAGGAAGACGGCGGCGGCGATCTCGGCGGTCGCGGCGCCGCCGATGCTGGCGGCCAGCACCTGTGCCTCGCGTTCGGTCAGCGGCGACGCCCCCAGGCTCAGGCTCGCCGCGGCCAGTTCGGGATCGACGTGCCGAAGGCCCTGACTGACCCGGCGGATGCCCTCCAGCAGCCGCTCGATCGGGGCGTCCTTCACCATGAAGCCGAGCGCACCGGCCTCCAGGGCCCGGCGCAGGTAGCCGGGACGTCCGAACGTGGTCACCACCAGCACCCGGACGCCGGGCGCGGCGGCCAGCAGCGGTGCGATGGCGTCCAGGCCGTCCTCGCCGGCCAGGCCGCCGGTCGGCATCTGCACGTCGAGCAGCGCGACGTCCGGACGGGCGCGGGCCGCCACCGCCACAGCCTCGGCACAGGTGCCGGCCTGACCGACCACCTCGAGGTCGTCCTCCAGGTCGAGGGTGGTGGCCAGCGCCGTCCGGATCATCTCCTGGTCGTCGGCCAGCAGCACGCGGATCATCGGGCTCCTTCGGGTGTCGGGACGGCGAGTCGCACGGTCAGCACGGTGCCGGCGGACGAGGTGCGCACGTCGAAGCCACCGCCGGTTTGTTCGACCCGGCTCTGCAGGCCGGCCAGTCCGCTGCCGTCGTGCGGGCCGGTGAACCCGGTGCCGTCGTCGGTGACGCTGACGTGGTCGGCGTCCGCCTCGATGGTGCAGATCGTCGCCCGGGAGTGCCGGACGACATTCGTCACCGCCTCGCGCACCGCGTAGCCGAGCAGTTCGCTGTCGGCGTCGCCGATCACCGGCAGCGCGACCGGTGCCCGGCACTCGATGCCGGCCGCGGTCAGCACCGAACGGGCGGCGGCGATCTCGGACGCCAACCGCACCTCACGCATGCCGGCCGCGGTGGCACGGACGTCCTTCAGCGACTGCCGGGCGATGGTGGCGATCTCGCCGATCTGGACGGCGGCCGCCCCCGGATCGCGGCTGGTCAGCCGCTGGGCCAGGTCGGCCTTGACGGCAATGGTGGTCAGTGAGTGGCCCAGAATGTCGTGCAGGTCGCGTCCGATCCGTTCCCGTTCGGCGGCGACGGCCAGCACAGCGGTGCGTTCCTCGGCCTTCCGCAGCGCCGAGCGGGCGGCGTCGTAGCGAATGCCCAGTCCGACGGTGAGCGCCAGGGCCAGCCCCATCAGCACCATGACGACGCCGAACAGGTCACTTTGTAGCAGGGAGAATCCGAGGCCGAGGATGGTGGTGGCGATGACCACGATCAGCGCATGCCGCCAGGCGATCAGGGTGACCGCGGTGCAGGTGATCAGCGGCGCGAAGTAGAGCGGCCGCGACTCGGGGAACAGGCCCAACGCCAGGATGGAACTGATCAGCCCGGCCAGCCACAGCCAGCGGGCCCACTCGGGCCAGTGCATGACCAGCGTGCTGCCGACGAAGAATGTCACGATGACCAGGCAGTTCAGTGTCACCAGGGCGATCACGGCGGGCCCGGCGTCCAGGGCGTAGGCGATCGGAATGAGTGCGAAGACGCAGCTGGGCAGGATGTAGCCGGCGCCCTGGGCGAACGCCCGCCGGTACCAGGGCAGGCCGCAGGCCCCGGGTACGAAGGCCGGGGCCTGCAGGCTGGTGTCGTTGGTCATGACTGCGATGGATGTCCGGGTCAGCGGCGGGAGGTGCGGATAGCCCGACGGTAGCCCAGGGCTCCGACGCCGACCAGCACCGCCAGCCAGACCACCAGCACGATGACGCCCTGCCAGGGGAAGTCGCCGCCGACCAGTGGCCAGGCGCCGATCTGGCTGGCCCAGTACGACGGCAGCAGTTTGCCGATGGTCTGCATGACCTCCGGCATCAACTGCAGTGGCACCCACAGGCCGCCCAGCATCGCCAGCGCCAGCATGGCCAGTGTGGTGACGGCGGTGGCGGTCTGCGGCTTGAACCACAGTGCGATGACCAGGCCGAAGACGATCATCGGCAGCAGCGCGGTGACGATCAGGCCGAGCGAGGCGGCCCAGGTGCCGGCATCGAGCCGGACGCCGCGTGCCGCGCCGGCCAGAAACACCGTTCCGATAGCGGGGATCAGCACCGCGATCGCGGTGAGGATCTTGGCCAGCACGAACTGCCCGGGAGCCAGCGAGGTGAGCATCAGCTGCCGGAACCAACCTGAGGAACGCTCGGACTGGATCTGTGAGCCGGCGTTCATCGCCGCGCCGAGACCGCCGTAGGTGGCCATCGTCACCATCATCACCGCCGCCACGTTGATGCCGGAGCCACCACCTTCGTCGCCGTACATGCTGGAGAAGAACAGGTAGATGGTGGTCGGCATCACGATGACGAAGCCGAGGAAGGCCCAATCCCGCAGCTGGATCAGGATGCTCTGGACGGCGTAGTGGAAGAACCGCCGCGCCGACCCGGAGGGCCGGGCATCACGGGTCGGTGTTCCGGGTGGTTGAGCGATGTCGCTCGTGCGATGGGTGGTGAGCGTGGTCATGAGGTGTCCTTACAGGGTTGGTTGTCGGTGGTCGAGCTTGTCGAGACCCTTCCGGTGCCCGTGCTTAGGAGGGGTTTCGACAAGCTCAACCAGCGGTGGGCGGCATCTGCTCGGGGCTCGACCAGCGGTCAGCGGCATGCTCACGAGACCAGCGAGACGAAGGCGTCCTCGAGGCTCGGCGCGCTGACCTCGACATCCCGGACGGCGTCGTCGGCGAGCAGCGCCCGCAGGGTCGCGTCGGAGTCGGTGCTGGTCAGCACGATCCGAGCGCCGCGCTGCTCCTGGGCCGCGACGCCGGGGAGCCCGGCGTAGTCACGGGCCGGTCCGGTGAAGCCGATCCGGCGTCCGCCGACCACCGCCTTGATCTGGCTGCCGGTGCCGTCGGCGACGATCCGGCCGTCGTTGAGCACCACGATCCGGTCGGCGAACTCGTCGGCCTCGTCGAGATAGTGGGTGGCGAAGACGACGGTGCGGCCCTCGGCGGTCAGCGTGTCCATCGTCGCCCAGAAGGCGCGGCGGGCGTCGACGTCCATGCCGACGGTCGGTTCGTCCAGGATCAGCAGCCCGGGGTCGGCCATCATCGCCAGCGCGAACCGGACGCGCTGGGCCTGCCCGCCGGAGAGCTTGTTGGTGTTGCTCTTCAGGATCGGGGTCAGGTCGGCACGGTCGATGACGTCGTCCAGCGACAGCGGGTGGGCGTACAGGCCGTGCATCAGGGTGAGCAGTCGGCGCACCGGCACATCCCAGAGCAGGACGCCGTTCTGCAGCATGGCGCCGACGTCACCGCGCCGCATCGCGCTGACCGGGTCGGCGCCGAACACCTCGACGGTGCCGGCGTCCGGCTTGGTCAGCCCCAGCACCATCTCGGTGGTGGTGGATTTGCCGGCACCGTTGGGGCCGAGCAGGGCCATGATCTGGCCGGCCGGCACCGTCAGGTCGAGCGCGTCGACCGCGGTCAGCGCGCCGTAGGTCTTGGTGAGTCCGGTGAGGGTGATCGCGTCCATGCCTCAACGGTGCCGCGAGCCGTCCGTTTCGCTCAGAGGGCGCTGTCACCGGTTGGCGATGACAGCTGTCACAGGCTCCTCAGCCGCCGGGGCGGAAGGCCGAGCCCATGGCGGCCAGGGCACCGTCGGCGATCGGGATCCGGCCTTCGCGCGCTGCCTTCACCAGTGCGGCGTGATCGGCCTCGGTCTGGTCGGCGTACAGCCGGGCGAACCGCGAGAACGCCTTGGCGGCCTTCTCGCCGCGGCCCAGGTAGCCGGCGATCATCGAGGCGCCGGACGTCCGGGCGTGACCCTTGGCGAGCAGGTGCCCGACGATGCCCGCGTAGTCGGTCAGCGCGGTGGCGGTCAGCCCGTCCAGCGGCACGGTGCCCTTCATGTTCCGGAACTGCCGGACGTAGTACTGCCGTCCGTCGACAGAGGTCCAGCCCAGCAGCGGGTCGGAGACGGTCTGCAGCGCCTGCTGGTACTCGACCACCCGCTGGCCCTGATGGTCGTGCCAGGCGGCGTCGCCGTGCACGTACTTCGCCAGCACCGAGCGGCGGGCCTGCTTCAGCTGCAGGAACAGCACGTCGTCCGGTGAACTGCCCTCCAGCAAGGCCACATAGGCACGTAGCCCGACCGAGCCGACACCCACCACCTTGTGCGCGATGTCGACCAGCGTGTACCCGGCCACCACCCGCCGCCAGTGCGGGGCGAGGGTGTCCAGGTAGGCGTCCAGCCCCTCGGAAAGCTGTTCGAACTCCTCGCCGCGCACCGATCGGATCAGCGGCAGTTCCTCGACGATCCGCCGCTCGCCCTCGGCGGTCGAGTCGGTGAACCGGGGCAGCGCTCGGTCCGAGGTGCGCTTCCGAGCGGTCTTGGCGGCCCGCTTGATCTCGTCGCGCAGCTGCTTCTCGGTGGCGGTCTCATGCAGCCGCTCCACGTCCAGCCGGTTGTACGAGCGGGCCAGCAACGGCATCGTGGCCAGCTGCGCGACCTCGTCGCGGTAGGCGATGACGCAGGCATGCACCGCCTCGGCGATGTCGTCCTCGCTGTAGCCGTTCTCGCGTCCGGCCACCCAGACGGCGGCGGCGAGCCGGCGCAGATCCCACTCCCAGGCGCCGGGATGAGCCTCGTCGAAGTCGTTGAGGTCGATCACCTGTTCGCCCTCGGGCGAACGGTAGAAGCCGAAATTGCCCAGGTGGGCGTCGCCGCAGATCACCGGCATGATCCCGGTGAGGGGCAGCGCGGCGAGGTCGGAGGCCATCACCACGGCACTGCCCCGGTAGAAGCCGTACGGCGAGGACACCATCCGTCCGACCCGGATCGGGATCAGTTCCTTGACCCGGCCGTGGTGCGAGGCATTGATGAGCTCGATCGGATCCGGACGGGCCTGGGTGGCGTTCCAGACGCCGAGCGCCGAGATCGGCACCCGTTCGCGCAGCGACCGGCCCAGCGCGAAACGCTCGTCGCGGGTGGTGCCGCGCTGCTGCACGGACGCGAACGCGCTGCTGTCGGTGCTGGCCAGGACGGTGTGACTGGTGTGATGCGACATGGCGGCTCCTTTCAAGCGGGATGAGCCTAGTGGTGCGGGCTCGTCGCCGCTCAGATCGGGACGCCGAGCGCGGCCAGCTCGGACGCCAGCCCGGCCGCCCCGTCACTGGTGCGATGCAGCGCCGACGGTATCCCGGCGGCTCGAGCGGCGCGCACGTTGCTCGGCGAGTCGTCGACGAAAACCACCTGGTCGGCGGGCAGTTCGAGCACGTCGAGGATGTGCTGGAAGTACTCCGCCGACGGCTTCGCGACACCGACCTCGTAGGAGTAGAAGACGTGGTCGAAGTGCCGATCCATCTCGTGGTAGTGACGCATCCGGGCGCCGCGGTAGCTCTGCTGATTGGTGGCCAGGACGGCGAGCAGCCCGGCGGTGCGGACGCGGTCGACGACCGCGAGGGCGTCCGGATCGACCACCAGGTCGTGCCACACCTGGAGGATCTCGTCCACGCTGCCGCCGGTGCCACAGGCGAGCAGTCTTTCCAGCCGCGGCTTCAAGTCGGCATCGCCGGTGAGGCAGTCCAGCTCAGCCGCGAAAGCGTCGGCGACGAAGGTGGGGCCGCCGATCCGGGTGAATTCGGCCAACCATCCCGGACGTGATGACTGCAGCACGCCGTCCGCGTCGAACAGCACCGCGCGAGGTGCCGTACCCGCCGGATCGGGCTGGTTCAGATAGCCGGACGCGGTCGCTACGGCGCGCTGCCAGTAGTCGCGGGCGGCGGGCGCCTGCTCGTCGGGGACGGCGCGGGCCTCGATCACCAGGTCGGTGCCGATGAACAGCAGGAACCGACCCGGTTGCTGCCAGCCGTCGCCCGCCCAGCTGAACTCGACACGTCCCGGTTCGACGGTCTCGATCCGGCCCTGGCCGCCGATGCCGAGCGCGTTGTTCGCGTCGTAGTCGCGGCCCGGCTCCAGGTCGGGCGCGCCATGGCCCCAGACCAGCTCGGGGTGGGCGCGCACCTCGTCCCAAGCGGTCCCCGGAGCGGTCAGTGGAGCGGTCAGGGTGAAGTCGGTCATGGCTGCCATTGTTGCGGACGGCTCCGCTCCGGCTGCTCGCGCAGTGGTTGCGGCCGGCCCGTCCGCGGCGACGATGAAACGATCGGCGGGTGGCCTTCTTCACCGCGCTGATCGAGGTGATCCTGCCGGTGGTGCTGGTCGCCCTGGTCGGTGTCGCGCTGGCCCGGGCGTTCCGGCTCGACATGGACACCGTCGGCAAGATCAACCTGTACGGACTCACCCCGCTGCTCGCGTTCGACAGCGTGATGAAGACCGAGGTGTCCGGCGGCCAGGCGGTGCAACTGGTCGGCGGCTACCTGCTGATCACCCTGGTCATCGGCCTGGTCGCGCTGGCCGCCGGCTGGCGACAGGACCGGCCGACCCGGCGGGCGATCGTCGCCTCGGTGATCATCGGCAACAACGGCAACTTCGGACTGCCGATTGCCCTGTTGGCGCTCGGACGGGTCGGCCTGGACCAGGCGGTGGTGATCTTCGTCACCTCGCTGGTGGTGATGTACACGGTGGGGCCGGCGCTGCTCGGTTCGCACGGCGGCGTGGGCGATGCGGTGCTGACCGTGATCAAGCTGCCGGTGGCGTGGGCGCTGGTGGCCGGGCTGATCGTTCGGCTGACCGGGGTGACCCTGCCGATCGGCGTCGCGCGCGGCGTCGAGCTGCTCGCCCAGGCGGCGATTCCGATGGTGCTGATCGCGCTCGGACTGCAGCTGGGACAGCGCGCCAGCCTGCAGTTGACGGCGCCGGTACTGATCGCCGCCGGCGTCCGGGTCGTGGTGCTGCCGCTGCTCGCCGTCGGCATCGGTCTGTTGCTGGGGCTGGGTGCCCTGGAGCTGAGCAGCCTGGTTCTGGCCTGTGCCATGCCGACCGCGGTGAACGCGTTCATGCTGGCCCGCGAATACGGCTCGAATCCGCAGCTGGTCGCGAGTGTGGTGGCACTCTCGACGCTGGCCAGCCTCGGCACGATCGCCGCGGTGGTGGCGCTGCTGCCGCCGGTCTAGGTGGGGACTAGGCGCGTTCGAAGTGTGGCCGCTGCACCAGCTCGATGTCGACGGACCGGGCCCGGTCGGTCCCGCCGGCGAAGGTGACCGCCGAGACCGGCTCGCCGTTGCCGCCCGGTGCCAGCCAGCTGAAGGTGTCGCCGTCGTAGTGGGTCAGGGGCGCACTGAGATGCTTCGGCCCGATGGTCAGGGTGAGCTGGTCGCCGTTCCGACTCACCCCGACGTCCCCCATATAGGCGTTGGTGTAGGTGCCGACATAGGCGTCCAGCGGCCGCGCGGGCGCGGCATTCGTCGGCGGCGGGTCGGCCACCTTGCTGCCGTTGACGAAGAGCGCCCCGAAGATCGGGGTGAAGAAGGCCAGCCAGTCCCGTTCCACCGCGCCGGTGCGAACCAGATCGGTGAAGCCGAGCGTGACCGCTTCGGCGGCACCCACAGGGGACGCGTTGGTGAGCGCGACGATGCCGACATCAGCCCCTGGGAGCAGGGCGAACGCCGTCCCGGCCCCGACGTAGAAGGCGCCGGAATGACCGAGCCGGACGTGCCCGGTGGAGGTGTTCTCGACGTTGAAGCCGTAGCCGTAGAACCGGCTGCGGGCGTCGGAGGATTGCAGCGGGCCGGTGGCGATCTGGGCGGTGTGCGATTCGCGCAGCGCGTCCGGGTCGATCACGGTCTGGGTGCCGACCTTTCCGTCGGCGAGGTTCATCATCAACCAGCGGGCCATGTCGTTGGCCGACGAGCTGACCCCGCCGGCCGGTGACTGTGCGTCGGCGTCGCGGGTATAGCGGGCCTCGAAGGCCTTGTCTCCGGTGCGGAAGTGCAGTGTCGCGCGGTTCTCGCGTCCGGTGAAGTCGGCGTAGGTCGAACTGGTCGAGGTCATCCCGAGGGGCGTGTACAGCAGGTCGGAGCACAGCTGCTCCCAGGGACGCTTGGCCGCTGCGGCGGCCGCCTGAGCACCGGCGGTCAGACCGAAGTTGCTGTAGTGGTAACTGATCCGGAACGGGTCCAGTTCGAACTGGCGGAGCTTGGCCAGGACGCCGGCGCGATCGAATCCGAAGGCTTCGAGGTCGTCGCCGGCTTGGTAGGGCAACCCGCTGCGGTGGGCGTACAGGTCGGCGATGGTGACGCGCTTGGTGACCTCCGGGTCGGAGAGCGCGAAGTCCGGCAGGTACGTGGTCACCGGGTCGGACCAGGACACCAGCTTCTTGGTGACCGCCGCCGAGACGCACGTGCTGCCCACCGATTTCGACACCGACGCCAGCTGGAAGACGGTGTCGGCGTCGACCTTGGCCTCCTTGCCGAGCTCGCGCACGCCGAACCCCTTCGCGTAGACGATCTCGCCGCCGCGGACCACGGCGACCGACATGCCGGGCACGCCGGTCCGCTGCAGGACGTCGGTGACCATCTGGTCCAGGCCGTTGATCGCGGTGTCGACCTGGCCGGACGGGATGGGTCGGGCCGCGTAGGCGTCCGGCGCCGTCTCGCCCACCGGTTGCAGCGGCCCCGAGGCCGGGTCGGACGATGTGCACGCAGTGAGCAGGACGGCGGCCAGCGCGAGTGCGGCGGCAGACAGGAGACGGGACACGAGACGTCCTCTCGGAGGGGGTGGCGAGGCTGCGCTCATCTCAGCAGATGCACATGCCACGCGGAAGGGGCCCGGGCAATAGACCCGCTCCTGGCCCAGATCCACAGCCCGTCCTCGTCGGGGCCGAGCGCGGCCGCGATCTCGGCGATCTCCCGCACCAGCAGGACGGCCGGCAACTCGGCCGGCCGGCCGCGTCCGATTCGCGACGGCAGCCCTGGTGTCCGAGGCATAGGCTCCCCCCATGCTGACCACTGAGGATCTCGCCGACGCCACCCGAATCGTCGCGGAGCGCGTCCCGGTGACGCCCGCCTATCGCTGGCCGCTGCTCGAGCGAATCACCGGGACGCCCACCTGGGTGAAGCATGAGAATGCCACCCCGACGGGCGCGTTCAAGGTGCGCGGCGGACTGGTCTTCGCCGAGCGGTTGCGGCGCGAGGGAGCGGCCACCGCAGGCCTGATCGCCGCCACCCGTGGCAATCACGGCCAGTCGGTCGCCTATGCCGCCCGGGAGCTCGGATTGTCCGCCACGATCGTCGTGCCCGAGGGGAACAGTCCGGCCAAGAACGCGTCGATGGCTGCCTTCGGTGCCGAGCTCGTCGTCCACGGCCGCGACTTCCAGGAATCCCTGGAGCATGCCCGTGTGCTCGCGGCCGAGCGCGGACTGATCTTCGTGCCGTCCTTCCACCCTGATCTGGTGGCGGGGGTCGCCACCGGCGCTGCCGAACTGCACGCCCAGGCCGGGCGGCTCGACGTCATCTATGTGCCGGTGGGACTGGGTTCCGGCATCTGCGCCCACATGGCCGTCCGCGATCTGCTGCAGGCCGACACCGAGATCGTCGGCGTGGTCGCCGACCGGGCGCCCGCGCACGCCCTGTCGTTCGAAGCCGGGCATGCCGTGAGCACCCCGGACGCCGACACGTTCGTCGACGGCGTCGCCACCCGGACGCCGGTCCCCGACGCGGTCGCGGCCATGGTCGCCGGGGCGGCCCGCTTCGTCCGGGTCAGTGAGGCCGACGCCGAGGAGGCGATGAGAATCATCTGGCAGACCACCCACCAGATGCCCGAGCCGGCCGGGGCGATCTCGCTGGCCGGCCTGCTCGGTGACACGGCCCGCCGCCCCGGAGCGACTGCGGCGGTGATCATGTCCGGCGGCAACTGCGACACCGACCTGGTGCTGCAGGTGCTGGCCAGCTAGCCCACTCAGCCGCCGGCGACGATCCGGCCAGCCTGAACGACGACGCGGGGCGGGGCGTCGGCGAGCACCGAGACGTCATGCAGCGGATCGCGGTCCAGCACGATCAGGTCACCGTGGGCGCCGGGGGCGATCACGCCCAACTCGCCCTCGCGCTGGATCAGCCGGGCGGCGGTGCTGGTGGCGCTGCGGATGGTGTCGATGGTGGGCACGATCTCAGCTCGAATGGCGAATTCCTTCGACTGGTGCCGCTGCATGCCGCCCAGCAGATCGGTCCCGTAGCAGAGGTTCACGCCGCCGCGGTAGGCCCGCTCCAGCGCCGTCATGCCGCCGTCCAGTACCACCGACACCTTCTCCCAGTTGTCCTGGGAGAGGCCGAACTCGCGGCCCTCCTCCATCAGCGCCCAGTAGGTGACCAGGTTCATGGTGACGAACGCGTCGTGTTCGAGGAACAGCGCCACCGACTCGTCGTCCATCAGGTTGCCGTGCTCGATCGAACGGACGCCGGCGCGCAGCGCCCGGTTGATCGCCCGGCCCGTGTAGGCGTGGGCCGCCACGTACCGGTTGGCCGCCTCGGCCTCCTCCACCACGGCGGTGATCTCGTCCAGCGAGTACTGCGTGGAATCGACCCGGTCGGTCGGGGATGCCACGCCGCCGCCGGCCATGATCTTGATGTGGTGGGCGCCCTTGCGCAGCTCGTCGCGCGCGGCGGCCCGGACGGCGTCCACCCCGTCGGCGACGCGTCCGATGTGGGCGCAGGTGGCCGCCGAGTCGACGTGCGACTCACCCCGTCCGCGCGGGTCGGCGTGCCCGCCGGTCTGGGACAGCGCCTTGCCGCCGAAGAACAGCCGGGGACCGCGCAGCAGCCCTTCGGCCTGGGCGTCGTGCAGCCCGTAGTCGGCACCCGCCACGTCGCGGACGGTGGTGAACCCACGGTCGAGCATGTCGCCCATCAGCCGGGCGGTGTGCATCGCGACGTAGTTGGGCGAGTCCTTGCCGAGCCCGGCCAGGTCGGCGGTGTGTGCCGTGACGTGCACGTGGCAGTCGATCAGGCCGGGCAGCACATAGGCCCCGGCCGCGTCGATCTCGCGAGCATCACCGGTAGCCGCAGACGACTCCAGGTCGACGAACCGGCCGTCTCTGATCTCCAGGTCGCCCTCGCGGTAGTCGCCGGCCCCGACGTCGAGCCAGGTGGCGTTGCGGACGATCAGATCGGGTGCGGTCATGGGTGTCGCCTTCCGTTCTCGGCCGTCCGGACGCCGTGCGCGATGATCTCCAGCGCCCGGTCGATCTTCTCCTGCGTGTAGCTGCCCTCGGCCGCGCAGAGGTTGACCGTGCCCCAGGTGTGGCCGACGGCGTTCTTCAGCGGCACGTTCAGGATGGAGCCGCAGCCCAGCGAGCGGATCAGCTCGGCATCGGCGAAGATGTTCTCGAGGTCCTCCGGCGAGGCGCCGAAGTAGGGCGTTCCGGCGTCCCGGGAGACGGCGATCCACTCCGGGGACACCTCAGTGGCGACGTCTTTCGAGCCGCCCACCGGGTACTCGACGGGATGTGAACTGTAGACGCGTTCCATCCGGGTGCCGCCGTCGGTGAAGTGCAGGACGGTGAACAGGATCACCCCGATCGTCCGCTCGATCTCGGTGTGGACCTCGGACCATGGGGTCAGGTCGGTGCTCTCGGCGCCCATCAGTGTCTCCGGGACTCCGCCTGGACGACGCCGGTGCCGCTACCGGTGATCTCCTCCAGCGACCGGCCCGCCGTCCGCACCGCGAACAGCAGCGTGCAGATGACGCCGATGGCCAGGACGGTGGTGGTCATCCCGAAGACACCGGCGAAGCCCCACTGGGCGGCGAAGGCGCCGATGATGATGGGTGCGGTGATCGACCCGATCCGGCCGAACGAAGAGCTCATGCCCACACCGGTGGCCCGCAGCCAGGTCGGGAACACCTCCGGGGTGTAGGCGTAGAGGCCTGCGTACGTGCCGTTCAGGAAGAACGACAGCGTGACGCCCGCCCAGGTGACCATCACGGGGTCGTTCGCACCGCTGAGCCACAGCGCGGCGAGGGCCGACCCGGTCAGGTACAGGGCAATGGTGTACTTCCGGTCGAGCTTCTCGTTCAGGTAGGCGGCGCTGAAGTAGCCGGGGATCTGGGCGAGATAGATGAACAGCGAGTAGGTGAAGCTCGTCGTCACGCTGATCCCGCGGTTGACCAGCAGGGTCGGGATCCAGGTGAAGAAGCCGTAGTACGAGAAGGTGATCACGAACCAGATCAGCCAGGTGGTGGCGGTGATCCGCCACATCGAGGGACTCCATAGGAAGCGGATGGCCTTCCCGAAGGAGAACTTGTGCGGCGGCTCCTCGTCCGCGGCGTCCGGATCGACAGGCGGCAACTCATGGCCGACCGCTTGTTGCACGCGCTGCTCGAATTCGCTGACCACCCGTTCGGCCTCGTCGTGCTTGCCCTGGGTGACCAGGAAGCGCGGCGACTCGGGCAGCGAGCGGCGCCACCACAGCACCATCACGATCGGGATGAAGGTGAGCACCTGCGCCCAGCGCCAGCCGTTCTCACCCAGCGGCACCACGAACCGTCCGATCAGTGCGGCACCGACGAAGCCGAAGGAGAAGAAGCCGGACAGTGCACCGAGGAACCAGCCGCGGCGCTGCTTGGGTACGAACTCGGACAGGAACGGGGCGATGATGACGCTCTCCGCCCCCGCGCCGGCGCCGGCCAGGATGCGGAAGACGAGGAAGCTCTCGAAGCTCCAGGACGCCGCCGCGGCCAGCGACGCGACGGCGTAGACGGCCAGCGCGTACATCATCACCGCCTTGCGGCCGATCTTGTCGCCCAGATAGCCGGACACCAAGGCCCCGATCAGGAAGCCGATCGGGGCCGACGAACCCACGATGCCGAGTTGCCACGACTCGAGCCCGAAGACCTCGCGGACGCTCGGCATCAGGAAGGCGACGACGGCGCTGTCCATGCCGTCGAAGGTGTAACCGAGACCGCCGATCAACAACAGGGCGTAGTGCGGCTTGCTCATCGGCAGCCGGTCCAGGCGAGCGGTCAGTGAGAGAGCCATGATTGGCCTCCTCCGTCGGGGGCAGGACGATCAGGTGAGAGTAGTCCCAACCACCCCCGAACAGGTACCAGCCGTGTTACCGGTTGAAACGTGCTTACAGCTCGTCCGGGGACCTCCGCGCGGCGCCCTTGTCGGCTGACTGGGCGAGCAACGCGAAGATCTTCAGCGCCGAGGACACCTCGCGCTTGCGGTCCTTCGGCTTCCAGCCCCGAGCCTCGGCTTCGGCCCGGCGGGCAGCCAGGGTGGCGTCGTCGACCTCGAGGGTGACGGTCCGGTTCGGGATCGAGAAGGTGATGATGTCGCCGTCCTCGACCAGGCCGATGGTGCCGCCGGACGCCGCCTCGGGCGACACGTGCCCGATGGACAGTCCGGACGAGCCGCCGGAGAAGCGTCCGTCGGTGATCAGCGCGCACTTCGGGCCGAGCCCGACCCCCTTCAGGTAGGACGTCGGGTACAGCATCTCCTGCATGCCCGGCCCGCCCTTGGGGCCCTCGTA
>NZ_JAPUED010000097.1 GCF_027492755.1 Micropruina sp. | reverse complement strand
CTGCGCGTGATTCTTGGAGGGCGCAGTGACCTTCGTGCAGCCATCGACGGCGGGCGAGGACGAGATCGCGACGACACCCGCCGACCGTCGGTTGAAGGCGTTGCTCGGCCTGCTGCGGCAGTCGGCGTCCGATACCGATGAGGCCGCGCGGGCCCGGAGCGCGTTGGACGTGCTGGCGTCGAATGCCGCCGATCATCCCGGAGTCTGTCTCTACCGGGCGTCCGCGCTCGAGGCGGAACCGGCCCCGGTGCCGCTGGCGGCCGTCGGACGGCAACTGGATCCCCTGCGTGCCCTCACCCTGGCGAGCGCCTGCCTCACTTCGCGCAACAGCCAGCACGACGCGATCGACGCGCCCTCCCCACGACTCCATGCCTTCCCGATTCGCGACGCCCTGGACGGCAGCGCCACCCACATCCTGCTGATCGCGGGCGCCGAGGGCGTGGTCTGGGACACGCCCCTGGAGGAATACCTGGACTCGATCACCCGCGCCCTGGCGGTGATCTTCATGTCCCGCTCCGGCCTCACCGCCCAGGGCGTCGACGTGCTGGCCCAGGAAGCCGTGGGCGAGCTACTCGAAGCCGGTTCCGCCGGGGCCTCCGCGCTGCAGCCGAGCGTCGCCACCCCCGAGCCGCCCGCCGTCCGGCTCGCCGATCTGGAACGCATCGCCGAGACCGACTGGGGACACGCGGTGATCCGCGCCATCCAGGACGGCGCCGTGCTGTTCGACAGCAGCGGCCTGGTGCTGGAGATCAACTCCCGGTTCACCGACCTGCTCGAGTACTCGCTGGACGACGGCCCGCTACAGCCGCCCTATCCGTGGTGGCCGACCGTGCAGGAGGACGCCGAAGCGCTCGCGGCGGTCCGCCAGATGCACGAGGCGGCGCAACAGGGGGTCGACTTCGCCGGGGAAGTCCGGTTCTTCCGCCGCGATCGGCAACCGCTGTGGGTTTCGGTCAGCAGCGCACGGGTCACCACCCGTGACGGCGAGACCGTAGCGGTCTGCACGTTGCGCGACGTCACCCGCCAGAAGGAGGCGCGTGAGCGACGCGCCATGGCGGCCCAGATCAGCGCGGACTTCAGCTCGATCGACGACTTCGACGCACTGCTGGCGGTCGCCGAGAACGGCTTCAACACGCTGTTCGACGGTGACAGCACCACCCAGATCATCGTGGACGACCGAACCCTGCTGATCAGCGGCGGCGTCGAGCTGACCGCCGAGACGCTGCCCGAGCAGATCCGGGTCGGCCTGGCCGGCGAGCCCAACCCGGACACCACCAGCCTCCGCCCCGGCATCCTGCTCGTGCCGCGCAGCAGCATGGCGGGGTGCCGAGCCTGGATCCAGTTTCCCCGGCCGCGCCGGATCAGGGTGGAAGAGATGATCGTCGCCGACCTGCTGGCCCAGGCGTTCGCCCTTGCCGTGGACCGGTTCCTGGTCGCGCAGGAGGCCGCCGACCGGGAGTCGAACCTGCAGATCGCCGTCGAGAGCCACCGGATGGTCGGCCAGGCCATCGGGATCCTGATCGAACGGCACCGGATCAGCCCCAACGAAGCCTTCGCACGGCTCAAGGCGGCGAGCCAGAACCGGAACCTGAAGCTCCGGGAACTGGCTCGTCGGGTGATCGAGACCGGGCAGGAGCCGCTCGACGCCTGACTTCGGCGTCCGCCGGATCCCTCGCCTCCTCGCAGCGCCGTCCGAAGCGTTCTTGACCCATCCGCGTGCGCTGTTAGGGTGGTGCACATGGTGACTTGATCCAATTGTCGAATCAGGTTTGCCGAGTCCACCCGGTCAGCATGTCTGCTGCCGCACACCGCACCCGCCCAGGAAGGACGGCGCGCCTCATGCCGCTCGCCTCGCACGATGTCTTCACCGCCCCCGACTGGTGGCGTCAGGCTGTCGTCTACCAGATCTATCCGCGCAGCTTCGCCGACGTGAACGGCGACGGCATCGGTGACCTCAAGGGCATCACCTCGCGTGTCCCCTACCTGCAGGAGCTGGGCGTCGACGCGGTCTGGCTGAGCCCCTTCTACCCGTCGGCGCTGGCCGACGGCGGCTACGACGTGGACGACTACCGCGACGTCGACCCCAGGATCGGCACCCTCGACGACTTCGACGAGATGGTGGCGACGCTGCACGCGGCGCACATCAAGGTGGTTGTCGACATCGTCCCCAACCACTCCTCCGACCGGCACGAGTGGTTCAAGGCCGCCGTCGCGGCCGGCAAGGGCTCGCCGGAGCGTGACCGCTACATCTTCCGCGACGGCAAGGGTGAGGACGGCCAACTGCCGCCCACCGCGCTGCGGTCCATCTTCGGCGGCGACGCCTGGCATCGGGTCACCGAGCCGGACGGCAGCCCGGGCCAGTGGTATCTGCACCTGTTCGCCAAGGAACAGCCCGACTTCAACTGGGACCATCCCGACGTGCACGCCGACTTCCTGGCCACGCTGCGATTCTGGAGCGACCGTGGCGTCGACGGATTCCGCGTCGACGTGGCGCATGGCCTGAAGAAGAACCTGGACCGGCCCTTCGACGCGATGATCAGGGTGGACGACGGGGTGGTCGACGCCGGCGACGGCCAGCACCCGTTGTGGGACCGCGACGAGGTGCAGGACATCTACGCCGAGTGGCGCACCGTTTTCAACGAGTACGACCCGCCCCGCACCGCCGTCGCCGAGGCGTGGGTGCAGCCGCACCGGCAGGCCCGCTACTCCTCACCGGCCGGCCTCGGCCAGACCTTCAACTTCGACCTGCTGCGGGCCGACTTCTCCGCCGACGATTTCCACGAGGTGATCGACCGCAACCTGAAGGCGGCGGCCGAGGTCGGCGGCTCGACCACCTGGGTGTTCTCGAACCACGATGTGGTGCGGCATGCCACCCGCTACGGCCTGCCGCCGGTTCCGGCCCGGGCCGGCGCACCGGGTGCCGGTGAGGCCGGACGGGGCAACGACGGCAAGCAGTGGCTGCTCGAGGGCGGCGATCCCGCCGAGGTGGACGCCGAACGCGGCCTGCGCCGCGCGCGGGCCGCCACCCTGTTCATGCTGGCGCTGCCAGGATCGGCCTACCTGTATCAGGGCGAGGAGCTGGGCCTGCAGGAGGCCGGTCAGATTCCCGACGCCGCCCGCCAGGATCCGGCGTTCTTCCGCAACCGCGAGATCGAGATCGGACGCGACGGCTGCCGGGTTCCGCTGCCCTGGACCCGCGAGGGTTCCTCGTTCGGCTTCGGCCCGGACGGCGCGCACCTGCCGCAGCCGTCCTGGTACGCCGACTACGCCGTGGACGTGGAGTCGGCCGATCCGGCTTCGACGCTGAACCTGTACCGGCGGGCGCTCGCCCTGCGTCATGAGCTGGAGTGCGCCGAGGCCCTGGAGTGGTGGGAGGTGTCGACGTCCGTGCTGGGCTTCGCGCGTCCGAACGGTTGGTGCGCGGTGACGAACTTCGGCACCGATCCGATTCCGCTGCCGGAGGGCGAGGTGTTGTTGGCCAGCGGGCAGCTCGCGGCGGGTGAACTGCCGGGCGAGACCACGGTCTGGCTGCGCCGCTGAACCCGGCGCGGCAGAAATCGGGCCGTTGGGTGCATGCCCGCGGCCTGAATGGGTAACCGACAATTGTCCCTATGGGACCTGTCGGTGCTCGAGCCCGGGCTGGAGCATAGGCGGGATGCGCCGGTTGAGACCACAGCCGGCGCATCACTCACGAATGCGCTGATCAAAGCCCCTCCATCGTCATCCCGGACTTCATCCGGGATCTCCCGCCTGAGGTCCCGGATTGTGAGGTCCCGGATCGGAACCCGGGACGACGCGAATGATCAGCACTTCCTTGGCTTCGCGGCACGTCTGATCCAAGGGTTAGGCCGGCAGTTCTCCGGTGCGGGTGAGCTCTTCGGCGATGCTGACCAGCTTCCGGTTCTTCCGCTGCGAGGCTCGGCGCAACATGTCGAACGCATCGTCGGCGGTGATCTTGTGGCGTTCCATCAGGATCCCCTCGGCCTGGCCGATCACCGTCCGGTTCACCAGCGCGGCCGCGCGGTTGTCCAGCCGACGCCCGTCGGCGAGCGCGGCGGTGAGGTGGGCGGCCAGCGCATGAGCGACCACGATGTCGTCACTGCCGAAACTGCCGGCCTCGACGCTGTACAGGTTGAGCGCCCCGTAGGAGGACTCCTCGGTGTAGAGCAACAACGAGAGCATCGACTTCACGCCGAACTGCTCTGCCACCGCCGGACCCCACCGCGGCCACCGCCGGTCGACCCCCACGTCGTCGCTGATCACGGTGCTCTGCGTCCGTACCGTGTCGACACAGGGACCCTCCCGAAGTTCGTGCTGCAGCACGTCGGCCCTGGCCACGAACTCCGCAGTGGGGGCGGCGGTGCTGAGGTGTCCCTTCTCGATCATCGTCACGCCGGCCGCGTCGCACGAGTCCATCAGTTCCACGACCATCGCCACGCCCAGCTCCAGCCGCTCGTCCTCATCGACGGGGGTGGTGAGTTCACGGGCGTATTCGGCCATCGTGGTCACCACCTCGGCTGCCGGCACGCCCCCGAGCTCCTGATCGTCCTGCGCCTCGTCACGTCTCTCGGACGACACCGCAACCACCCCTCTCCACGATCGGCACCCACCCTGCTGAGGTGAAGTGTCTCACCGGTCTCGCCATCCGAGTAACCGGACGGCACGGACGCGGGCGCGCCCGTGGGCCGGACTCGGACGGGCCGGGGTCTCGACCAACGCAGCAGCCTCGCGACGAGGAGTGATACCCGTGGACGACGAAGCGGAAACCCGCATCCCGGTGAAGCGGCACTTCAGTTGGCGTCCTGGCACTGACATCGTGTCGTGGTTGCCACGCCGAGCACTGGCACACCGTCCCGCCGCCGGGGTTCGCCTCTGCCCTCGCACCGGAAGGATGGCCGGAAGACCGGCCAGCAGCATCTCTGGGACGCCGAGACGGCGCCAACCTATGACACATGGGCACCGGGGCGACCGGCTGAGTGACCAGGACAGCCGTCCCCAGTGACCGTGGGGACGGTTCTCTTGGTCACCGTCGCGGACGTGAGGTGAGGACGGCCACGAGCAGGAAGCCGGGCAGCATGAGCATTCCGGCGCGGAGGCCGACGACCTGGGCCAGTGCCCCGGTGAACAGTGGAGCGACCTGGCCGAAGCCGGCGACGACCAGCACCTGACCCATGGATTGATCCGACGAGCGGCGACTCGCACCGACATGCAGCGAGGACGCCAGCGGGAAGGTGGCGCCGATCCCGATGCCGGCGATGCTCAGCCCGATCGTTGCGACGACCGCGTCCTGGGCGAGCAGCAGGATCGGTGAGCCGATCAGTGCACATGCCAGCGCGAGGTGCAGCACCCTCAGTGCGGGCAGCCTGAGCGCGAGGCGACTGGCCAGCAGCCGTCCGACGAGACTGGCGGCGAACAGCACGCTGACCAGCGCGACTGCGACATCCTGCCGGATGCCGACCGACTCGTCGAGGAAGGTGGCGGCCCAGAAAGTGAGCGTCCACTCCGCCGCCACGATGGCGACGATGGTGAGTAGCGTCCGGCGAGTCGAGATCCGCACGTGGGCGGCCACGACGTCAGCGTGGTCGACGTCGCGCTCGAGCACCGGAGGCAGTTGGGTGAGCCACACCGCGGCCACGGCGATGGCGACGATCGCGCTAGCGATGAGAAAGAACGACTGCCAGCCCAGGAAGGTGGCGGCGCACAGGCTGATCAGGATCGGGGTGGCGATACCGGCGAGACTGACATACACCTCCCCCTCGGCCATCGCGGCCGCACGGTGCTGGTTGTGCGCATCGGCAAGGACGGCCCAGGTCCGGATCAATGCGGCGGTGGCGAATGCCCCCGACAGGAACGCGGCGGCGATGGTGACGCCGATGGCGTGGCCGTAGCCGAGCAGCAGACCGGCGAGAGCAGCGACACCAAGGCCGACGATGATCACGGCCCGACGCGCGACCGTTGAGTGGTTCGCCTGCACCCCGGCGCTGACCACCCCGATCGCGAACGCCACCGGGTGCAGCGACGCCACCAGGTAGGACGCTCCCTGGGCCGCTCGCAGATACGGCAGCACCGGACCCAGCGCGGCGTTGAGGATGCCGAAGGCGAACAAGGCCCCGAAGGCGACCCAGGTCACCCGGGTACGACGGTAGGCGGCCCCCACTACCGGTGAGGCGCTCATGCCGTCCCCGACCTGCGCGAAGCCCACCGGGCGAGCAGTTCGGCATCCAGCACCTGGTCGAACACCGACAGACCCATGCCGACCAGCGTGGCGTCGTCACCGGCGATCGCTTCGACGATCTGCGGTGATCTGGCCCGATGCGCGGACATCAGTCCGCCGTTCAGCGCGTCGTAGAAGGCACCCACGGAGGCGAACCGCACCAGGTTGGCCAACCCGCCCAGCGTGACCAGGCTGGGATCGAGCGCATTGATCAGCCCGGCGATGCCGCGTCCGAGGTCTGCCGCAAGTGACGTCATCGCTCCCCTGATCGCGTTCGAATCGTCCGGGTGGCTGTAGAGCCGTTGCAGCCACGATCGGGGGTCGGCCGTCGCGTCGACGCCAGTGCGGCGGGCAACCTCCACCAGGTGGAACGCGGCCGTCCAGCAACCTCTGGCGCCGCACGGGCACCGCAACCCCGGGTCGCCGAACGGGAGGTGCCCGAACTCACCGTGCAAGCCGTGCGCACTGGGTATGGGCTGTCCGTCAGCGATCAGGGCACCGCCCACGCCGACCTCGACCACGATGTGCAGCAGCGAGTTCAGTTCCGCCGGGTGCAGGCGCGCCTCAGCAACCCCCGCCATCGTCGCGTCGTTACCCAGCACCACGGGCCGATCGACCGCGGAGGTCAAGGAGGTCGTGTCGAGGTCCCGCCAATCCAGCATCGGCATGCTGAGCCGGCCATCGACCGCCAGGCCGGGAACCGTGACGCCCGCACCCACCACGCGATCGCCATAGGCCGTGGCCAGCCGGCGCAACCTTTGGGCAAGGGTGTCGAGAAGTTGGTCGGGGGCCACTCCGTCGTGACCGCCAGCCTCATGGATCGTCACGGTGCCATCCAAATCGCAGGTGCCCAGTCGCCAATCGCCGTGGCGAAGGTCGAGCACGAGCGCGACAGGTCCGGACGGGCTCGCGTGCAGGGTGGTGGTCGGACGCCCACGACCGGTCTGTTCCGCCGACTGCTCGCTGATCAGTTCGGCCTGCACCAGCCGCTTCACCAGATCGGACGTGGGACCGCTCCGCAGCCCCAACAGGTTGGCCAGCTCGGTGCGGGTCACCTGCTGACGTCGCCGAATCGTCGCGAGCGCCCGCGTCGCGGTACGCCAGTGCCGCGCCTGGGTGGATGCCATGGCCGCAATTTACTCGCTCAACGAGTTATCTACCAGAGAAGATCTCCGACGCCTGCAAATAGGTCAGCGACTGCTGTATGGTCAGCTTGTGCTGACCATTGCTTCCCGCGTGGACGTCATGAACCGCCTCGGCCGGGCGATGTCCGACGCCACCCGCTCACGCATCCTGCTGGCGCTTCTCGACCAGCCCGGCTACCCCGCCAGGCTCGCTGAGGAGTTGGAGCTGACGCGGACGAACGTGTCCAATCACCTGGCCTGCCTGCGCGGGTGCGGCATCGTCGTCGCCGTGCCCGAGGGTCGCAGGACCCGCTACGAGATCGCCGACCCGCACCTGGCCCGGGCACTATCGGCACTGGTGAACGTGACATTGGCCGTCGACGAGGGCGAGCCGTGCCTCGACCCGTCCTGCACGGTGCCCGGCTGCTGCGCGGACTGCGGGCCGGCGCAATGACGACCGCCCTCGCCCCGGAGCGGACGGCACTTCTGCGCCGACGGATCCGGATCGTTGTTGCGATCACCATTGCCTGGAACGTCGTGGAGGCGATCATCGCGCTGATCGCCGGCGGCATCGCCTCGTCGGCAGCCCTGGTCGGATTCGGCCTCGACTCGATCGTCGAGGTGCTCTCGGCCGCGGCCGTCGCCTGGCAGTTCTCGGTGCCCGATCCCGACAGGCGCGAGAAGGTCGCCCTGCGGGTGATCGCAGTGTCGTTCTTCGGCCTCGCCGCCTACGTGTCGATGGACGCCCTGCTCTCGCTGGCCGGCATGCGCGAGCCGGAGCACTCCTCCGTGGGCATCGTGCTGGCCGCGCTCAGCCTGCTGGTGATGCCTTTCCTCAGCTGGTTCGAACGGCGCACCGGCCGCGAACTCGGCTCCGCCTCCGCGGTCGCCGACTCGAAACAGACGCTCGTCTGCACCTATCTGTCGGCAGCCCTGCTGGTCGGCCTGCTGCTCAACGGCCTGTTCGGCTGGACGTGGGCCGACTCAGTTGCGGCCCTGGTCATCGCCGCGTTCGCCGTCCGCGAGGGCATCGAAGCCTGGCGAGGTGACGCCTGCTGCGCGGCACCCGCCGCGATCCTCACCGGCGAGCGAGAGCCGGAGGACCACTGCGCGGACGACTGCTGCGCGGCGCGCGAGAACTGAACTCACGGCGCGTGGCCACGGAACCTCTCGGACGACGCAGCTAGAATCTCAAGAAAGCTTGAGGTATGTCCGATCGGAGGCTTGATGGAGGGCCACCACGAGCCGGGTGAACTGCTGAGCATCGGCGACATGAGCCGTCGCACCGGGGTCGCGGTCTCGGCGCTGCGCTACTACGAGGAACTCGGACTGATCGCCTCGACACGCACCGCCGGCAACCAGCGACGATTCCCCCGGCACATGCTGCGCCGGGTTTCGCTGATCTCGGTGGCGAAGAACATCGGTATTCCGCTGGACGACGTCCGCGAAGCGTTCACCAGCCTGCCTTTGGATCGAATGCCTAGTCAGGAGGATTGGCAACGGGCATCGCAGGCGTGGAAGCGACAGCTCGAGGAGCGCCGTCAACGGCTGGAACGGTTGGAATACGAACTGACCGGCTGCATCGGCTGCGGCTGCCTGTCGATGAAGGCCTGTCGGCTGCTCAATCCGGACGACGCGCTCGCCGCCACCGGAGCAGGGCCGCGGCGCCTCGAGGGCCTACCCCTGGACTGATCAGCGGCATCGACGTGACGACCGCCGACACCACCCAGCGAGACGCACTTGACCTCAAGTCGACTGAAGGTTCTAGCGTGAGGAACGCACGAGAGGATTTGTCTTGCCCGTGACCAGCAGCAACCCGTCGCTCTACGACGGCTTCGCCCTCTACGGAAGCGGCGTCACCCTGGTGACCGTCCGCGACGACGACGTGGATCAGTTCTTCATCGCCGCCTCCGTGCTCACTGCCTCCGTGGAGCCGTTCAGCCTCGCTGTCGCGGTCGGACAGCACCGGATCGGACTGCCGGCCATCATGCGCGGCGTGCCGTGGGCCGTCTCGGTGCTGGCCGTCGAGCATCTGCCGCTGGTGGAGCGGCTCACCGGACCGACGACACGCGATGAGCGCCTGGCCGCGCTCATCGCGGCAGGCGCCGAAACCTCGCCCGAGGGGCCGCTATGGCTGCCGGACGCCCTGGTCAGCCTCTGGTGCCGCTTCTCGTCCGTGACTCCGGTGCATCACCAGTCCCTGATCGTCGGGGACGTCACCCGCGGCAGCGTCCATCGTGAAGGCCTGCCGTTGATGCGCTGGAACCGGCAGTTCACCACGGCGTGCGACGCTCCTTCAGAGGTGGCGCTCCACGCCGGCTAGGCCCAACCTCAGGTCGGCAGGATCCGCCAGGCGTCGGTCCCCATTGGCCGGTGACGCTAGTCCCGGGCGAGCGCGGTACACACGCAAGCCTTGTTGCCGTCCGCATCGGCGAGAACGACGAACGAGGGCGCCTCGTCGTCGGAGACCAGGGTGCCACCGGCGGCCAGAGCGGCATTGATGCGCGCTGTCGCGACCTCCGGAGGAACCGTGATGTCGAGGTGGAACCGCTGCCGGTCGGCCGCCGCCGAGTCGGTTTTCTGGAACCACAACACCGGCAGGAGCCCGGCGCGGTCGACGACGTCATCTCCGCCGTCGTCGTCCAGCCCCAGGACAGCCGCCCAGAACGGGCGGACCACGTCATACGCCGGGGTGTCCAGGGCGAGCTCCAACGTTTGGGCGCGTTCCGGGTGGGCCACGAATCCACGCTCAGCGGCGAGCGCGCTGATCCTCTCGGCCAACTGCACATCGCGTTCGGTCACGCCACCCACATCGTGGCTGCTCAGCGTGAAGATCACCTCGCCGTAGCGCAGTGCGACGTCGGGGTGATGGTTCAGCTCGTCGGCGATCCGGGCGACGTCGGCGACGAAGAGGGCACCGGCGGTGAAACCGTCGGTCCGGAAGTGCGTGCGCAGCGCCGACAGGATCCAGCGCCAATCGGGAAGGTCGACGTCCGCGACCTGAAGAGTGTGCTGTGTCATCGGTCCACCCTAGGTCGCTGTCTGGACGGGGGTCAGCGCCCCCGGCCCGCCTATTGACCCTCGCCTACCCCCGACGGAGACTGAAGGCATGAACGCAGAGTGGCAGAGCGACTGGGCCCGCCGACTCATCTGCGCGCTGGCGCTGTGGGGTTGGGGCATGACGAGCAGCGGGCTGGTGCTGTTCGGTGTGGTGGCCTACAGCCAAGGACTCCACCAGGGCATGCAGCCGATTCTCGCCATGCTGACGGGGAGCGCCGGCCTGGTGGCCTGGGTCGCCCTGTCCCGATTGAACGCCCGCCGCGAGCCCGCTCGCTCGGTGAGCACGAAGTAGTTGATCGCACCGCCACAGCCGAAGTCTGGGAGGCTCCAGAGCTAACAGACTGAGCCACGACAAGAACGGGGCAGGTGATGGGCAGCGAGATACGCGAAGCAGTAGCTGCCCTCGCCGCACTCGGACCGCTACCCACCGATTCGCAGGCAATGACCGACGCAGCCGGGCTGGCCCATTGAGGACGCGCTCGATCTGGTCCCCGAGTGCTGGCGCGACGTGCTCGGGAGTCGCCTGAGAAGGCGCTGACCAACGCACCCACCGCTGGTTCAGCTTGTCGAGACCTCTTTGTCCCGACTCGGATCTCACCGATGACGGAAGTCCGCGAATGAACTCCGAGGCCTACTCTGGACCACAGCAATCCGAGTTTGCATCGCACAAGGGAGGGCACCATGGCTGGAGCACAGCACCCTTCAGTGACGGGAATGAACGAGCGCACGCTCGGCCGGATCGACCTCATCCTGTTCGACGCCGACTACCGCGACGCGAACGCCGCCGTCGAGGACTCATGGCGGGTCGCTGTGATGGCCTCCGACCCGCGTGCTCGCGCGGCACACGAGCGGGCCCGCGCCGCAGCGGTCGCAGCGGCGAACGACCGCCGCGACCCCACCGCCCCACGGGTGCCCACCTCGACGACACTGCACAGGGTGGCGCTGGGAGTGGCCCTCTTCGCCGGCGTCGTCGCGGTGGCACTGTTGACTACCCCACGTACCAGCCCACTCGCCGTGCAGGACGCGATGCTGCCGTCCGGCCTGCTCGCCGTCGTCGCGGTGACACTGTTGTGCTGGCTCGAACCGCGTCGCGCCAACGGGTCGCTGTGGGGCTCGCGGGTGCCCGCAGTGATCCATTTCGCCTTAGGCTGCCTGTGGCTGCTGGCCGCCGCGGGCGTGTTCGCCTTCCGGTGGAGCGAGGTCAGCGCCTTCGCTGCGCTGCCGGCCATCGCAGGCCTCGCGCTGCTCGGGTGTGCCGGATTGGCCGCACTCATCCTGTGCGGCTACGCCTACCGGGCCGACCGCTCCGGACGTCAGACCGGCATCGCCCGGGTCACCGGCGATCTCATCGACCAGCGAGATGCACCCGAAGTCTTCGACGCGCTCGACCGCTGGTGGTCGAGTGCCGGGCCGGACGCGCTGCAGCATTCCGGCGATCGCGTCCGGGACGTCCGCCGCGAGGTACTCGCACGCCTGCGAGCCGCCAGGCTGATCACCGAACGCGATGAGCAGTTGGCCTGCTGGGCTCCCGACCCGGTGAAGTGGAGCGAACGCCGGCGATAGCGATGGAGAGATCGGCGAGGAATCAGCCGAGTGCCCGAACCGCGTCGGACAGGCTGATCCGGTAGCTGGTTCCACGAAGCTCCGTCCAGGCCTCTGCGCCTCGGCAGGCCCACCGCGCGTGGCCAACCTCGAGCCCGTCGGGCATGACCAACCGGCCCTGCCGGCCGCTCCGACTCAAGCCTTCGGTCGTCTAGGCGGTGAATACGCGAACGGGGCTATTGACCGATATCGCCGTCCGTCGACCGTGTCCAGAGCGGAGATCGTAGGAAAACCAGCGAGACCGCGAGAACGGGTACAGCCGCCATCGCAAAGACCACTTGGATGGGGACGAACTCCACCAGCACTCCGCCTACCAAAGCGCCTGCCGGGGTGCCGGAGAGTGCGATCATCCGGCCGGTCATGTTGACCCGGCCTTGCAGTTCGGGCGGCGTCTCCTCTTGGCGGATCGTGATGTTGTTGATCGTCGCCAGCGTGCGAAGGAAATTCCAGGCCGTCCAGATCACCAGCGAAGCGACCCAAGCCGGGACGAAAGCGAAAAGGACCAGAAGCGGAACAAAACCGAGAAACGCCAGAACCATCAACCGTCCCGGGCCGAAACGTCTTCTCAATCGCGTCAGCGTCAGACTGGCCAGCAGTGCGCCGACCGCCGCAGCGGCGAAGAACACGCCCAAAGCGCCCTGGGGGGCGTCCAGTGCGCGCGCGAAGAAGACGACCAGCAACCCCATTGCCAGCCCACCGGCGAATGTGAGCGCGGCCATGCCGAGTGTGGCCAGGCGCAGCGTCGTCGAAGCCCAGATGAACCGGAGCCCTTCCCGGATCGACCGCCACAGCTTCTCGGAGCTTCCATCAACGACAGCCGTCGGCCTCAGATCGGTTCTGATCCGCATGATGAGTAGGGCGGACGCGACAGCGGAGAGTGCGTCCGCCATCAGAATCACTTCGGGCCCCCACAGGGCGATGACGATGCCGGCAAGGGCCGGCACGACGATCCCGACCACCGTCGCGGAACTCCACAGAGCCGAGTTGGCCGCGGCAAGCTTGGACTTGCCGACCACCGCTATCAAGGCGCCGAACGATGCCGCGTCGAACCATACGAATGCTGTCCACACCACGAATGTGACGACGAGTATGTGCACCGTTGAGTGCAGGCCCGCGAGGTGAGCGATCGGAATCGAGACCAGCGCCATCGCACCGACGAGATCCGAGGCGACCATGAGCCCGCGCCGATTCATCCTGTCGGCCACCCCACCGGCGATAAGGCCGAAGACCAGGTAGGGAAGAACGATGACGGCCGAAACTAACCCCGTCAGAGCCGGCGATCCGGTTTGTTGGAAGATCAGCACCGGTATGGCTATAGCAGTTGCTTCGGTGCCGAGGGTCGAGATCGTGCGACCCGCGAACCATTTGCGGAAGTCCCAGTTCCATAGAGGTTCGGTCGCATCAGCATTGGCAGTCATGCCGATCTCACCTCAGTTCCCCGGTCGATCGCACGATACTCAATGCCCCGCGACGACGTCGAGATCGTCATCGCGACCGGAGCAGACCGGCCCAAGTGCCGCTACCGGCCGCCGGTAAGCAGTGTCAGGATCTGGTGGACCTGGTCGACCTGGGGGGACGGGTATGGCGCGCGATCAACGCGGGTGACGCGACCAATCGACATTGACTTGACTTGCTCGCACATCGCCACGGTGGGTGTCGCGTCGCGGGAGGTGAGCTTCACATGCGTGGACCATCCGCGGTCTGTGTGCGTCAGCGGCACCGCGATCAGCAAGCCGCGGGCACGATGAAGAGCTGGCTCGGACAGCACCAACCAGGGCCGGTGCTTGGCCTGCTCCCGCCCGACGGTCGGGTCCATGTTCGCCCAGATGACGTCGCCGCGGGCGATCGACTCGGTCACTGCCCCGCCTCGAATCGGGCGATGGACTCCTCGGTGTCGCCGGCGAACGCCGTGTCGGCCTCGACGAGATCGTCCAGATACTCCTGGTCAGGGGTCTCGGCTTCGAGTGCAGCCCAGAACTCAGCCTTGCGCCGGGCATCCAGCATCTCCTCGATGAGTTGCGCCTGGGTCAGGTGTGCCGCTCGTGCAGCGTCGCGCACTCGATCACGCACCACACGAGGCACCTTGATCGTCGCCACATCAGTCATACCTACAGGGTACCTCTGTGGGATACCAAGGTCTCGTGGCGGTCTCTGACATGGCCACTTCGGGGTGCGTGTAGCCGTCGCCCTTGCGTGTTCGACCAAGTCAGCGAGGCAAAGGGCCCAATCCCAGCCTGGTACACAATGGTCGGGGCGACAGGACTCGAACC
>NZ_JAPUED010000096.1:13168-14361 GCF_027492755.1 Micropruina sp. | reverse complement strand
TCGAGAACGACTTCATCCCGACCGTCGCCAAGCGCGGCGCGGCCATCATCGCGGCCCGCGGCTCGTCCTCGGCTGCCTCGGCGGCGAACGCCACCATCGAGCACATGCGCGACCTGCTCAACGGCACCCCGGCCGGTGACTGGGTGTCGATGGCGGTGCCGTCCGACGGCTCCTACGGGGTACCCGAGGGCATCATCTCGTCGTTCCCGTGCACCACGTCCGACGGCAGCTACAGCATCGTCCAAGGCCTGGAGATCGACGACTTCAGCCGCGGCAAGATCGACGCCTCGGTCGCCGAACTGCAGGACGAGGCCAAGGCAGTCACCGAGCTCGGCCTGATCTGATCGACGACCCCGGGATGCCGGTCGTCAGCTGGGTCGCCGCCGTCGTCTGTTGCCTCGGCTACGGAGTCGGCTCGGTCCTGCAGTCGGTCGGGGCGAAACGGGCCGCTGCCGTCACGGGAGTCTCCGGGGTTGTCTCGATCGTTGCACAGCTGCCTTATCTGCTCGGGCTGGCGGCCGACGGTGTGGCCTTCGTCGCCAACGTCGTGGCCGCCCGTGACCTGCCGCTCTTCCTGGTGCAGTCGGTCATGGCGGCCTCGGTAGGCGTCACCGCGGTCATCGCGGCACTGCGGGGATCCCCGCTCCGCGGACGGGACTGGGCAGCACTCGGCACCTTGGGTACGGGCCTGGTGCTGCTCGCGGTCAGCGCCAGCGCCGACTCCCCACTGGCCGCAGCGCCGGCTGTGGAGTGGGCCATCCTGGGCTCGTGCGTCTTGCCCGCCGTGGTGGGTCTGATCGGGCTGCGGCTGTCCGGGTCCCGGTCGTGGATGGTGCTCGCGGTCGCCTCCGGCCTCGGCTTCAGCGTGGTGGGAGTGGCGTCGCGTGGTTTGGGCGCGTTGCCGGTTGCCGTGGGCCTGCTGGCACATCCGTTGCTGTGGTCGCTGGTCGCCGGCGGCGTCCTGGCGATGGCATTCTTCGCGGTCGCCCTGCAACGCGGACCGGTGACCGCCGTCACCGCAGTCACCTTCACCATCGAGGTCGTCCTGCCCTCGTTCATCGGACTGCTGCTGTTCGGCGACCGGGTCGGCTCCGGGCTCGGCCCGGTCGCCGCCGTGGGCTTCGCCCTCGCGATCGCCGGGTCGACGGCCCTCGCCCGGTTCGCGCAGTAGCCGGCCGGCTGCAGGGAACCCG
>NZ_JAPUED010000096.1:0-13068 GCF_027492755.1 Micropruina sp. | reverse complement strand
GGGTCGACGGCCCTCGCCCGGTTCGCGCAGTAGCCGGCCGGCTGCAGGGAACCCGGCCTGCCGCGCCCCTGGATGGAACGAAAAGAACCGTCCCCACGGCCCACTTCCACGGCTCCGCGGAACGAAAAGAACCGTCCCCATGGTCCACTTCCCCGGCGTCCTGGAACGAAAAGAACCGTCCCCACGGTCACGAGAACCGTCCCCACGGTCACCGGGTCACCGGCCGCGGGCCGGCCTCACGAACGGGAAGCTGAGCACCGAACGGATGTTGAGCCCGGTGAGCAGCATCACCAGCCGGTCCACACCGATGCCGAGGCCGCCGGTCGGCGACATGCCGAGTTCCAGGGCGGCCAGGAAATCCTGGTCGAGTTCCATCGCCTCGGGGTCACCGCCGGCGGCCAGCAGCGACTGCCGGGTGAGCCGGTCCCGCTGGTCGATCGGGTCGGTGAGTTCGGAGTAGCCGGTGGCCAGTTCCATGCCGCGAATCACCAGATCCCAGCGCTCGACCAGCCCCGGTGTGCTGCGGTGCGCGGCGGTCAGCGGCGAGGTCTCCTCGGGGAAGTCCACGTAGAAGGTCGGTGTCTGGGTGGCCGGCTCGACCAGTTCGCCGTACAACTCTTCGATGACGGCGCCGGCGCCCCGATGCTCGGCCACCGGCACGCCACGCTCCCGCGCGATCTCGTAGAGCTGGGCCACCGGGGTCGCCAGGCTGATGTCGATCCCGACGGCCTCCGACACCGCGCGTAGCACCGGAACGGTCCGCCACGACGGCGCCAAGTCGACCCACTGCTGCCCGGACGCCGCCGGCGGCAACACCGGCCGGCCGTGCACCGCGATCGCCGCCTCACGAACCAGCCGCTCGGTGAGCGCCTGCACCGTCCGGTAGTCGCCGCCGGGCTGATACGCCTCCAAGGAGGTGAACTCCGGGTTGTGGGTGGCGTCCGCTCCCTCGTTGCGAAAATTGCGGCCCAGCTCGTACACCCGGCCCAGACCGCCCACGACAAGGCGTTTCAGATACAGCTCAGGGGCGATGCGCAGATAGAGGTCCTGGTTGTAGGCGTTGCTGTGGGTGGTGAACGGACGCGCCGTCGCACCGCCATGCACCGGCTGCAGGACGGGTGTCTCCACCTCGAGGAAGCCCTCGGCAGCCAGGGTGCCGCGCAACGCGGCGACCACCGCGGCCCGATTGCGCAGGACGGCGACCTGCTCGGGATGGACGATCAGGTCGGCCGAGCGCCGCCGGAGCCGGGCCTGCGGGTCGATGAGCCCGCCGAACGGAATCGGATGCAACGCCTTCGCGGCCACCCGCCACGAGTGGACCAGCACCGCAGGGGTACCGTTACGCGACCTGCCGCGCACACCGCGCACGACAAGCAGGTCACCGTGGTCGACGTAACGCCGGAAGGCACCGAGACTGTCGGGCAGCCCGGACGCCTCCAGCACCAGCTGCACGGTGGCACCGCCTCCGACCAGGTCGGCGAACACCACCCCGCCGTGGTCCCGCAACGCCCGGACGCGGCCGGCGAAGCCGACCTCTGCGCCGTCCACCCAGGGCGCCTCCGCGATCTGCGCCACGCCGACGTCCAGCGCCTCATCGGCCTCGGGCGTCGGGCCCAGACCGCTGGCCGACAGCGCCCTCAGATGTTCCAGCCGATGTTTCGTCTGCGCACTCCGCCTGGCCTGCGGCGACACCAGCGCCGGCGCCGCGCCCACAGCGGTGACCTGTTCGAGCTCGGCGGCACTCAGCTGATGGCCGGCATCGTCGCTCTTCCGCCCCGGCCAAGGCACGAAGCCCTCCGCCACCCCGACGGCGGTGAGCACCTGCGGCAGCCCGACCCGATCGTCGAAGCAGAGCACCCGCGGCACCCATTCCGGGTGATAGAGCCGGTTGGAGCGGTACAGCCGCTCGAGTTGCCAGAACCGGTCCAGCAGGCCCAGCAGCGACGCGTTCAGCCGCGGTCCGGTGTCGAACTCCTCGGCTTGGGCGAACACCCGGCGGAACATGCAGAAGTTCAGCGACACCCGCTGCACGCCGCGTTGCGCGGCATCCGCCATCAGTTGGCACACCATCAGCTCGGTCACCCCGCCAGGAGCGTCGGGGCTGCGCCGCATCAGGTCCAGCGACAGCCCTGTGGCGCCCCAGGGGACGAAGCTCATCAGGCCCACGGCTTCACCACCGGCGTTCTCGGCGAGCACGAACAGGATCTGCGAATCGGCCGGATCGGCGGCCCGGTTGAGGGCCATCGAGTAACCGCGTTCGGTGCTGCCGTGACGCCAGCGATCGGCCAGCGCGTACAGCTCGGCAACACCCTCGGGCGACAGTTCGGCCTGCCGGACGAGCCGGACCGCCACACCCGCACGACGGGCGTGCTGAGCGGCTCGCCGGACGCCGGGAGCGGGTGCGAACCGACGGACCTCCAGCACCGCCTCGTCGCCCAGCGGCAGTACCCGCAGACCGGCTCGGACGTAGGCGCGGGCGCCCGCGACGGAGGCACCCAGCACGGCCGGGATCCAGCCGTACTCGCGCAGTTCTCGTTGCCAGGCGTCGATCGCCGCCGGCCACGATCGAGGATCGCCGACCGGGTCCCCCGAAGCCACCGACACTCCCGCGACCAGCTGGTAGGTGATCACCGCCCGGCCGTCCGGGCTGAAGATCGAGGACTTGTCCCGACGGGTGGCGAAATAGGACAGCGAGTCGGCGGCACCGTAGTCGCGGATCAGCCGCCGGATGGCCAGTTCACGCTCCCCCGACCACTGGGTCGGGTTGCTGGCTGTGCGCAGGAAGGTGATCACCGTGGCCAGCAACGTGACGGTCAGCACCAGCGAGGTCACCTCGGTGGCCCACGGCGGCAGGGCCTCCAGGATCGCACGGTTGAACGGTCCCGCATCCCCCAACAGCCGCGCGAAGATCGCCACGACGGCGTCCGTGGTCGACGTGGGCCCGCCCGGGAAACCGAGCACCAGCAGATAGCTGACGCCAACCGCGAGCAGCAGCCCACACGACGCGACCAGTCCGGCGCGCAGCACCGAGCCGCGCCGCACCCGGGCGGGGAAGGCCGGCCGCAGCGTCCACAACCACACCAGCGCCACAGCTCCCAGCGGCACCGACGCGATGTCGAACCAACCCGCCAGCGTGTGCTCCAGCCGCCAGGAACGCATCCAGGGGCTGACCGGAGCCTTGATGACCAGGCTCAACCCGAGGTACATCCCGAACAGCTGGCAGACCATGACCGCGATCAGTGCCACCCGTTTGCGCAGCACGAGCGCCACGGTGATCAGGGCCAGCAGCGCGACCGACGCCATCGTCCGGGACAGCGGAATGTTGACCAGGGTGACGAGTTCCTCGAGCCAGTGGAAGCTGTGCTGGCCCCAGCGACCGAACAGCCAGGAGAGCGCGGCGATCAGTGTCGAAGCGGCGTAGGCACCGGTCAGCCAGCGGGCCCCCCGCATCGGCCTCGTGAGATCGCCACGGCCAGACACGTCCAGCTCTCCGTTCCACGCGCCCGTCCGTGAGGGGCGTCCAATCGGGAGGCTACTCCGCATCCGCCACGCTACGACCCAGGTCGTAGCTTTCCCCAGCAGGAGCCAGGGACACCGTTACCGAGCTACATTCGGTTCGGCTCGCAGGTCGGGTCACGAAGGGTGCAGATCATGTTCGAGTTGACGGGCCGCCCACTGCAGATCATGGCGGTGGTCGCGGCAATCCTACTTCCGCTGCTCATCGCCTATCTGTGGTCGCGGCGTCGGTCGCATTCGGGCAATCCACTGCGCCGCGGGCTCGGCGCCCTCGGCCGACTGGGCGTGGTGCTGCTGGCGCAGGTCACGGCGATGCTGGCGTTGTTCCTCTACGTCAACAATCAGTACGACTTCTACGCATCCTGGAATGATCTCCTCGGCATCCAGGACACGGCGCCCCAGCGCCTCAACCCCGCCCTGCTGGACGCCGGGGCCGGCAAGGTCGAGTCGATGCCGGTCCGCAACAACCTGGGAGTGGTCGACGACGTCCTGGTCTGGCTGCCGCCCGGCTACGACGCCAATGCGGCCACGAAGTACCCGGTGCTGGAGTTCCTGCCCGGACAGCCGTCCTCACCGAGCCTGCTCTTCTCGCACTTCAACTTCGGTCAGGTGGCGAGCGAGGCGATCACCGCCGGACGGGTGAAGCCGTTCGTCGCAGTGCTTCCGCCGATCATGATCAGCCCCCCGCGCGATACCGAATGTGTCGATGTGGCCAACGGCCCACAGGCCAGCACCTGGGTCACCCGCACCGTCCCGGACGCCTTGATCAGCCACTTCCATGTGCAGCCGATGGGCGCCAAGTGGGGAATCATGGGGTTCAGCGCGGGCGCTCAGTGTGCGGCCAAGCTGACTCTGCGCTACCCCACCCAGTACAAGGCGGCGGTGGCGCTGGCCGGTGACTACACCCCCTACACCGACGACACCACCGGTGACCTGTTCGGCAACAACAGGATGCTGTGGAACGAGAACTCGGCCAGCTGGCTCTATCGCAGCTACGGCATGCGTGGCAGCAAGCTGTTGATGGTCGCCAGCAAGCAGGACGGCTGGTCGGCGAGGCCTACCGAGGCGATGGCGAAAGAGGCCCGCGGTGATGCCAACGTGACCACCTTGATGCTCCCGGCCGGGGGTCACAACTATCACACCTACGCCCCGTACTTGCCTCAGTCGCTGACCTGGCTGGCCAATCAGGGCGTCCTGAACTGATGCGCCCCCGCAGCCGGCGTCACGCGCTGGTCACCACCGCCTTGGCGGTGGTGGCAGTCGTGGCCCTGACGGTCACTGCGACCTGGACATTCACCTCGTCGGGGAGCGTCACCGCAGCAAAGGCCGCGACCGCCAACCCCACGGCATCCCCCCAGCCGGCGACTCCGACGAGCTCGGCGACGGTGCTGCCCGGCCCGACCACGCTGAGCCCGAACGGCCCCGTCCATCTCGTGGGCCTGGGCGACTCGGTGATGTCGGGCACGAACTGCGACTGCGACGGCATCACGTCCGAACTCGCCGACTCGCTGGCCAAGGTGTGGAGGGTGCCGGTGAGCCAGGTCAACCTGGGTGAATCGGGAGCGACCACCGATGACCTGCTCGACGACCTGACCAACGACTCCCGCACCATGAGTGAGGTGACGAACGCCGACGTCGTGGTCGTCATCATCGGCGCCAACGACCTGACCGACGATCTGGACACCTGGCGCCGCACCGGCTGCGGTCGGTCCTGCTACCAGCCACACGTCCAGCAGATGCAGAATCGGCTGGCCAAGATCCTGGCCCGGATCACCAACCTGGAGGGCAACCGGCCGTTCAGCCTGGTGGTCGACGGGTACTGGAACATTCTCACCGACGGGCAGACCGCGCTGAAGCAGGGCGGCTGGCCCCAGCTCAGCTGGAGCCGCGCGGTCACCGCGTCCGTCGACTCGGCGATCAGGGACGCGGCCAGCACGGCCGGGGCGCACTATGTGGAGCTGCGATCGGTGTTCAGCAACACCCCGGATCCGCTGCTCGCCGACGACGGCGACCATCCCAATGCCGCCGGCGTCGAGGCGATCGCCGAGGCGAATCTACGGGTGCTGCGCGGATGACGGTGGTTGGATAGCGCCATGCCCCAGTTCGGACGTCCTGCAACTCCCGCCACCGAGGCCGTCCGTGCGGCCCGCGACTTCCTTTTCGACCACGCCACCGACTACGACGGCGCGGTCGCCGGCTTCCGGTGGCCGGAGCTGACCGAGTTCAACTTCGCCCTGGACTGGTTCGACGTGGTGGCCGGTGAGCATCCCGACCGGCCCGCGGTGACGATCGTCGACGCCGACCTGAACGTGCAGAGCACCAGCTACGGGGAGCTGTCGCGGCGCTCCGACCAGGTGGCCGCCTGGCTTGCCGGGCTCGGCGTCCGCCGCGGTGACGCGATGATCGTGATGCTGAACAACACGATCGAACTGTGGGAGACCCTGTTCGGGGTGCTCAAGGTGGGCGCGGTGGCGATCCCCACCTCCACCCTGCTGACCGCCGGTGAACTCGAGTTCCGGGTGCGGACGGCTGGCGCGACCTACACCATCGCCCCTACCGCACTCGCCGACCGGTTCGCCGGCCTGCCCGGCGAGGTGACCCGGATCGGCGTCGGCGACCCGGTGCCCGGCTGGACCGATTTCGCCGACTCGCACGGCGGCCCGGACACCTTTGCCCCGGATGCCCCGACCCCGGCCGGAGACACCTGCCTGCTGTACTTCACCTCGGGAACCACCGCGCGGCCCAAGCTGGTCCGGCACACCCAGGTGTCCTACCCGGTCGGGCACCTGTCGACCATGTGGTGGCTCGGCGTCCGCCAGGGCGACGTCCATCTGAACATCTCCTCGCCCGGCTGGGGCAAGCACGCCTGGAGCAACTTCTTCTCCCCGTTCCTGGCCCAGGCGACGGTGTTCATCTTCAACTACGCCCGGTTCGACGCCGGCGCGCTGATGCGGGTGATGGACGCCCACCGGGTCACCACGTTCTGCGCGCCGCCGACGGTGTGGCGGATGCTGATCCAGGCCGACCTGACCCAGCTGCGGCAGCCGCCGCGCGAGCTGGTCGGTGCCGGCGAGCCGCTCAACCCGGAGGTGATCACCCAGGTGCGGGCCGCCTGGGGGTCGACCATCCGGGACGGCTTCGGCCAGACCGAGACCACCTGCTGGGTGGGCAACTCCCCTGGTCAGCTGGTGAAGGACGGCTCGATGGGACGTCCGCTGCCCGGCTACAACGTCGAACTGCTCGACCCGGTCACCGGTGAGCCCGGGCAGGACGAGGGTGAGATCTGCCTGGATCTGGCCCGGCGTCCGCTGGCCCTGATGAGCGGCTACTTCGGCGACGAGGAGTACACCGCCGAGGCGATGCGGGACGGCTACTACCACTCCGGCGACATCGCCAGCCGGGACGCCGACGGCTACCTGACCTATGTGGGACGCGCCGACGACGTGTTCAAGGCGTCCGACTACAAGATCAGCCCCTTCGAGCTCGAATCCGTGCTGCTGGAGCACCCTGCGGTGGCCGAGGCCGCGGTGGTGCCGAGCCCGCACCCGGTCCGGCTGGCGGTGCCGAAGGCGTTCCTGACGCTGGCGGCCGGGGTTGAGGCGTCCGAGGCGACGGCCCGGTCGATCTTCGATCACGCCAAGGCGAACCTGTCCGGCTACCAGCTCGTCCGGATCATCGAGTTCGTCGACGAGTTGCCGAAAACCATCTCGGGCAAGATCCGCCGGGTCGATCTGCGTGGCCGGGAAGCGGCCCGGGTCGCCGGCGAAGAGACCGGGGCGGCCGAGCAGTTCCGGTACTCGAAGAAGCGCTGACGCGGCTCAGTTCCGCAAAGCCGGGACGGCCCACGCCAACACGGTGATCCCGACGCCGATCACCAGCAGCACGGTGGTGTCCACCGCTTTGTTCCGGACGGCGAGCAGGCCGACCCGGCGATTGGGCAGCAGTCGAAACAGTCCGCCCATGGTGATCGACAGCCCGATCAGGGTGCTGCCGGTGCGCCAGTGGCTGGTGGCGACGACGATCAGCCCCACGAGCACGCCCAGCAGCACGCTGGCCAGCGGCCATTGGCCCAGCACCTGCTGGACGAAGGTCTTCGGCGGTCGCTCGCCGGCGGTGGTCATGGCCCCGATCGTGCCACGCGCGGCCGGCACCTCAGTGGAAGAAGTGCCGAGTGCCGGTCAGGTAGAGGGTGACGCCGGCCGCCTGCGCGGCCGCGATCGTCTCGGCGTCCCGCACCGAACCGCCGGGCTGGACGATGGCCCGCACCCCGGCGGCGATCAAGATTTCAGGCCCGTCGCCGAACGGGAAGAAGGCGTCCGAGGCCGCGACCGACCCGGACGCCCGGTCGCCGGCCCGCTCCACCGCCAGCCGGCAGGAGTCCACCCGGTTGACCTGGCCCATGCCGACCCCGACGGACGCGCCGCCCGAAGCGAGCAGGATCGCGTTGCTCTTCACCGCGCGGCAGGCCCGCCAGGCGAACGCCAGGTCGGCCAGCGTGGCCTCATCGGCGGCTTCACCGGCGGCCAGCGTCCAGCTCGCCGGGTCGTCGCCGGGTGCGTCGATCCGGTCCGGCCGCTGCAGCAGCGCACCCCCCGAGATCGGCTGCAGTTGCGCGCCGCGGTGGGCATACGGAACGGCACGCAGGATTCGCAGATTCTTCTTGCGGGTCAGCACGTCCAGGGCGCCGGGCTCGTAGTCGGGCGCGATCAGCACCTCGGTGAACACCTCGGCGACCTGTTCGGCCATCGCCACGCTGACCGGACGGTTGCTGGCGATCACACCGCCGAAGGCCGAGACCGGGTCACAGTCATGCGCCTTGCGGTGCGCCTCGGCGACGTCGGCACCGACCGCGATCCCGCACGGGTTGGCGTGCTTGATGATCGCCACCGCGGGCTCGGTGAAGTCGTAGGCGGCCCGGTAGGCGGCATCGCCGTCGGTGTAGTTGTTGTAGCTCATCTCCTTGCCGTGCAGCTGCTCGGCCTGAGTGATGCCGTCCGGTCCGAAGCCCTGGGCGTACAGCGCGGCCGGCTGGTGCGCGTTCTCGCCGTAGCGCAGGGTGCCGACCTTGTCCCAGGTGCCGCCGATCCAGGCCGGGAAGCCGTCGCCGCCGGACGAGTCGGTGAGCACGCTGCCCATCCAGGAGGCCACCGCGACGTCGTAGCTCGCGGTATGCACGAAGGCGGCGGCGGCCAGCGCCTGCCGCTGCTCCAGGGTGAACCCGCCCTCGGCCAGCGCCGAGGTCAACACCGGGTACTGCGCCGGCGAGGTGACGATGGCCACCGACGGATGGTTCTTGGCGGCGGCGCGCACCATCGACGGCCCGCCGATGTCGATCTGCTCGATGCACTCGTCGACACCCGCGCCGGAGGCGACGGTCTGGGTGAACGGATACAGATTGCTCACCACCAGGTCGAAGGCGGCCACTCCGAGTTCGGCGAGCTGCTCGCGGTGGGACGCCAGCCGGCGGTCGGCCAGGATGCCGGCGTGGATGTGCGGGTGCAATGTCTTGACCCGGCCGTCCAGGCATTCGGGGAAACCGGTGACCTGCTCCACCGGCGTCACCGGCAGGCCGGCGGCGTCCAGCGTCTTCGCGGTCGAGCCGGTGGAGACGATCTCGACGCCGGCGTCGACGAGTGCGCGGCCGAGTTCGACGAGTCCGGTCTTGTCGTACACCGACAACAGGGCACGTCGGATGGGCAGCCGGTCGGTCATGAATCCCCCTGGGAGGCGAGGTCGTTGACGGTATGGACGAGCAGGACGCGCTCGGCCACCTTGATGCGTTCGTGCAGCGAGTCGACGGTGTCGTCGGGCAGCACCCGGACCGGCTCCTGAGCCAGGATCCGGCCGGTGTCGACGCCGGCGTCCACCTCGAAGACGGTGGTGCCGGTGACCTTGACGCCGTGTTCGAGGGCGTCGCGCGGGCCGTGCATGCCGGGGAAGCTGGGCAGCAGCGCCGGGTGGGTGTTGATCGTGCGGCCCCCGAAGCGGGCCAGGAAGGCCGGTCCGACCAGCTTCATGAAGCCGGCCAGCACCACCAGGTCGATGTCCCGGGCGACCAGCAGTTCGGTGAGTTCGGCGTCCCAGGCGGCCCGGTCGGAGCCCTTGACGAAGGGGTGGACGAAGCTGGGCACGCCCGCCTCGGCGGCCCGCTGCAGGCCCTGGGCGGCCGCGTTGTCGGAGCCCACCACGGCCACCTCGGCCCGCAGTTCACCGGCGGCCTGCGCGTCCAGCAGAGCCTGCAGGAGACTGCCGGTGCCAGAGATCAGCACGGCGATGCGGAAGGCCATGGACGGCAGCCTAGTGCCCCGGCCACCGACCTTCTCCCGCTGCGCGACGCCCGGACGGCGCCCCGCGTTCAGTCCTGGCCGATCACCACGGTGTCGACGTCCAGGGGTTCGGTGGGCAGGTCGATCTCTTCGGTGGCAGCCTCGGCGGGATCGGACGCGGGCAGGTGCCGTCCCTTCGTGAACCAGTGCACGACCGCGGCACCGGCACCGCCGACCAGCATCGGCAGCGGGGCCAGCCAGAGCAGGTTGAGCAGCACCGGACCCATCCCGACCAGGCGGGCGGCACCCAGGTCGCCCCGGGACAGCGCCGCCAGCACGAGCACCAGCACCGCCACGGCGAGGCCGGCGCCCACTCCGCGGGCCAGCCAGACGACCAGGCTGCGGTGGGCGCCGGGTGCCGTCCGGGCGGCCACCCAGCCGGCCACCACGCCGACCACGACGCCGCTGATCAGCCAGGTGTAGCTCCACGGGCCACCCGGGCCGGGTTCCGGAACCGCGCCGAAGACCGGGATTGCGGGCAACATGCCGGCGGTGGTCAGCATCGGCGACACCAACGAGCCCACGCCGACGCTGATGCCGGCGCCGAGCACCCAGCTGGACGCCCAGACCAGCAGGTTGGGCAGATAGAGCAGTTGCAGGGCGACCAGCAGCCATGAGCCGACGGCGTCCGGGGTGAGTGCCTCTTCGATCACCGAGATCTGTTGGCTGCCGCGCAGCAGGCCGACGACCAGCACCACCGCGGCGATGGCCGTCATCGTGCCCAGTCCGGCCAGCACCGCCCGTCCGATGCCTCGCAACGCCGCCGGCAGGACAACCAGCGCACGCAGCCGTCGCCCGAGCGCCCACCCGGCACCGAGGCCTCCGACGACCAGGCCGCCGACGATCGCAGGTACGAACCGCGAGCCCGCGCCGGAAGCCACCGCCACCACGACGGTGACCAGGGCATAGCCCGCGGTCGCCAGCGCCCAGGCCCGCAGCGCGCCCCGTCCGTCCAGGTTCTCTGTCGAGGTCGCGCGCAGGCCGAGCCCGGTGACGGTGCGGGCCAGCAGCACGAACAGGGCGCTCAGGCCGAGCGGGGTCAGAGTGACCACCATGCTGCCGATCGCCGCGCCGACGCCGTGCCCGGCGAGCCAGAACTGCCCGGCGAATCCCAGCGCGGTCGGCACCGGCATCGCCATCGCGGTGAACCAGCCGACCATCACCAGGCCGGCGACCAGCAGCCACCCGGCCAGCGCGGACGCCGCGCCGGCGATCAGCGCGACGGGCAGCAGCGGAAACTCCGGCGCGGCGGCAGCGGCCTCGGCCTCCTGGGCGGCCTCCACCTCCGCCACGGTCAGGCGGACGCGGGAGCGGCGGCGTTCGGATCGAGTGGGCATGATGCCCCCATGGTCGCCGAGCGGCCCGGCGTGGCTGCGGCGGACACGCCCGACCGCACTAAACTCGGCCGGGTTCACACGCCGGCCGACCATGAGGACGAGATGAGCGACACCGATTCCGACAAGCCCCGCCGCGCCGCGGACGCTGACGGCGGGCTCGATCGGGAGACCCCCGACGCCGGCGATCAGGGACGTCCGTCGCGCGCCTGGGCGCCTGCCACCGACTCCGCCGCCCCCGCCAGCACCGACGCGGCACCGGATGCACCCGAGGTGAGCACGCCGATCCCGCCGCCCGCCCCGGCACTGCCCGAGCCCGCGCAACCACCGGCCTCAGGACGTCGATTCTCGGCCGAGGATCTCCCGGAGGGCTGGCAGAGCGCCGCCCCGCGGCGCTCCGCGGTCAGTGTGTCGTCGCCGTTCACACCCGATGAGGCGCCGAGCGCAGCCTCGGACGGCGAGAACGCCGATGCCGACGACGATCAGACGCCCGAGACCGATCCGGACGCCGGTGGCGGCAGCCGTCCGCCCCTCGACACCGGTTCCGAAGCCGGCGTCGCCCCCGCACCGGGTGATCGGCGAAAGATGCTCACCTGGCTACTGGGCGGCATCGCCGCTGTCGTCATCATCGGGCTGGTCATCTGGTTGGCTGTGCAGCGGCCCGGCGGCACCGCCTCCCCCGCCGCCAGCGAGTCGGCGACCCCCTCGCCCAGCGCTTCGGCCAGCCAAGCACCGGAATTGACCGACGCCGAACTGATCACCGCCGCTGAGTTGGGGAAGCTCCGCAAGGGCGTCAGCTGGGCGCTGCAGGACCAGTCGGCCAGCCCCGGCGTGCCGCGGCAACCGGCCTGCGTCGAGCTGTCCGCGGCGGGTGGCGGCTCCCCCGATTCCGAACTGAATCACCTGTTCACCGCCAGCAAGGGCGGCGGCAGCCTGCTTCAGGTGGTGCAGGCGTGGCCGGACGCCAACTCGGCCACCACGGCGTTCAGCGCGCTCGTCACCCAGGCGGGTTCGTGTGAGGACAGCCTGTTGGGCAGCACCCAGCGGGTGACCGGCTTCGCCGACGTCGCGACGGCACTGTCGGTGCAGACCTCCGACGGCGCCACCCACAACCTGCTGTTCGCCCGCACCGGGCGCTTCGTGTCCGTCGTCGACGGCGCCGCTCCGGCCAAGGCCGACAGCCTGGCCGCAGATGCCCTGATCACGGCGTCGACCGCGTCGCTGGGACGGCAGTGCGGCCCGGCGTCCGGCGCCTGCCCGTCGAAGAAACCGGCCATGATCGGCACCACACCGCCCGTCACCGACACCGTCGGCTGGCTGGCCTGGGTGGACCTTCCCCGGATCACCGCCGGAGCCGGCAAGTGGACCGCCACCGATCCGCAGGCTCCGAAACTGGTCGGCAGTCAGTGCGAGAACGTCGACCTGAACAAGCTGCCCGGCGCCACCTCGTCCGCCCATCGCATCTACCTGCTGACCAACGACGCGAAGGCGCCGGCGGACGGCTTCGGCATCGACGAGGTGATCTACGGCTTCAACAAGGACTCCGCGGCGAGCGCGATGGCGAAGCAGTTGGCGAAGAACTTCGACGGCTGTGGCGAACGGACCCGCACCGCGTCCGTGAAGAGTGCCGGGGTCAAGGCGCCCGCACTCGACGGCAAGGATCTCAACGCCACCAGCTACCTGGTGACGCAGCGGATCAGCGACTCCAAGACGGTCAACTTCCGGGTCGGCGTCGCGGTGGTCGGTGACCGGCTGGTCTACCTGCTGGCCAACCCGTCCGGCAGCTTCGACTTCAGCGACGACGCCTGGAAGGGCATCGTCGGACGGGCCACCCAGCGGGTCACCCAGTTCCCCTGAGCCGCCTCCACGTCGCTCCGCGAACTGACTGACAC
>NZ_JAPUED010000095.1 GCF_027492755.1 Micropruina sp. | reverse complement strand
GGGTCACCCAGTTCCCCTGAGCCGCCTCCACGTCGCTCCGCGAACTGACTGACACCAACGAGAGCCACTGCCGCTTTGCAGAGCGGCAGTGGCTCTCGTTGGTGTCAGTAAGGCGCAGGCCCGGCTGATGTGAGCCGATGTCCGTCGGACGGCCACGGCGTCCCGGCCCTCAGCAGGGCGCCGCGTAGCCGGGCCATCAGCTTCGCCGGCGTATCCAGCAGGTCACTGGTCACCCGCACCACCTGCCAGTCCAGGGCTCGGAGGTCGTCTTCGCGGACCTTCTCGGCGATCACCGCTGCCTGCTCCTGGTACTTGCCCTGGCCGTCACTCTCGACCAGCACCCGGGTACCGACGATCCGCCCGTCCGCTCGATACCGGGTACCCGGCACCTCGAACTGCGGCTCCATCTCGAAGCCCCAGGCGTCCAGGGTCAATGCCGTCCGGGACTCCAGTGGCGATTCACGGCGTCCGTCGCCGAGTCGAAGCACGACGTTCAGGTGCCCGTATCCCCGGTACCCCGCCAGACTCTCCGCCGCCACCCGCACCTGAGGCTTGGACGCCACTCCCCTGGCCAGCGCCGCGTCCAACGCCATCAGCCCGGATTCCGGCGATTCGAGGGCGGTCTGGGCGATCACCAGCGCCGCCGAGAGTTCAGCCGGCACGTCGACCTGGGCATGAACCACAATCCTGCGCCGACAGGCGGCTGGGCCTGGCCCCGTCCGCATCAGATGGATCGTGTTCCAGTCCGGCCGATGGACCGGCAACCCCATCAGCACAGCGCCCGAGTAGTGGCTGGCCCTCACATCGTCACGATCAGCCAACTCCGCCCGCACGCGCAGCCGATGCAGATCGGACGGCCACTGTGGCCTGCTGCCCGTGTACCAGCCCCGCTTCAATCTGATCAGGACGCCGTCACGAGCCGCCTGCCGCAACTCGAAGTCGGTGACGCCGGCTGCCTTCGCCTGCTGGGTGGTGAACATCGCGAGTGCGACCAGATGGGGAGGGATCACGCCCGCAGTGTGCGTCCGGACCGACCCGAACTGGTCAAAATGCCGTCAGTCTGGGCGGGCTCATGGTCACTGACACAAACGGGAGCCACTGCCGCTTTGCAGAGCGGCAGTGGCTCCCGAAGGTGTCAGTCAGGTGGTAGACCGGGTCAGTCCCGGCCCTCCATGATCTCGCGCACCAGGGACGCGGTTTCGCTGGGCGTCCGGCCGACCTTGACGCCGGCCGCCTCCAGGGCGGCCTTCTTGGCCTGGGCGGTGCCCTTGGAGCCGGAGACGATGGCGCCGGCGTGGCCCATGGTCTTGCCCTCGGGGGCGGTGAACCCGGCCACGTAGCCGACCACCGGCTTGGTGACGTGCTCGGCGATGTAGGCGGCGGCCCGCTCTTCCGCGTCGCCACCGATCTCACCGATCATCACGATGCAGTCCGTGTCGGGGTCGGCCTCGAACGCCGCGAGGGCGTCGATGTGCGTCGTCCCGATGATCGGGTCGCCACCGATGCCCACCGCTGACGAGAAGCCGATGTCTCCCAGTTCGAACATCATCTGGTAGGTGAGCGTGCCGGACTTGCTGACCAGGCCGATCCGGCCGGAGTTCGCGATGCCCGCCGGGATGATCCCGACGTTCGACTTCCCGGGGCTGATCAGCCCCGGGCAGTTCGGGCCGATCAACCGGGTCACACCGCTCTTGGCGGCATAGGTGTAGAACTCGGCGGTGTCCTTGACCGGGACGCCCTCGGTGATCACCACCACCAGCTCGATGCCGGCGTCCACCGCCTCGAAGACGGCCTTCTTGGTGTAGGCGGCCGGCACGAAGATCACCGACACGTTCGCGCCGGTGGCCTCCTTTGCCTCGGCCACCGAGCCGTAGACCGGCACCGGATCCTCTTCGAAGGTGACCGTCTGCCCGCCCTTGCCGGGGGTGACGCCACCGACGATGCGGGTGCCCGAGCTGATCATTCGCTGCGTGTGCTTGCGGCCCTCGGAGCCGGTCATGCCCTGTACGAGGACCTTGGAGTTCTGGTCCAGCCAGATCGTCATCGACTGATGTCCTTTCAGTTCTTGCTGGCCAGTTCGGCGGCCTTGCGGGCGGCGGAGTCCATGGTCAGTTCCATCGTCACCAGCGGGTGCGCCGCCTCGGTCAGGATGTGCCGGCCGATCTCGACCGCGTTGCCGTCGAGCCGGACGACGATCGGCTTGGTGGCCTTGTCACCCAGGATCTCCAGTGCGGCGATGATGCCCTTGGCCACCTCGGAGCAGGCGGTGATGCCGCCGAACACGTTGACGAAGACCACCTTCACCTGCGGGTCGGAGAGAATGATGTCCAGACCGTCGGCCATCACCTGGGCGGACGCGCCGCCGCCGATGTCGAGGAAGTTGGCCGGGGTCGGGCTGCCCGGGAACTCCTTGCCGGCGCCGGCCACCACGTCCAGGGTGCTCATCACCAGGCCGGCACCGTTGCCGATGATCCCGACGCTGCCGTCCAGCTTCACGTAGTTGAGGCCGCGCTCACGGGCCCGGATCTCCAGCGGGTCGTCGCGCGACTCATCGGACAGCGCGTCCCAGTCGGCGTGCCGGAACGAAGCGTTGGCGTCCAGCGAGACCTTGCCGTCGAGCGCCAGGATGCGTCCGTCGCCGGTCTTCACCAGCGGATTCACCTCGACCAGGGTGGCGTCGTTCTCGCGGTACACGTCACCGAGCAGCGTCAGCACCCGGGCGACTTCGGCCCGATCGGCCTCGGCGAAGCCCGCGGCGGCGACGATCTCGTCGGCCTTGGCCTGGTCGAGCCCGGCCAGCGGATCGACCTCGATGCGGGCCAGCTTCTCGGGATGCTCCTCGGCGAGGGTCTCGATGTCCATGCCGCCCTCGACCGAACACATCGCCAGGTAGCTGCGGTTCGCCCGGTCGAGCAGCAGGCTGAAGTAGTACTCGTCGGCGATGTCGGCGCCCTCGGCGATCATCACCTTCTCAACGATGTGACCCTTGATGTCGAGACCCAGAATCTCGGAGGCCCGCTCGCGCGCCTCCTGTGGGCTGCGGGCCAGCTTGACGCCGCCCGCCTTGCCGCGACCACCGGTCTTCACCTGAGCCTTGACCACCACGACCGATGTTCCGAGGGTCTGAGCGGCCTGTTCGGCCTCTTCAGGGGTGCGGGCGACGATGCCCCGCAGAACCGGTACCCCATGTGCCTCGAACAGATCTCGCGCCTGGTACTCGAATAGATCCACCACAACTCCGTCTCTTGGTTTCGCCCCGCGGGGGCTAGCGTCACGATAGTGCGGCACGCCAGACCCCGCACCCCTCACGCGCCGCGGCGGACCAGCCCCGGACGCGAGACAACCCAAGACCTCGATTTCTGAGATCTCTCTAAGAAATGCTAAGGTAACTGAGTGTCCGGTTCTCGGACGCCACACCAACGTTGCAACAAGGAGATCGCGTGCGCCCAACCGAGGCTGAACCCCAGGCGACCAGCTGGATTCGTTCTCGAGTATTCCGCGGCACCCTGGCCACAGCGGCCATCGGCACCCTCGTGCTGGGACTCTCCCACATCGCCACCCCGTCGTCGGCCGCGCCCGTGCCGCAGCCGACCCTCGGTGGCTTCGATCGGGCCGCGATGGACGCCCGCGACGGCCAGCTCAGCCGGGACGCCTCCCGCCCGCAGGCACCGCAGGCACTGGCCCAGGCGCGCACCAATGAGCTCACCGGCACCGCACAGGAGTTGGCGACCAGCCAGCGCAACGCCGCCCTGGACAGCCGGACCACCGAGTTGGACGCCACGGTCGCGAAGATCAGCGAGCAGTCCAAGCTGCTCAACGACAAGTCGTCGTTCCTGATGCCGACCGCCGGCGAGTTCGGCTCCGGCTTCGGCATGCGGCTGCACCCGATCCTGCACTACTACCGCATGCACAACGGCCAGGACATCGGCGGCAAGTGCGGCCAGCCGATCTGGGCCGCGCAGGACGGCGAGGTCACCAAGGTCGTCCCGGAGGGCTACAACGGCGGCTCCGGTCACAACGTGCGGATCGACGGCGGCAAGGTTCACGGCGCCAAGCTCGAAACCGCCTACCTGCACATGGACAAGATCGTCGTGAAGGTCGGCCAGAAGGTGCATAAGGGCGAACTGCTCGGCACCGTCGGCAACACCGGCATCTCCACCGCCTGCCATCTGCACTTCTCGGTCTACAAGAACGGCAAGGGCGTCGACCCGGTTCCGTACCTGAAGAAGTAGTAGCCGGCCACCGCTGGTCGAGCTTGTCGAGACCCAGATTTCGACAAGCTCAATCAACGATGAGCTCAATCAGCTCTCAGAGCTTCTCCATCGGGGCGTGCTTCAGGCTCAGCCGCTTCACCCCGTGACTGCCGAAGTCGACGTCCGCCTTCGTCGTGTCGCCCCGGCCGCTCACCGCGACCACCGAACCCATCCCGAAATGGGTGTGCAGCACCCGGTCACCCGGCTCCAAGGCCGGAATCGGCTTCGGCAGCGACGGTTTCGAGCCGTAGCTGACCGTGTTGCGCCAGGCCTGCTCGGTGCGGGCCTTGGCCCGCGACGCGAAGCCGACCTGCGCCGTGCCCAGCCGTCGCCAGTCGAAAAGGTGCTGCGGGATCTCGTCGGTGAACCGGCTCGGCGGGTTGTACTGCGGCGACCCCCACATGGTGCGCACCACCGCCCGGGTCAGGTAGAGCCGCTGTCGTGCCCGGGTGATTCCCACATACGCCAGCCGGCGCTCCTCCTCCAGTTCGTCCTTGCTCTCGTGCGTGCGCTGATGCGGGAAGATGCCGTCCTCGAAGCCGGTCAGGAAGACCACCGGGAACTCCAGGCCCTTCGCGGTGTGCAGCGTCATCAGGGTGACCACCCCGGCGCCCTCGCCGTCGGCGTCCGGGATCTGGTCGGAGTCTGCGACCAGCGCGATCCGCTCCAGGAACGCCGGCAGCGAATCGTCCGGTTCGGGAGCCGCGGAAGCCAGCTCGCCGCCGTCCGGGGGCAGGTCGATGGTGTGCGCGGCCGAGACGAACTCCTGCGCCACCGACACCAGTTCGATCAGGTTCTCCAGCCGGGTGGCGTCCTGCGGATCGTCGGAGTTCTTCAACTCGTCGATGTAGCCGGACTTCTCCAGGATCGAGGTGAGGATCGTGTCGGCGGCGTCGCCGGCGTCCATCATCGCCCGGTGCTCGCCCAGCATGGTCGCGAAGGACTGGATCTGGGTGAGCGAGCGGGTCGCCAGCCCCGTCGCCTCGGACGCCCGCGCCAGCGCCGCCCCGAACGGGATCCGCTCGGCCGCGGCCAGCGCCTCGATCGCCGCCTCGGCCCGCTCGCCGATGCCGCGCCGCGGCGTGTTCAGGATGCGCCGCACCGACACGTCGTCGGCCGGGTTGGCGATCGAGCGCAGGTAGGCGATCGCGTCACGGATCTCCTTCCGCTCGTAGAACCGGACGCCGCCGACCACCCGGTACGGCATGCCGACCCGGATGAACACCTCTTCGAAGGCACGGGACTGGGCGTTGGTGCGGTAGAACACCGCCACGTCGCCGGGTTTGGCGATGCCGTCGTCGGTGAGCCGGTCGATCTCGTCGGCGACGTACTGCGCCTCGTCGTGCTCGGTGTCGGCAACCCAGCCGACGATCCGCTCACCGTCGCCGGCGTCGGACCAGAGCCGCTTCTCCGGACGCCCCGGGTTGCGGGTGATCACCGCGTTGGCGGCGTTCAGGATGGTCTGGGTGGAGCGGTAGTTCTGCTCCAGCACGATCGTCGTGGCGCCCGGGAAGTCGGCCTCGAAAGCCAGGATGTTGCGGATGGTGGCGCCCCGGAAGGCGTAGATCGACTGGTCGGAGTCGCCGACCACCATCAACTCCGGCGGCTCCACGGCGGCCATGCCGTCCGGCACCGGCAGTTCGGCGCACAGCTCGCGGACCAGCGCGTACTGGGCGTGGTTGGTGTCCTGATACTCGTCGACCAGCACGTGCCGGAAGCGTCGCCGGTACTGCTCGCGCAGGTCGGGGAAGGCCTGCAGCAGGTGCACGGTGGTCATGATCAGGTCGTCGAAGTCGAGCGCGTTCGCCGTTGTCAGCCGTCGTTGGTACTCGCGATAGGCGTCGGCGTAGATCTTCTCGTTGGCCGTCTCGGCCTTCGCTGCGGCGGTTTCGTGATCGACCAGTTCGTTCTTGCAGTTCGACACCCAGTTCATCACGGTGCGGACGGGGTACCGCTTGGGGTCGACCTCGGCGTCGCGTAACACCAGCTGCATCAGCCGCTTGGCGTCGGTGTCGTCGTAGATCGAGAAGGTGCGGCTGATCCCGAACCGGTGGATGTCGGCCCGCAGCATGCGGACGCAGGCCGAGTGGAAGGTGGAGACCCACATCAGCTTCGCCCGGTTGCCGACCATCTCGACCACCCGGTGCCGCATCTCGGCGGCCGCCTTGTTGGTGAAGGTGATCGCCAGGATCGACCCCGGGTGCACCTTCCGGAAGCTGACCAGATGCGCGATCCGGCGGGTCAGTACCCGCGTCTTGCCCGACCCCGCGCCGGCCACCACCAACACCGGCCCCCCGGCGTGCAGCACGGCCTCGCGCTGCGGCGGGTTGAGGTCGGCCAGCAACTCCGTCTCGGTGATCCGGTGCCGCCGCGGCTGGCCCTCGCCGGCAGGCTCGGACGCCGGCGCCGCCCCGGCCTGCGCCGGTGCGGCCGGTTCGGAGGAGAAGTTGAACAGGTCCGGAAACAGGGTGTCGGTCATCGCGTCCCCAACCTTAAGTCCTCCCCCTGACAACCGCGGGGCGACCCGACCGTAGCAAGGTGTGCGCGCAGTGCTACATTTGCACACGTGACCAGCGTCGCCAGCCGAGAGCTTCGCAATCACACCGCGGCGGTACTACGCCGGGTGTCCGAGGGCACCGATGTCACCGTTACGGTCAACGGCCTTCCCGTTGCCCTAATCACTCGACCCCGCGGCCAGAGGCCGGCAACGCTGACCCGCGATCAGTTGATTCAGTTGCACGAACAGGCGCCTCCTGATCCGCGGTTGCGCGCCGACCTCGCGTGGATCGCCGGTGACACCACCGAAGACCTGGGAGATCCGGCGTGACGGCAGGCGAACGTTGATGGCCGAGGCACTCGCCGACACCAGCGTCTTCGTCGCGGCCGAGAGCGGACGTCGACTCCTCGGCGAACGGTTGCCCGACAAGCTGCGAGTCTCAGTGATCACCCTGGCCGAACTGGAAGCCGGTGTCCTCGCGGCACGGACAGTGGCTGACCGTGCCGCTCGTCTGCGAACCCTCGAACAGGTCGCGGCACTGGAACCACTCGCCGTCGACCCCGCGGCAGCAGCCGTCTGGGCCCGGCTGCGCGTCGAGATCCATCAGGCCGGACGCCGGGTGAACGTCAACGATCTCTGGATCGCAGCCGTGGCGATCGCCAATGACCTCCCCGTGGTCACCCAGGACAACAACTTCGCCGTGCTCGCGGAACTGGGCCTGCTGACGGTGATCAACGTCTGAGCCGCTGGCGAGAAAGCTCAGACCAGCCGGCGATCGGTGGCCCAGCGGGTCAGCTGGTGCCGGTTCGACAGCTGCAGCTTGCGCAGCACGCTGGAGACGTGGGTCTCGACGGTCTTGATCGAGATGAACAGCTCGCGGGCGATCTCCTTGTAGGCGTAACCGCGGGCGATCAGCCGCATCACCTCGCGCTCGCGCTGGGAGAGCCGGTCCAGTTCCTCGTCCACGGCCGAGATGTCGATCGAGCCCGAGAAGGCGTCCAGCACGAAGCCGGCCAGCCGCGGCGAGAACACCGCGTCACCCTCGGCGACCCGGCCGATCGCGTCGACCAGCTCATCGGCCGAGATCGACTTGGTGACATACCCGCGGGCGCCGGCGCGGATCACCCCGATCACGTCCTCGGCGGCGTCCGAGACGCTCAGCGCCAGGAATTTGATCTCCGGCTCGGTGGCATGCACCTGCTTCAGCACCTCGACACCGCCGCCGCCGGGCAGGTGCACGTCGAGCAGCACCACGTCCGGTTGCGCCTTGAGCACCGCCGCCACCGCGGTCGGGACGTCCTCGCCCTCGCCCACGATGTGCACCCGGGAGCCGATGTCGTGCTTCACCCCGCTGCGGAACATGGCGTGGTCGTCGACGATCACCACCCGCCGGCCGGCCTGGGTATTCGTCTGCTGCTCGGTCATCGCTTCATCTCCAGTCGTACCTCGGTGCCCTGTTCGGGAACGCTTCGAATCGTTGCATTGCCCCCGGCACGCCGCAATCGCTCGATGATCGAGCCACGGATGCCCATCCGGTCGGCGGGCACCTCCTCCAGGACGAAGCCGCGGCCCCGGTCCCGGACGAACACCTCCACCAGGCGCTCGTCGACTTCGGCGTACACGTCGATCTTCGCCACCCCGGCGTGCCGGGCGGCGTTCGTCATCGCTTCGCGGGCGGCCTGCACCAGCGACTTCAGCTCGGGATCCAGGTCACGGTCGCCGACCACCACGATCTCGACGTCGACGCCGTGGTCGTCCTCCACCTCGGCAGCGGCCGCCACCAGTGCCGCCTTCACCGACGCCGCGTCGGTGGTCTCGCCGTACAGCCAGGTCCGCAGCTCGCGTTCCTGCCGCCGCGCCAGGGACGTCACCGCCTTCGGATCGGATGCCTGTCGCTGGATCAGCGCCAATGTCTGCAGCACCGAATCGTGCAGGTGGGCGGCCATGTCGGCCCGCGCGTCGGCCAGCATCTTCTCCTCGCGGGCCGCGGTCAGCGAACGCCGCACCCGGATGAACCAAGGCGCCGCGGCCAGCAACAGCGTGACCACGACCAGGCCCAGCACCAGCAGCGTCCGGGCGGTCTCGGACATGGCGGGCAACTGCACCACCACCAGCGCGATCCCGGTGCCCAGCCCGGCCAGCCCGAGCAGGATCCGGACGATCCGCGACCAGTGCGCGATCAGCGGCGCGAACCACTGGCGCGCACCGGTCTGCCGCCGGATCGACCGGTTGGAGATGTGGTCGGCCTGCCACCAGATCAGCATCAGCCCGACGGTGCCGGCCAACCCCGGCCACAGCACGCCCTGCGGCAGCCCGACGCCCGCGGACTGCACCAGCCACAGCAGCCCGGCGCCGAGCAGCGCCACCGCCGACATCACTCCGAGATCGGCGGGCACCCGCGCCGGACCCTGCACGGTGCGCAGCCCGCGACGTCCCGCCGCGTCCAGGCCGGGCGCCCGCGGCGCCTCGGCGGCCAGCGGCAACGCCAGCCACAACACCAGATAGACCAGCACCCCGATGCCCATGCTGGCGGTCAGCAGCACGAACCCGACCCGCAGCACCAGCGTCGGCCAGCCCAGATGGGCCGCCAGACCGGCACACACCCCGGCCAGCCAGGCGGTGTCCAGCCGCCGGTCGGCGCGCTGCGGCGTCACCGGTACGGTGCGAACAGGAGTCGTCATAGCGGGGCGCGTCGGAGGTCGGCGGGCCGACGCCTCTGGTTCAGTGTCGCGCGTGCGGCCGCCCCCGGCCAGCCGGCGGGCTCCCCGCACGGTCCTTTGGGGGTCGGCTCAGGGACGTTCCCCGATGGTTCGTCGGGACGCCTCGGCAACAGTGGTGGCCATGGAACTCACCCCGTTGCGCCGCGCGTCCTCGGGCGCCGTGCTCGGCGGCGTCTGTGCCGGACTCGCCCGTCGCTGGCAGGTCGACCCGACCGTGCTGCGGATCGCGATGGTGCTGCTGGCCCTGCTCGGCGGTCTCGGCATCGCCTTCTACGTGGGCGCCCTGCTGCTGGTGCCCAAAGACGGTTCCAGTGAGTTCCCGCTCTACCGGCTGGCACCGTTCACCCGGTCGTGGTCCCCCGCCGCCGCGATCGGCGCCGTGGTGGGTCTCGGCGTGTTGATCACCGTGGCGGTCGGTTCGTGGCTGCCGTTCGGCCTGGCCCCCGTGGTCGGCCTCGGCTTCCTGTGGTACTTCGGCTTCCATCGGCGGCGCCATCCGCATCGCCCGGACGCCGGTCAGCCCGGCAGCGGCGCGCCGTCCGGTCAGAACGAACTCGCCGGCGCGTCCGACACCGCTGCGCTGCCGTCCGCGTCAACGCCCTCGGAACTGCCGCAGACCGACTTCGAACGAGCCGCCGCAGCCTGGCGTGAGCGGGTCGTCCAAGAGCGTCAGGGCGCGCCTGCCGGTTCACCGGACGTCTCCGACGCGGTCAGCGATCCGCCCGCGGCGCTCCCGCTGTACGAGTACCGACCCACCCCGCCCCCTGCCGTCTCGAACTGGACGCCGCCCGCACCCCGGGCCAGCCGGCGTCGCCCCAAGTGGCTGTGGCCGCTGGTGCTCTGCCTGCTCGGCAGTGGCCTCGCCACCCTGGCCGTGTTGTCGGTGGTGTTCGGCGTCATCGTTCCCCCGCTGGCCTATGCGGCCACCGTGCTCGGCGCGCTGGGCCTGGGACTGCTGATCGCCGCCTTCGCCGGACGCCCCCGCGGCCTGCTGCCGCTGGCCGTCGTCGCCGGTCTGGTCACCATCGCGATGCTGGTGCCGGTCCCACGCCCCGGCCGGATCGGCACCGAGACCGTCAGCTACACCACGATGGCGCAACTGCCGACGACCGAGCAGAACCACGGCGCCGGGGACGTGACCGTCAACCTCAGCGGACTGGACGTCACCGAAACCAGGCAGATCCAGTACTCCCAGGGCGCCGGAACACTGGCGGTGTCCCTGCCCACCACGGGCAATGTCGTCGTCGAGTGGTCGATCGGGGCCGGTGAGTACCACGGCCCGGACACCAACCGCGACGGCATCGACCTCAAGGGCAGCTACCAGCGCATCCTCACCCCGGGAGCACCGGTGTTGACGGTCGTTCTGCACACCGGCTTGGGCGAGGTGACGGTGTCATGAGACGCATCGACGTTGCGGCCTTCAACGTCGGCCTGGTCAGCACCGGGCTGGCAGTGCTCGCCCTGTGCGCCGCCTTCGGCACGGTGGACTGGAAACTCACCTCGATCGTCGCCCCCCTCGGCCTGGTCATGATCGGCCTGGCCGGCCTTCTACTTTCCCGCAATTCGACGAAAGGAACCCGATGAACGGAAAGACCCTGACCCGCTCGACCACCGACAAATTTCTCGGCGGCGTCTGCGGCGGACTGGCCCGCTTCCTCAACCTGGACTCCGGGCTGGTCCGCATCCTGACCGTGCTGCTCGCCATCTTCACCCAGGTGGGCTGGATCGCCTACCTGGTGCTGTGGGCCGTGCTGCCCACCGAGGACGGCGGACCCACCGGCTTCGATGAGGCGAAGAACGCCTTCGGCCAGGGCAGCACCGGGCGTTCCTCGGATCGTCCCGAGCACAACCCCGACGACCTCCGCTGAGCTGACCTCGAAGGGTCCGGACGCCACCGGCGTCCGGGCCCTTCGTGCTGCCGGCGACTCGGTTCGCATCTCCCCCCTTGCCGGGGGCCCGTATGCGACCCTATGGTCACGGGACGTCCGCATCGTCATGGGGACATCCGCGCAGCGAGGAGGCTGGCATGGAACGCTTTCAGGGGTTGCTGGGAATCGCATTGATTCTGGGCATCATCGTGCTGATCTCGAAGCACCGGAGCCGGATCAACTGGCGCATCGTCGGCTCGGGCCTCGCGCTCCAGGCGATCGTCGGCTTCCTGGTCATCAAATGGGCACCGGGCGCCTACGCGCTGGAGCAGTTCGCCAATGCGGTCACCGGCGTCATCGGCTTCACCAGCGCGGGCACCGAGTTCGTCTTCGGCCCACTGATCGACACCGACAAGATCGGCTTCGTCTTCGCCCTGCAGGTGCTGCCCGTCATCATCTTCTTCGGCGCCATCGTCGGCCTGCTCTACTACCTGCGCGTTCTGCAGTGGGTGATCGAGATCGTCGGCACTGCGCTGAAGTGGGTGCTCGGCGCGTCCAAGATCGAGTCGGTGTGGGCCGCCACCGTGGTCGTCCTCGGCATGAGCGAGGCCCCGCTGGTGATCAAGCCCTACCTGCCGCGGCTGACCAAATCGCAACTCTTCCTCTGCATGGTCGGCGGCCTGGCCTCGGTGGCCGGCACGGTGCTGGTCGGCTACTCGCTGCTCGGCGCACCGATGCCCTACCTGCTCGCCGCCGCCGTGATGAACGCGCCCGGCTCGCTGCTGGTGGCCAAGGGCATGTGGCCCGAGACCGAGAAGTCCGACCTGGACGCCTCGGTGCGCGACGTCCACGACACCGAATCGGTGAACGTGATCGACTCGCTGGCCCGCGGTGCGTTGACCGGTGGCCATCTCGCCGTCATCGTCGGCTGCCTGCTGATCGCCTTCATCGCCGTCATCGCCCTGCTGAACGGTGCGCTGGGCGGGATCGGCGGCTGGTTCGGCATGCCGCAGCTCTCCTTCGACATGGTGTTCGGCTGGATCTTCGCACCCGTGGCCTGGCTGATCGGCGTCCCCTGGAACGAGGCCGCCGTCGCCGGCAACTTCATCGGCCAGAAGACGGTGCTCAACGAGTTCGTCGCCTTCTCGAACTTCGGTCCGATGGTCGCCGCCGGACACCTTGATCCGAAGACCACGCTGATCACCACCTTCGCGCTGTGCGGCTTCGCCAACTTCGGCTCGATCGCCATCCTGGTCGGTTCGCTCGGGTCGCTGATCCCCGAGCGGCGCTCCGAGGTCGCCAAGTACGGCCTGCTCGCCCTGTTGGGCGCCACCATGACCAACCTGCTGAACGCCGCCATCGTGGGCGTCGTCGGCAGCTGACCCCGAAGACTCCCCCACCGAGAAGACTCCCTCACCGAAAGGAGGGGCCATGGCCCCCCGTCCCGTCTACTTCGACTGCGACACCGGGATCGACGACGCGCTGGCGCTGGTCTACCTGATGGCCTCCCCCGAGATCGAGCTGGCCGGCATCGGCACCGTGAGCGGCAACATCGACGCCAAGCAGGCGGCGGTCAACACCCTCGACCTGCTGGCGATGGGCGGCAAGACCGAGGTGCCGGTCGCGGTCGGTGCGATGGACCCGCTCACCCACAGCTTCAGCGGCGGCGTTCCACACATCCACGGCCACAACGGCGTCGGTGACGTGGAGCTGCCGCACACCGACCGGAAGCCGGAGACGGAATCGGCGGCCGACATGCTGGTCCGGCTGGCCCACGAGCACCCCGGCGAGCTGGACGTGATCGCGATCGGTCCGCTGACCAACCTGGCCATCGCGCTCAAGCAGGATCCGTCGATCGCCGAGCTGGTGCACGAGGTGTACATCATGGGCGGTGCGGCGCTGGTGCCGGGCAACCTCAGCGCAGTGGGCGAGGCGAACATCTGGAACGACCCCGAGGCCGCGCAGGCCGTGGTCGAGGCGCCCTGGCAGGTGGTGCTGGTGCCGCTCGACGTCACGCTGGAGAACGCCTTCGAGGAGTCCGACCGGGAGGCGCTGGCCGCGTCCGACTCGGCGCTCAACCGGGCCCTGGCCGACATTCTCAACCTGTACTTCGACTTCTACGTCGGCGAGTACGGACGCCGCATGTGCGCCCTCCACGACCCGCTGGCCGCCGCGATCGCGGTCGGTCAGATCACGGCGACCCGGGCACCGAACGTGCCGGTCGTGGTGGACGACACCCAGGGCCCGGGCCGCGGCCAGACCATCTGCGACCTGCGCGGGCAACGCACCGGTACGCACGATGTCGAGGGCGCCCACGTCCGGGTGGTGCTGGACACCGACCAGCAGCTCGGCCCGGTGCTGCTGGCGCGGCTGCTCGACTACGCCGGCTGACCATCGTGATCCCGGGCTCGCCCCGGGATCGCAGGGTGAGCGGACCAACTCGCCTGGGGACGGCGGAACTCTGTCATCCCGGGCTCGCTCCGGGGTCTCGTTTGCAGGCGGCTGTTCGGCCTGGCGTCACAACTCCCTGACCAGCGCGCCGTCGACGTCGCGGAAGCCGAGCTGACGCAGGTAGTCGGTGTGCCCCGGCGTGGGGTCCGGCACGACCACAGTGCTGAACCCGGCATCCCGAAGCTGTTTGGCGCCGGGACCGGTGTACAACCAGGCCGCGATCCGCGAGTCCCGGTAGGCCGCCATCACATAGTCCAGGGTGAGCCGCAGCGTGGTGCCGTCGCGGCGTCCGGCCAGGACGCCGGCAGGCAGCCCGTCGCGGATCGGCAGCAGCACGAAATCCTCCTCGTGCAGTGAGTCGAAGCCCGGCCAGCTGCGTCGGATGTCGTCGGCGTGGGCGCGCAGGAAGTCCTCCAGGAACGGCGCGTCCGGTGCGATCGGGACGGCACCGATCGACCGCCGCGGACCGAATTCGCGGCGCAGGAACCAGATGTTCACCCCGGCCACCGCCGCGTTGGTCAGGATGATCGGAATGGACGGCAGCAGCGCGCCGTAGACCACGAAGATCAGCCCGCCGGTCATCGAGAGCAACCGGAGCCGCACCACCGAGGTCATGGTGAGCGACAACACGATGAACGCCGAGGCCACGTAGCCGATCACTTCCACCCAGCTCATCGCGGCAGCCTAGTGCCCCGGCCCCGGCGAAGCGCTGATCAA
>NZ_JAPUED010000094.1:5808-15073 GCF_027492755.1 Micropruina sp. | reverse complement strand
CCGTCGCCGCCGGCGAACAGGATCAGCCGAACCCCCTGCCGTACCAGCGCCTCGACCGCGGCCACCGTGTCGTCGGCGGTGCTCGGTGAAGCGGGCTGGTAACAGACCTCGTAGCGCAGCGATGGGACGGCGGCGCAGGCGTCCGCGCCCATCGCCCCCGAGGCGGTCAGCACCTGCGTGCCTTCGGGTAGGCGCCGCAGCGCCCACACCGTCCGCTCCAGGGCGTGCTCGACGCCGCCCCTGCTGCGGGCCAGTTCCTGGACGGCCGCGCCGTCGCTGCCCTTCAGCCCGGCCGGGCCACCCACGCCGGCGATCGGGTTGATCACCAACCCGATCACCTCGCCGTGCTGGGTCACAGGCCGTACTTGCGGCGGTAGCCGCGGTAGGTGATCGCCCAGCGCTCCGGGTCATCGAGATCGTCGTGATCGGCGTGGTGGATCGGCGTGTTGTACGGCGCCCCGGCAACCAGCTCCGGATTGTCCCGGGCCTCCTGCGCCACCGCGGCCAGGGTGTCGCAGTACTCGTCCAGCTCGGCCTGCGAATACGCCTCGGTCGGCTCCAGGGTGAACGGCTGCGGCACCACGAACGGATGATGGCTCGACCAGTAGTGCATGCCGTAGTCGGCCATCCGGATGCCGACCTGGAAGGTGTCCACCCCGGTCTCCTCGTACAGCTCCTGCCAGGAGTACCGGACCTGCTCGATCCGCCGCTTCCCCGTGGCGTAGGGAGCGGACGCCCCCGGAATCGCCAGCACCTTGGACAGCACGTAGTTGTTGTTCAGCACCGCGATCTCGGCGACATCGCGCAGTCCCTCGGCGCCGAGCGCCCGGATCCAGGCATAGGAGCGGACCAGTACCGGCACCGTGCCGTGATGCGGCCCGATCTTGCCGATCGACTGCGGCCGGTCGTCGTCCAGCACGAACCGGACGCCGTCGCGGGCCGACTCGTCGTCGACCCGGTCGATCAGCGGGTAGGGCAGGAACGGCACCAGCTTCTCGCTGACCGCGGACGCCCCGCCGCCCGGGCCGCCACAGCCGTGCGGCGTCGAGAAGGTCTTGTGCAGGTTGAAGTGGCACAGATCGAAGCCGGCGTCCCGGGCCCGGGTGATGCCGAGGATGCCGTTGGCGTTGGCCTGGTCGTAGCAGGCCAGGGCGCCGACCTCGTGGACGGCGTCCACGAACTCGCGGATCCGTCCGTTGTAGATGCCGGTGTCCTCGGGGTTGGTGATCATCAGCGCCGCGGTCTGCGGGCCGATCGCGGCCTTGAGGGCGTCCAGATCGGGGTAGCCGTCGGCGTCGGGGTAGAGGGTGATGACGTCGTAGCCGGCGGTCTTCGCCGCCGCCGCATTGGACGGGTGGCTGAAGATGGTGGTCACCACCTCGCGGCGCTGCTCGTCCTCGCCGTTGGCCTTGTGGAAGGCCCGGATCATCGCCACATTCGCCCAGATCGCGCCCGAGCCGCCGGAGGTCTGCATCGTCACCCGGGACATGCCCGAGATCTCGGCCAGCATCCGCTCCAGTTCCCAGATGATCTGCAGCACACCCTGGGCGGTGTCCGGATCCTGCGCCGGGTGCAGGTCGCGCAGCAGCGGCGTGTTGACCAGTTGGTCGTTGACCTTGGGGGAGTACTTCATCGTGCAGGTGCCCTGCCCGATGTCGATGTTGAAGTCGGCGCCCAGGTTCTCCTGGGAGAGCCGGACGAAGTGCCGCAGGACCCGCATCTGCGCCATCTCGGGCAGCTCCAGGGGCGACGTCCGGGCCAGGGACGCCGGGACCACCTGATCCACGGTGCCGGTGGCGGCGACCACCTCCGGCTCGGGACGCGACACCAGGACGCCGCGCTCGCCTGCGGCGGACAACTCGAAGATCAGCGGCTCGTCCCAGCGGGCCTGGTGGAAGCGGCGCAGCGGCGGCTTGGGGGCCAGGGGCAGGCTCATGACAGGGTCTCCTCGATCACGGTGGACAGCCGATCGATGTCGGCCTGGCTATGCATTTCGGTGACGCAGACGGTCAGTTCGGACTCGCCGCGGACGATCCCGGGCTCGACGCCGCGGGCCCGGCAGCGAGCGACCAGCTCGGCCGCCGGGATCGGGGTGGTGATCACGAACTCGCGCAGGTGGAAGGCGTCGTCGGCCAGCTCGACACCGTCGATGGCGGCGAGCTTCTGCTGCGCGTAGCGGGTGCGCAGCGCCACCGTTTCGCCGAGGTCGCGCATGCCCTGGGGACCCATCAGCGCCAGGTAGACGCCGGCGGCGATGCCCCACAGGGCGGCGGCGGTGCCGACCCATTCCTTGCCCTCTTCGCGGACGGCGAACGACGTCCGTTCGTAGGCGACGTCACCGAACCCGATCTCGCCCGGCACGTCGGTGGTGGTCAGCCCGAACAGCCGCGACGGCAGCTCCATCACCAGCCGCGGATCGTCGGCGCAGGCCAGGTAGCCGGCGTGCGCGCCGCCGAACCACTGGCCCAGGCCGAGCGACTGGATGTCGCCGCAGGTGATGTCGGCACCCTGGGTGGCCGGCGGCTCGAGAATGCCGTAGACGACCGGATCGGTCCCGACCACCAGCAGCGCACCGGCGCCATGGGCCAGTTCGGCCAGCCGCGGCAGCGCCTGCTCGACCGCACCGGTGGCGCTCGGGGTCTCCACCCAGATCGCCGCGACCTGGTCGTTCAGGGCCTCGGCCACCGCGTCCAGGTCGGCGACCGCGCCACGGGTCGGCACCTGCTTCACCTCCATCGCCGCCACGAAGTCGGTGATCCGGCTCAGTTTGTCGACCTCGGCGTCCGAGACCAGCAGCACGGTGCGCCGTCCGGTGATCCGGCCGCTCATCGCCAGCGCCGTCGAGGTGGCCTGGAAGCCGTCGTAGGTGGGAATCGTCACCACATCGGTCTGCAGCAGCTCACCCATCTCGGACGCGTACTCGAACAGGGCCTGGAACCGGCCGTGGTCCTCGTACGGTTCGCCGGCGTAGGCGGTGAGGAACTCGCCGCGGTTGATCACCTCGCCGACCACCGCGGGCACCGCGTGCGGGTAGGTGCCGCCGCCGAGGAAGGTGAGCCGATCGTCGGGGGAGGCGTTGCGGGCCAGCAGCCCGGCGACGTGGCGGCGCAGGTCCTCCTCGGCGACCAGCGCCGGTGGCAGGTTGAGCGGCCGATGCAATCGGAGGTCGTCGGGTATGTCGGCGTAGAAGTCTTCGATCGAGTCCGCACCGGTCGCCGCCAGCATGGCCGCTTTGGCCGCCGGCGCGGTGTTGGGGATGTAGGGGTGGACGCGCGGTTGGGTCATGTCATACCTCGATCGAATGGACGTGGTGCAGGGACGGGGTCGTGCTGGGCATCCGCAACACGGCCACCCCGAAGGGCGGCAACGTGATGCTCAGCCCGGAAGCTCGCCGGACGGGCGGATCGCCGTCCGGTGCGAGCAGGACATCGGCGTCGGCCGGCCCGCGGGCCTCGGCCGGCGTCGGTGCGTGATTGATCACGAAGACGTAGTCGGTGGCCCCGTCGGTGCGGGTGACCACCTCCACGGACGGGTTCGCCGACATCCGGACGTCGACCCCGGCCTCGGCGCACACCTGATGCAGCCACGGGGTCAGCGAATCCAGCGGCAGGCCGGCGCTGACGTAGTACGCGGCGCCCTCCCCGAGCCGCCGGCGGGTGATCGCCGGCAGGTCGTGCAACGGGCGTCCGTCGTAGTGGGCAACGACTTCGACGTCGTCGGACGGCTCGATCCACTCGGCCCAGAACCGGCCGACGGTACGGGCTCCGGAGTCGAACTCGACGATCTGTTCGTCGGTCTCGAGCAGCGGCCACTGCTCGTCCACCTCGACGCCGAGCAGCTCACGCAACGGACCCGGAGGGCCACCGGCGTGCACCTGCTCGCACTCGTTCACCACGCCCGAGAAGGCCCCGACGACGAGGGTTCCGCCGCCGCGGACGAACTCTGTCAAAGCCTCGGCCTGGGCATCGGAGGTGACGTAGAGCGTGGGGGCCACGATGACGGCGTACCGGGAGAGATCGGAGCCCGGCAGTGCGACCGAGTCGACGGCCAGCCCCAGCTGATGCAGCGCGGCGTGGTGTTGGTGCGCCTCGGCATGCCAGGAGATCTCTGCGGGTAGCGAGGCGTCCGGACGCAGCGCCCAGATGGTGTCCCAGTCGACGACCATCGCCACCGACGAGCGCACCCGGCTGCCGGCCACCGGGGCCAGGGTGGCCAGATCGGCGGCCAACTGCGACGCCTCGGCGAAGCTGCGGCTGGCCTCGCCGCGGTGCCCCAGCACCGCCGAGTGGAACCGCTCGGGCCCGGTCCGGGCGGCGCGCCACTGGAAGAACATGGCGCCGTCCGAGCCGTGCGCGACGGCTTGCAGGGCATGGGCCCGCAGCTGGCCGGGCGCCTTCGGCACATTGACCGGACGCCAGCTGACCGCGCTGGGCGCCGACTCGATCAGCAACCAGGGCCGGCTCTTCAGCGACCGCATCAAGCCGTAGCTGAGCGCGATGTCGGTGTGGCTGGCGGTGTTGCCGGGGTCGGGGTAGGCGTCGTTGCTGACCAGGTCCTCGACGGCGGCGAACCGCCAGTAGTCGAGGTCGTGGAACAGCCCCATGAAGTTGGTGGTGCGCGGGACGCCGGGGGTCAGCTCGCCGAGGATGTCGAGTTCCAGGCGGAACAACTCCAGCACGTTGTCGGAGCAGAACCGTTCGAAGTCGAGCAGCCGGGCCGGGTTGTCCGGCCCGGGCGTCACTCGCGGCACCTCGATCTGTTCGACGTCGGTGTACAGCTGCCCCCACACCTTGGTGCCCCAGGCCGCGTTGATGCCTGCCAGCGAGCCGTGCCGGCGCAGCAACCAGCGGCGGAAGGAAGCGGCGCAGACCTCGCACCAGCAGCGGGAGATGTGGTCGCCGTACTCGTTGGAGACGTGCCACAGCCGTAGCGCCGGATGGTCGCCGAACCGGGTGGCCAGGATCGTGGTGAGCGCCGCCACCTTGGCCCGGAAGACCGGCGAACTCGGGCAGTACGACTGCCGTGATCCGAAATCGAGCCGGACGCCGTCCGCGCGCACCGGCAGCATCTCCGGATGGGCCCGGACCAGCCAGGCCGGCGGGGTCGCCGTCCCGGTCGCCAGCGCGACGCCGATGCCGGCGGCGTCCAGCGCGTCCAGGATCTCGGCCAGCCAGTCGGTGCGGTATTCGCCCTCGGACGGCTCCAGCTGCGGCCAGGCGAACACCGGCAGGCTGAGCAGGTTCACCCCGAGCTGCCGCATCAGGGTGATGTCGTGCTGCCAGACCTCCCGGGGCCACTGGTCGGGGTTCCAGTCGCCGCCGAACGCCATCGCGGGCAGGGGCCAACGCTGCGGAACGGTCACTCCTTCACCGCCCCTCCGAGCAGGCCCGCCACGAACTGCTTCTGGAAGATCACGAAGATCAGCAGCATCGGCAGCGTGGTCAGCAGCGAGCCGAGCATCAAACCTGAGTAGTCGACCCGGGAGAGCCCGACCATCGTGTTCAGGGCCACCGGAATCGTGTAGTTGGCTTCGGTGTTCAGCATCAGCAGCGGCCAGATGAACGCGTTCCACTGCGACATGAAGGTGTAGATCACCAACGCCGCCAGCTGCGGTCGGGCCACCGGAAGGACGACCCGGAAGAAGATCCCGATGTCACCGGAACCGTCGATCCGGGCGGCCTCGATCAGGGTGTCCGGGAAGCTCTCGAAGGCCTGCCGCATCAGGAAGATGCCGAAGGCGTTGGCCAGGAACGGCAGGATCACGGCCTGGAAGGTGTCGATCCAGCCCAGCGACGCCATGATCTGGAACAGCGGCACCAGCAGCACCTGCATCGGGATCATCATCGTGATCAGGATGAAGGTGAGCACCAGTCCGCGCCCGCGGAAGCGGTACTTGGCCAGGGCATATCCGCACATCGCCGAGACCGCGGCGGAGAAGACCGTGTAGAGCACGGCGATGATCGCCGAGTTCAGGCAGACCTGCGCGAAGTTGGTGGTCTCCTGCAGCCGGACCAGGTTCGCCCACAGCTGGTCGCCGGGCAGGATCGGCGGCGGCGAGGCGAAGACGTCGGCGGTGGTGTGGGTCGCCGAGATCAGCATCCAGGCGAAAGGCAGGATCGACGCGACGGCACCGACCAGCAGGAAGAGGTAGCCCAGAGCCTGGGCCAGCCCGGAGGTCTGCTTCTCCATCAGGCCTCCTTGTCGCGCATCAGCCAGAACTGGGCGATCGAGAAGATGCCGATCACCAGCACCAGCAGCCAGGCGATCGCCGAGGCATAGCCGAAGTCGAACTGCCGGAAACCCACCCGGTAGAGGTAGAGCACCGGGGTCAGGGTGGCGTTGGACGGCCCGCCGCCGGTCAGGATGAAGTTCTCGTCGAACAGCTGCAGGGCGCCGATCGTCGAAGTGATCGAGGTGAAGATCAGCACCGGCCGCAGCTGCGGCACGACGACGTGCCGGAAGGTGCGCCAGCCGGTGGCGCCGTCCAGTGCCGCCGATTCGTACTGCTCTTTGGGAATGCCCTGGAGGCCGGCGAGCAGCAGCACCATGTTGTAGCCGGTCCATCGCCAGGTGATCGAGCCGATCAGCGCCACCCGGGCCCAGAACGGATTGTTCAGCCAGTCGATCGGGGGAATGCCGACCACCCCGATCAGCTGGTTGATCACACCGCCGTCGGCCTGCAGCATCACCCGGAAGACCAGCGAGTACGCCACCAGGGTGGTCACCGCGGGAAGGAAGTGGATCATCCGGAAGGTGGTCCGGAACTTCAGCCAGCTCTGGTTCAGCACCACCGCCAGCAGCAGCGCCAGGCCGATCATCAACGGCACCTGGAAGACCAGCAGGATGCCGGCGTTCATCAGGCTCAGCCAGACCAGGTCATCGCCGGCCAGCTTCTCGTAGTTCGCGAGGCCGCCGAAGCCGGTCACGCCGTCCTGGGTGACCTGGAAGCTCTGCATCAGTGAGGCGACCAGCGGGTAGGCGAAGAAGAACCCGAACAGCGCCACGGCGGGCGCCGCGAAGAACCATCCGAACCGGGAGGTCCGGCGCTCCAGGGCCCCGGGACGGCGGCCCTGCCGCGGGGCGCCCGATCGGCGTCCCGCGGCGGTCGCGGCGGACATCTACCCGATTTCCCGGTTGGTCTGCTTGGCGATGGTGGCGGCCGCGTCCTGCAGCGTGGCCTTGGCGTCCTTGCCGTTGAGGATCGCCTCGACGGTCGCGTTGGCGACGATCTCGGACGCCTTGGCGTAGTCGCCGGTGTAGGAGATGGCCGGGATGGTGCTGGTCAGGTCGGCGAAGACGCGCATCGCGGGCTGGCCGCCGAAGTACGGATCGGGCTCGGAGTAGACCGGGCTGGCCAGTGCTGGCAGGTAGGAGGGGAATAGGCCCTCCTTGGCCATCATGCTGTTCTGGTTGTCGGAGTTGAGCAGGGCGAACGCGGCGAAGTCGGCGGCTAGAGCGGGGTTCTTGGCTTGAGCCGGGACAGCCAGGTTCGAACCGCCGTTGTTGGAGGTCTTGGCCTCACCCTCGGCGAAGGTCGGCAGCGGCTGGACGCGCCACTTGCCCTTCAGTTCCTTGGCCTCCGACGTCAGCGTGCCGGTCCACCAGACCGCGTTCGGGCTGAACGCCGACTTGCCGGCCTTGGCGGCCGACACCCGGGCGTCCCAGCCCTTGGTGTTGTTGATCAGGCCCTTCTGCTGCAGGTTCTGCAGGAAGGTCAGCACCGCGACGGCCTTGTCGTTGTCGAGTACCACCTTGCCGTTGGCGTCGAAGATGCCGGTGCCGCGCTGCTGCAGCAGCTGCAGGAACATCGCGCCGGTGGACAGGTCGGTGTCGAAGGCGGTCTTGCCGAGCTTCGCCTTGACCTGCTCGGCGGCCTGGGCGAAGGCGTCCCAGGTGGTCAGTGTGGCCGGGTCGATGCCGGCGTCGCTGAGGTAGTCGGACCGCAGATAGAGGGCCATGGTGCCCGAATCCCACGGCATCGCCAGGATCTTGCCGTCCTTGCCGGTGGCCGCGGCGAGCTTGGACGGGTCGAGGTTGGCCTTCTCGGGCTCGACCCGGCTGGTCAGGTCGACGAAGCCGTTGGGGAAGTTCTCCAGGAAGCCGGGTAGCCGATCGGTCTCCAGGGTGAGCAGATCCGGCAGGCCGGTGCCCGCCTGCAGCCCGACGGAGATCTTGTCGTAGGCGTTGTCGTAGCCGACGTCGACGACCTTGATGGTGGTGCCCTGGTGCGCCTTCTCGTAGTCGGTCGCCAACCGCTTCAGCGCGGTGGCGGCGACATCCCACGTCCAGACGGTGATCTCGCCGGTGACCGGGCCGGTGGAGGGCTCCAGGGTGGGGGCCGCCTTCGGTGCCGGAGCGCCGCCCATGGCGCATCCGGTGAGAGCGAGAGCGGACGCCAGAACGCCCGTGATCAGTGTGCGAAGTCTCATGACGTCCCCTCTGACGTGGATTTTGTATACCGTACACCGAGCACGAATAGCGCATCAAGACCTTGCGGGTGCGCTCGATGCCCGTCGATCGGGGTGCTGGACCTGGGGTGAGGGGCGGTGCACGATATGCAATATTGATGACGGCCGGCCCGGTGCCGGTGGCCCGTAACCCCAAGCTGGAGCGACCATGGTGATCAAACGGCGCTCATTGCGCGCACAGATCCGCGAGGAGCTCCTGCGACGACTCCGGGACGGCTCGATCGAGGCCGGCGCCGGCATCAACGAGGCCGAACTGGCCAATGAACTGGGGGTGTCCCGGACGCCGTTGCGCGAGGCGCTGATCGGCCTGGAGACCGAGGGTTATATCGAGTCCGAGATCGGCAAGGGCTTCCGGTTCGCCGTCCTGGGCAGCGCGGAGTTCGAGGAACTCGCGCCGGTGATCGCCGCACTGGAGTGCCTGGCGATCGAGCTGACCCCGGCCGAGCGGCTCGCCGAACTCGGCGCCCAGCTCGTCACGCTGGCCGAGGACTTCCCGGAGTCGGTGGCGACGCATCGCGAGATCATCGAGCGCGACGAGCAGTGGCACGACCTGCTGACCAGCGCCTGCCCGAACGGACGGCTGCTGTCGCTGCTGGCCTCGATCAAGGGTGCGGTGCACCGCTACGAGTTCGAGATGGTGCCCTCCGACGCGCTGATCGAACGAGTGGCCGCCGAGCATCTGGAGATCGCTACCGCCCTGGTGGCCGGTGACCTGCTGCGGGCTCAGGCGGCGCTGCGGCTGAACTGGATCAACGGGACGGCCCGGCTGATCAACCATTCCCAGCGCTGAGACTCCC
>NZ_JAPUED010000094.1:0-5708 GCF_027492755.1 Micropruina sp. | reverse complement strand
CGGGTCCGGGATGGCGGTCGTCGGCTTCCCCGGCGAAGAGTGCCAGCAGGTCGATCACGGTGGCGGCACCGGTGCGGCTGGAGAGCCACTGGGCGGTCTGCGCCCGGCGGCCGGGATTCGCCGCCTCCGGCCGCAGCCGCTGCAGCACGTGGTCGGCGGTGATCAGGTAGGCGGCCAAGTCGGGGGTGGGGCCGGCGAGGGTGTCGAAGGTGGGCGAGTCGTCCAAGCCCGACGAGTACGGATGCAGATAGCAGGGCTGCGAATCCCGGACGCTGTCGCGGTACCACCAGTCGTGATTGGCGCGGGCCCGGTCGATCATCTCGGCGAGGAAGGCCTCGTCGGGTGCCGCCGCGTGCAGCTGGTCGGCCGTCCAGAGCAGCAGCGGTGGCTTGGTCAGCGGCACCTCCGCACCGAGATAGCTGGAGCCCTGTTCCTCCAGCCGCCGCTGGTCCGCGGCCGGCAGGTCGCGTCCGTTGGCCAGCACCCCGGTGTCGTGGACGACGTCGGGCAGCTGGCCGTCCGCAGCCTGCGGCTCGGTGACCAGACGGACCTGGTCGCGCGCCAGTTCGGGATGGCCGTGCCGCAACCCGAGCGCGATGAAGTAGGCATCCCACTGCCAGGCGCCGACATAGCCGAACAGCGACGGCACCACCGCCAGCCGCTCCGGGTGCGACCGCAGCCGCACCGTGTTCAGCCCCAACGTGCGCCAGCACAGCCGAGTCGTGGCGGCGAAGCGTTCGTCGACGACCGGGCAGCGGGCGTCCCAGTCGGCCCAGCCGGCCGCTTGGGCCGCGGCGGCCTCGACATGCCGGCGGAGGTCGACCGCGCCCGAGCCACCGCCGACGTGCCAGCGCCAGGCGCCCGCTCCCGGATCCGCCTGCCGAGCCTGGCCGTCCGGGTCGCGCCAGGTCAGTGCCCCGGCGCCGGCGATGCTGACCCCGGTGTCGTCGATGGCGACCTCGGGCGAACCGCTGCACCGCAGCCCGGTGAAGAGCACCGACTCGGCCAGCGGCCGCTCGTACTCGGCGGCGTATGCGGTGAGATCGTCGGCGCCGGTGACGACGAAGACCCGCGAACCGATCGCCGAGAGCGGCAGCGTGGCCGGAGTCGGTGCGGTCATTTGCCGCCGAGCCCCGAGGACGCCATCGAGTTCAGGATCTGTCGCTGGGCGACGATGAACACGATCAGCATCGGAATGGTGGACAGTGCGGACGCCGCCATGATCAGCCCGTAGTTCACCCCCGCGTACTGGCCCTGGAACTGCGACAGCAACAGCGGCACGGTGAACAGCTCAGGGCTGTTCAGCAGCACCAGCGGCAGCAGGAAGTTGTTCCAGGCGTCCAGCGCGGTGATGATCGCCAGAGCACTCAGCCCGGGCCGCAGATTGGGCAGGATCACCGAGAAGAAGATGCGCAGCCGGCCGCAGCCGTCGATCAGCGCCGCCTCTTCGAGTTCGATCGGCAACGACAAGATGAACTGGCGCATCAGGAACACCGCGAACGGGTTGACCAGCATCGCCGGCACGATCAGCGACAGGTGCGAGTCGACCCAGCCCAACGTGCTCATCACCACATAGGTGGGGATCAGCGTGACCTGCTTGGGGATCATCTGGGTGGCCAGGAAGATCACGAACAGCACGCCGGAGCCGCGGAATTTGATCCGGGCGAATGCGTAGCCCGCCATGGCCGAGGTGATCAGCGTGCCGACCACGCTGAGCACCGCGATGTAGGCCGAGTTCCAGTACGCCAGCGGGAACGCCACCGCGTTCCAGCTGTTGATGTAGTTGTCCCAGGTGAACGGATCGGGCAGCAGCGACAGCGGCGCGTTGAGCAGCTGGCCGAGGGTCTTCACCGAGGTGAGCACCATCCAGATGAATGGGAACACCATGGCCAACGCGGCGATGATCAGCCCGGCGTGCATGACGATCGGGCCCCAGCGCAGGCCGGGGCGGGACGTCGTGGCCTCAGAGGTCATAGTTCACCAGCTTCTTCTGGGCGGCCAGTTGGATCATGGTGACCACCAGGGTGATCAGCAGCAGGATCACCGAGGCCGCACTGGCCACACCGAACTTCGCCGACCGATAGCCGACGTCGTAGATGTGGTAGACCATCGTCCGGGTCGCGTTGTCGGGGCCGGCGTCGTTGGTCAGCACATAGACGATGTCGAAGGTCTGGAAGGACGAGATCACCGCGACGATCGTCGAATAGAAGATGATCGGGCTGATCAGCGGCATCTTGATCCGGAAGAACTGGCTGACCGCGCTCGCGCCGTCGACGGTGGCGGCCTCCAGCACGCTGGGCGGAATGTTCTTCAACCCAGCCAGGAAGATCACCACGTTGAGGCCCATCGACGACCAGATCGCCACCATGCAGACCGCGATCAGGGCGAGCCGCGGATCGCCCAGCCAGTCGGGCGGCGTGATGCCGAACACGGTGGCCAGGAATTCGCTGATCATGCCGTCGGCGCGCAGCATCTGCTGCCAGATCATCGCCACCGCGATCGACGAGGTGACCACCGGGGCGAAGAACATCACCAGGTAGATCGACCGGGTCTTCAGCTTCTCGAGCAGTGTGGCCACCACGATCGAAGCACCCAGGCCGACCGGCACGGTGATCAGTGCGATGACGAAGGTGTTCACGATCGAGCGCAGGAAGACCGGATCGGTGAGCTGGTCGGTGTAGTTGCTCATGCCGATCCAGCGGATCGGTCCCAGGCCCGACCACTTGGCGAAGGACAGGGCGAAGGTGAGCGTGAACGGGATCAGGACGAAGACGATCATGCCGATCGTCTGCGGCGCGACGAAGAACCAGCCCCACCAGCGGTCGCGGCGCCGCCAGGAAGGCGGGCGTCGGCGGGCCTGAGGCAGGCCCGCCGACTGTGCGGTCACGTTACTTCGCCTTCGCGATCAGATCGGCGACGCCGTCCAGGGTCTCCTGTGCGGTCGCCTTGCCCTGGTACAGCGGCAGGAACTTCTTCTCCGCGATGTCGGTCGACAGACCGGGCACCCGGGCCTCGGCGGCGTAGTTGACGAAGCCGCGGTCGCGCATGTCGAGGAAGGTCTGCGCGTGCTCGGGGTAGCCGTCCAGGACGACGTCGTCGGCACCCTTGATCGACGGGACGGCGTTGCCCCCGCCGGCCAGCCGGATCTTCTGGCCCTCGGCGCTCAGGTACTCCGACCAGAACAGCTTGGCGGCGTCCGGCACCTTGGTGGCGGCGTTGATCGCCAGGTACGAGGCGGCCAGACCGGTCGACGGCGGGGTGCCGTCCGGGCTCGGCCAGTCGACGATGTCGTAGTTCTCCGGCTTGCCGGCCTCCTTCAGGGTGCCGATCGTGTAGCGGCCCTGGGCGAAGAACCCGGCCTTGTGGCTGATGAACACCGAGTCGGCGCCGGCGCCGGACGGCAGCGTGTCGGCCACCACGAAGGTCTTGTCCTGGAACAGCTTGCCCAACTGGTCGACCGCCGCCACCGACTTCGGATCGGTGTTGGCGACGAATTTGTCACCGTCGTAGGCCTTGCCGCCCTGGCTGGAGATCCAGCCGTAGTGGGTGGCCCAGTAGTTCCAGAACATGGTGCCGGTCTTGCCCTTGGCCTTGAGCTTGGCGTTCATCGCCAGGAAGGTGTCGGTGGTCCACTTGCCGGCGGCGGCCAAGGTGGCGGGATCGTCGGTGATCCCGGCGTCCTTCAGCGCGGTCTTGTCGTACCACAGGGCGTCGGGGTTGACGTCGTTGGGAGCGGCGAAGATGCCGTCGTCGTTCGTCGCAGCGCCGAAGGTGGCCGGGTTGAAGGCGTCGTAGGGTGCGACGGCGTTCGGTGCCTTGAGCACGTCGGTGACGTTCAGCAGGGCGCCCGAATCGACGAACTGGCCGATCTTGTCGTCGCCCACGTAGAAGACGTCGGGCGCTGTCTTGGAGGTGAGCTGGGCGAGCAGCTTGGCGTGGAAGTCGGAGTAGGACGGCACCGACTGCAGCTTGACGGTGATGTTGGGGTGCTTCTCCTTGAACTTGGAGTTGAAGTCCTCGTAGCGCTTCAGCTCCGAGGGTGAGCCCCAGGTCGACCAGACCACGGTCGCCGGGGCGGTCGTGTCTCCCGAACTGGGGGCCGGTTGCTGCCCGCTGCTACCGCCACAGCCGCTCAGCATCAATGCCCCAGCCGCTGCCGCGGCGAGGATCGTGGACCGTTTCGAGGTCATCTGTGTGCTCCAATCGCCGTCGATTTGGTACAGGGTATTTTGTATACTGTAGATCGCGCAAGAGCTTTGGTCGCAGCTCTCGATTTGGGCCCCCCGCCGTCCTGCACTAGACTCAGCTGTCGGTCACCTGTGTCTCAGGTGCGTCCACGTTCAGATTGGGAGCAATGGCGAAAAAGGAAGGTGCCCTCGAGCTCGAGGGCCAGGTCGTCGAAGCACTGCCGAACGCGATGTTCCGGGTGGAACTCGCCAACGGCCATCGCGTGCTGGCCACGATCAGCGGCAAGATGCGGCAGCACTACATCCGTATTCTCCCGGCCGACCGAGTCGTCGTCGAGTTGTCGCCCTACGACCTGACCCGTGGCCGCATCGTCTACCGGCACAAGTGATCCGCACGACATCATCCACCACCGGTTCCGGCCGTTGATCCCCGAGCCTTTGTGCCCGGGGACAGTTCTGTCCGGAGCGACGAGTCAGAAAGTTGCTCGATGAAGGTTCAGCCGAGCGTCAAGAAGATCTGCGACAAGTGCAAGGTCATTCGCCGGCACGGTCGCGTGATGGTGATCTGCGACAACCCGCGGCACAAGCAGCGCCAGGGCTGACCTGGTCTGCGCCGTAACGGGCCGCAGCACCGGACGGCGCGCCGTCCACCGCCCTCGTCGCCTGATGACGGGGCGGGCCAACAGAAGAACGTGATCGCACCAGCCGGAGCAATCCAGCTGCCACCCCCGGTCGGAGGCCGGGGCCCACGCCGAGGCGGCGAGGGGACGCATCACGCCAGACACCTCCGCGGACCGGGCCGACGCCCCGTCCGGAACTGAAAGGAAACGCCTCATGGCACGCCTCATCGGGGTCGATCTGCCGCGCGAGAAGCGCCTCGAGATCGCCCTCACCTACATCTTCGGCATCGGCCGTACCCGCGCCGCCGAAACCCTGGCCGCCACTGGTCTCAGTGGCGACATCCGTGTCCACCAGCTGACCGACGAGCAGCTCGTTGCGCTTCGCGATCACATCGAGGCGAACTACGAGACCGAGGGCGACCTGCGCCGCACCGTCGCCGCCGACATCCGGCGCAAGATCGAGATCGGCTCCTACCAGGGCCGCCGCCACCGCATGGGCCTGCCGGTTCGCGGTCAGCGCACCCGGACGAACGCCCGCACCCGCAAGGGCAAGAAGAAGGCCGTCGCCGGGAAGAAGAAGACCCGCTGACGCGGCGTCTCCTAGACACGAGATACCAGGAGTACTGAGAACACATGGCTACTGCAGGCCGCACCAAGGCTCAGGCAGCTTCCAAGACGAAGCTGCGTCGCAAAGAGAAGAAGAACGTCACCGCCGGTCAGGCGCACATCAAGTCGACGTTCAACAACACCATCATCACCATCACCGACCCCACCGGTGCGGTGATCTCGTGGGCCTCCGCCGGCACCGTCGGCTTCAAGGGCTCGCGCAAGTCGACCCCGTTCGCCGCCCAGATGGCCGCCGAGGCCGCGGGTCGCCGCGCCATGGAGCACGGCATGAAGC
>NZ_JAPUED010000093.1 GCF_027492755.1 Micropruina sp. | reverse complement strand
CACAAGGGGACGGACGCGTCAGCGGCCGGACACGCCCTCACGTGGGCAGCGGACGCGTCAGCGGCCGGTGCCGGCGTAGACGACCGCTTCACCCGAAGCCGAATCCAGGCCGAAGGCGGTGTGCGCGGCACGGACGGCGGCGTCGACGTCCGCCAAGGACACCACGACCGAGATCCGGATCTCGGAGGTGGAGATCATGTGGATGTTGATGCCGGCGTCGGCGAGCGCGCGGAAGAAGGTGGCCGAGACGCCGGGGTGCGAGCGCATGCCGACGCCGATCACCGACACCTTGCCGATGCCGTCGTCGTAGAGGATCTCGGCGAATCCGATCTGTTCACGGGCGCCGTGCAGGGCGTCCAGCGCACGCACCTTGTCACTGCCGGGCAGCGTGAAGGTGATCGCGGTGTTGTCGTTGGCGATCGACTGGTTCTGCACGATCATGTCGATGTTGATGCCCGCGGCGGCGACGGCCGAGAACACCTCGGCGGCGGCACCGATCCGGTCGGGCACGCCCACCACCGTGATCTTGGACTCGCTCCGATCATGCGCCACCCCGGTGATCAGCGGTTGTTCCATCGCCGTGCCTTCCTTGTTCTCGATGTCCTTGACCCAGGTGCCGGGCTTGGTCGAGAACGACGACCGGACGTGCACCGGCACGTTCTCGCGGCGGGCGTACTCGACGCACCGCAGATGAAGAATCTTGGCGCCCTGCGCCGCCATCTCGAGCATCTCCTCGTAGGAGATCTCGGGGATCCGGGACGCCCCGGGCACGATCCGCGGATCGGCGGTGAAAACGCCGTCCACGTCGGAGTAGATCTCGCAGTAGTCGGCCTTCAGGGCGGCGGCCAGCGCCACCGCCGTGGTGTCGGAGGCCCCGCGTCCCAGCGTGGTGATGTCCTTGGAGGTCTGCGAAACCCCTTGAAAACCGGCAACGATGACGATGTCACCGTCGGAGAGCGCGGTCTGGATGCGGCCGGGGGTGATGTCGATGATCCGGGCGTCGCCGTGGGTGCCGGTGGTGATCACACCGGCCTGCGAACCGGTGAACGAGCGGGCCTCGAAGCCGAGATCGTTGATCGCCATGGCCAGCAACGCGGCACTCATCCGCTCACCGGCGGTGAGCAGCATGTCGAGCTCACGCGGACGCGGTTGCGGCGACACCTCGAGCGCCAGGTCCATCAGTTCGTCGGTGGTGTCACCCATGGCTGAGATCACCACGACCACTTCGGCCCCGCGGGACTTGGTGTCGACGATGCGCTGGGCCACCCGCTTGATGCTGTCGCCGTTCGCCACCGACGACCCACCGAACTTCTGCACGACCCGCAAGGCTTTGCCCTTCCTGGAGACCAACCTTCTCTACTTTGCCAGAACCCGCCGACCGCTCCGGCGAGCAGCCGCCCCTCGGTCGGCGTCCGTCATCATGTCCGGCGGCGCCGCGCGGGGTCGTGGCACGAGGGGACGGTTCTTTTCGTTCCAGTTCGCGGTACGAAGGGACGGTTCTTTTCGTTCCACGAGGCGTTGTGACCGGTAGCGTGGCGCCCATGACCGAACCGATCCGCTGGGGCATCGCTGGGCCCGGACGCATGGCTGCCGCCATCGTCCCCGAGTTCCACCGGGCCGACAACGCTGAGCTGGTGGCGGTCGGCTCACGCTCGGCCGAGCGCGCCGAGGTGTTCGCCACCGAGCACGGCATCCCTCGCTGGCACTCGTCCTACGAGGCGCTGGTGGAGGATCCCGCGGTGCAGGCGATCTACGTGGCCACACCGCATCCGCAGCACACCGACATCGCGCTGGCCGCCATCGCGGCGGGCAAGGCGGTGCTGGTCGAGAAGGCGTTCACCGCCACCGTCGCCGACACCGAACGCATCGCGGCGGCCGCCCGCCAGGCGGGCGTGTTCGCGATGGAGGCGATGTGGACCCGGTTCAACCCGGCGATCCGGCACGTCAGCGAGCTGATCGAGCGCGGCGAACTCGGTGAGATCCGCGGCTGCCAGGGCGACCTGACGGCATTTCGCGAATTCGACGCCGGGGACCGGCTCTTCGACCCGGCGAAGGGCGGCGGCGCCGTCCTCGACCTCGGGGTCTACGTGCTCTCGTTCGCACAACACTTCCTCGGCACCCCGGACGTCGTGCGCGCGGTCGGCGGCCGCTACCCCACCGGCGTCGAGGGCGAGTTCTCGGTGCTGCTCGGCTACGCCGACGGACGCTCAGCCACCCTCGCCGGCGCGTTCACCACCTACGGCCCGGGTCGGATGATGCTCACCGGCACGAAGGGCTGGATCGACGTCCACCCCCGGTTCCACCGGGCGGCGTCCGTCACGGTCTGGCGCGAGAAGACCCCGGAAACGCTGGAGTTCGACTCCGGCTACCGCTATGAGATCGAGCACGTCGGCGAATGCCTGGCCGCCGGGCTCACCGAGAGCCCGATCATGCCGCTGGACGACACGATCGCCGTCCAGCGGATCATGGCCGAGGTCCTCGAGCAGATCTGAACGTCAATCGATCCAGATTGGGCACCACTAGCGGTGCCCAATCTGGATCGATTGTTCTGACCACTTTTCGTGGAAGGTGCCCACACTGAGGGCGTGCCCCCTCGAACCCAGCTTTCCGCCTCACTACGCGAACTCGCCCAGGCGCAGGCCGGAGTATTGAGCCGCGGGCAACTAATCGGCCACGGGGTGCATCGCCGGGTCATCGTCCGTTTCCTTGCCGACGGCGTACTGGGGCGAGTGACGCCTGGCATCTACAGCTTTGGTCCGGGATCTGGGTGGCTCAGTCGCGCCTGGGCCGGCATTCTCCTGGGTGGCGAGGGAGCCGTTCTCGGGCATCAGGCCGCTGCCCACTTACTGGGTCTACGAAAGGCCGAGCCCGACGAGATAGCGGTCTTCGTCCGCGTGCCGCGAGCACCGAGACTCGGGTGGCGGTTCATCCGCGCAGTCCGCCGGTCGGCTGGCGATCCGCCCCGCACCACGATTGAGGAGACCGTGCTTGATCTATGCGCCGAGGCCGACGAGGACGAGATGGCGGCCTTGCTGGCGGACTCCCTCAGCCAGCGCAAGACCACCGCCAAACGATTGCTGAACGAACTGAACCAACGCCCGGTCCTGCACAACCGGGGCATGCTCCGCGAGATTCTTGGTGACGTATCGCAGGGTGCCCACTCGGCCCTGGAACGCCGGTACCTCGTGCAAGTGGAGCGCGCGCACCATCTGCCGACCGCCACTCGCCAGCAACACGCTCTGCGTGCGTACCGCAGCGACGCCTGGTACGAGGAGTACCGCCTGCTCGTCGAACTCGACAGCAAGCTCCATCACACGGGAGGTGCTGCCTTACGCGACATGAACCGAGACAACGACCACGCCCTGCTGGGCTTGACCACTCTGCGGTTCGGGTGGGCGGACGTAACCGGCATCGGCGCATGTCGCGCTGCCAGGCAGGTCGCGCAGTTTCTGATGACAAGCGGGTGGGAGGGGCCATTGCAGCCCTGCCCTCGCTGCCGGCTGGTTCCCGACTCGGAATCGATCAAGATCGGGCACCGCTAGCGGTGCCCGATCTTGATCGATTCGCCCGGGGGTTTGTCAGGTCAGAGCGGTGTGACGCTTGCGGGCGGTGTTGGTGACGTGCTCCAGGAAGTCGCCGGCGGCGACCGGGGCGCCGGGGGTGAGCCAGCCGGTGGGGACGTCGGCGACGGCGAGTTCGACGGGGGTGTCGACCAGGACCAGGGGCAGCGTGTGCATCACGGTGGACGGGTAGCTGACCATCAGGCGGCTGACCGGGCCGCGACGGACGGCGATCTCCAGCGGGACGTCGGGGCGCACCACTCGCAGACCGGTGCGGGCCTCGATGGTGGCCAGCTTGGCGTCGCTCTCCCGGCGGTGCGCGAAGTACCGGCCGGCGCCGAAGCGTTCGGTGACGGCCACCACGCCCGCCAGGTAGCGGTCGGCGTCCACCACACCCGTCTCGACCAACGAGGTGCCCACCACGTCGACGGTGTCGGTGACCACGGGCGGGCCGAACCGGCTCCGTGTCCAGGCGAAGGTGTTGGTGCTCTGCCGCGTCCCCGGCGGCACCTGCACCGGCATGGCGGTGAACACCTCGATGCTGCGGCCGTCACGCTTGGACGGCGTGAAGAAGTCCCGCGCGTGCTCCGACAGCAGGTCGATCACCACGTCGCGTCCGCCCTCGGCCAGATGCCACCGGCTCAGCCGGTCACCGCGGGTCAACTGCGTGATGAACGAGATGGTGGCCGTGCCGTCGTCGACGACAACGACCTCGCTCACATCGGCCAGCGGCAGCACCGCCTGGACGAAGCGGGAGAACGGGTCCCCCACGACCAGGCGCTCCGCCTTCGCCAGCTTGGGAAACAGCTCCCAGGCCACGGCGACGAGCGAAGCGGCCGACTTTCGCGGCTCGTACCAGGTCGCGGCCAGTCCGGCCTCCCGAGCCAGGTCGGCCACCGCCTCGAGCTGCAGCCGGGTGGTGACGTCGCGGGGCGGCAGCACCGCGAGCCGCGTCTGCCCCTCGGCGCCGTGCGCGAACGCCCATTCGACGACGTTGAGCAGCTGCGCCGGGCTCTCCACCAGGGCGAGCGTGGTGCGCTTGTGCTTGCCGTTCTTCTTGGCCATGACGGCCTCAGGCCACCCGTGCGACCTGATCGGCCACCACGCCGGCCACCCGGCGCAGCTTCCGCATCGCCGCGTACTCGCCTGCGTAGACCTTCTTGACCCCATCACCCAGCGACTCCGAGATCACCCGGACGTCACGCACCAGCCGGGTCAGCCCGGCCGGCTCCAGCGAGGCGGCCTGGTCGGAGCCCCACATGGTGCGGTCCAGGGTGATGTGCCGCTCCAGGAAGCAGGCACCCAGCGCGGCCGCCGCCACCGTGGTCTGCAGCCCGCGCTCGTGGCCCGAATAGCCGACCGGCACGTTCGGGTACTCAGCCATCAACGTGTTGATCATCCGCAGGTTGAGTTCGTCGTTCGCGGCCGGGTAGGTCGAGGTGGCGTGGCAGAGCACCACGTTGCCGCTGCCCAGCACCTCGACCGCGTGCCGGATCTGCGCCGGCGTCGACATGCCGGTGGACAGGATCGCGGTGCGTCCGGAGGCCCGGATCGCCCGCAGCAGCTCGTCGTCGGTCAGGCAGGCCGAGGCGATCTTGTGGGCGGGCACGTCGAAGCCGTCCAGGAAGTCGACGCTGGCCACGTCCCACGGCGAAGCGAACCAGTCGATGCCCTTGTCGCGGCAGTATTCGTCGATGATCCGGTACTCGTCGGCGCCGAACTCGATGCGGTGCCGGTAGTCGATGTAACGCATCCGGCCCCACGGGGTGTCACGCTCCACGTCCCACTGATCACGCGGGGTGCAGACGTCCGGCGTCCGCTTCTGGAACTTCACGGCGTCCGCGCCGGCGGCGATCGCGACGTCGACCAGGGCGAGCGCGGTGCTCACCTCACCGTTGTGGTTCAGGCCGATCTCGGCGGTGATGTAGACGGGGTGGCCGGGGCCGATACGGCGGTCGCCGATCAGCCGGTCGCGGGGGGAGATGGTGGTCATGATGCGAGGTCCTTTCCGAGGATCCAGGAAGCGATTTCACGAATGGCTCCGTGCCCTCCCGGCACGGAGGTGACCAGCCGGGCGCGTTCGCGCACGACCGGATGGGCGGAGGCGACCGCGATCGGCCACCCGACGACTGAGAAGCAACCGAGGTCGTTGACGTCGTTGCCGGCATAGAGGACGCGGGCCGGGTCGACGCCCTCGCGCGCGCACCAGTCGCGCAGCACGGTGGCCTTGTCGTCGACCCCGTGCAGCACCGGGACGCCGAGCTTGCGGGCCCGGGCACGCACCACGGGATTGGTCTCGCTGGAGAGGATCAGCACCGGCAGGCCGGAGCGGCGCAGTGCGGCGATGCCGAGCCCGTCACCGCGGTGTACCCGCACCTGTTCGCTGCCGTCGGACGCCACCAGCACCGCGTCGTCGGTCTGGGTGCCGTCGAAGTCGAGCACGACCGCGTCCAGGTCGGTGCGGTGCGGGGCGGACGCGTCGGCGTCCAGCACGGGGGCGAGCAGCCGGGATCGTTCCAGGTCGTCCGGCTCGTCGATCTCGAGGACGCGGGCCGGGTCGGTCTCGATCAGCACGGTACGGCCGAAGAATCGGTGCCTTGAGCGTCGGAAGCCGTCGGCACGCATCGCGTAGACGGCGCCCGTCTCCAGGAACTCCGGCGTCCGATCCTGCCGGCGCGGACGGGTGGCCTTGTCGTGGTTGACACCGACCGCGTCGCCCGCATCGTCGCGCTGCCACAGGAAGCCGTGGCTCGGTGCGGCGGTGAAGGCACTGTCGGCGCCGGCCTCGACGGCCGCCACGCAGTCGGCGATCTCGGAGGCGGTCAGGAACGGGCTGGTGCACTGCACCATCACCAGCACCTCGGCGTCCTGCCCGGTGCGGTTGCGATGTTCGTCCAGGGCGTGCAGCAGGACCGATTCGCTGGATGCCGCGTCGCCGGCCAACTCGTCCGGACGCCGGGTGACGGACGCGCCCGCAACGCTCGCCGCGTCGGCGATCCGGTCGTCGTCGGTGGACACCGTCACCGTGCCGACGCCGGAGGCGACCGCGGCGTGCACGGCACGAGCAACCAGCGGGACACCGCCGACCGATGCCACGTTCTTGCCGGGCACGCCCTTGGAGCCACCGCGGGCGGGAATCACCACGAGCACACTCACAGTCGCGCCAATCGCCGCAGGGTCGGCGCGACCGTGTACACGCCCTGCCGGTAGGCGGTGCGGGCCGCCCGTGACACCAGCGAGCGCACCGCCAGGGGCAGGTCGCTGGCCCGCTCGTCGTCGGTCTCCAACTCACGCCCGTAGGCGCTCAGCCCGTAGCGGCCCAGCAGGTCGGGCAGCATGGCGGCGGCGTTGTCCATCGTGTAGCCGGGCCGCAGCGGGGGCCGGACGTCATCCGCGGCGAGAGCGGCCACATGTTCCTGGGCTCGCTCGACGGCGTCGCTGGGGCCGATGCCGCGGTTCCGGGCCCACTCGGGGTCGACCCGCGGTGTCGCGCCGGCGTCCAGGTCGGAGAACGAGGCCAGGCAGCCGGAGCCGAGGAAGTAGTGGTTGCCGAGGCGTTCCTTGAGGCCGAAGTCGGTGAGGATCGCGGTCGGAATGCCCCGGTGCATGGCTTCGACGGCGGCGGTGGACGAGACCGTGACCAACAGGTCGGTGCGGTCCAGGACCTCGCCCATGTTGCCGTGCACCACGTGCAGGTTGGCCGGCTTCTCGACGCCGAGGCGGGGTCCGAGCAACTGGTACGGGTGATCTTCGCGATGGGTGGTGTGCTCACCGACCCGGGCGCGCACCTTGAGCAGCACTTCCCGCTCGGGATGCAGAGTGGCGTGCCGGATCAGCCGGCGGATGACGAACTCGCGGTCGGTCCGCGGCCCGGGCACGCCGGGTTGGGCGGCGAAAGTGACAGTGAACAGGGTGCCCGTCTCACGTGCCGAATCGGCCTGACCGAGGAACGGCAGCACGGTCGGCAGCACCACCGAAGGGTCCTGGCCGGCCCCGGCGAGCATGGTCCGGAACGACTCCGCGTCGGCCGGGCTGTTGGCCAGAATGACGTCCGAGCCGGCCCGGAGCAACAGACCCTCGACGTGCTTCTCGTACACGACGCCGACGTAACCGCTGATCACCACCGGACGCCGTCCGGGCGTGGTCCAGCGCCGCGCCAACCCGTGCAGCACCGCCTGCACCCCGCCGCCGGGAAGGGCCAGCACGATAACGTCGACGGCGTCGAGATCCTCCGACGCTACGAACCCGGGAATGCTCTCGACGATCGTCGGCTGCTGCTCCACTCCGCTGTCCGCGAGTTGCTGCGCCGAGGGGCCGCGCAGCGAATGGAGCAGCAGACCGACGGGAACGGACGCCGGGAAGAGTTGCCGGGCGGTCAGCAGACCCCACTTCCAGCGGCTGTCGGTATCGGCCAGCACAACGACCTTCATGGCCGCGACGCTAGGCAGCCCGATCGACGCAATGCCCAACGGCACGGGTCAGGTCGGTGAACAGGCGGTGGACTCCGCCCTTCGTGGCGACCAGGACGTCAGCCGTCGACCAGCAGCACCCGCAGGGTGCGGGGGCCGTGCACCCCCTCAACCCTGGACAGCTCGATGTCGCTGGTCGCGGACGGCCCGCTGATCCAGGTCAGCGGCTGCCGGGCATCGATGGACGGCCGCAACCGGGCGACCGCTTCGGGCACGTCGGCGACCACCTGCTCGGCGCGGATCACGCAGACATGCAGGTCGGGCACCAGTGAGAGCGCCCGGCGACCCTGGTCGGGGCCGTGATCGAGGACGATGGTGCCGGTCTCGGCGATTCCCACCCGGGACGCGGTGACCACCGCACCGGTGCCGTCCAGTTCGGCGTGGCTGAGCACCGGCTCGTCGGTGAGCACGCGGATTCCCCTCGCGGCGATCGCATCCCGCCAGTCCTGTGGTGCGCCGGACGGCACCACGGCTGAGGTCACCTCATGGTCACCCAGCGCGTCGGCGATCCGGGCGGCGACCTCGGCCGGCGTCACCCAGCTGACCTCCGCCCGGTAGTCCTCGACGCGTTCGACGAACAAGCCGAGGGTGTCGTCGGCGGCACCGGCCGGCCGCTGCCCGTACTCCCAGTCGATCGCGACGTCCTCCGCGGCGGGGACCGCCGGCACATCGGCGAGGGCGGCGCGGACCCGGCCCAGCACCGCGTCCCGGCTACTCATCGCGGCCGCCCTGATGCTCGGCGACCCACCAGTCGCGGAAGGTCTGGGTCGGCGGCTTGGGTAGATCCCGCGCGCCCGTCCACCCGGCCGCCGGTCCGGGCAGCGGGCCGATCACCTCGCCGGGCAGGACGCGTCCGGCCAGTTCGGAGCCCTTCTGCACCAGCGCGAGCCGGCGTCCGTCGCCCATCACCCAGCCACCGGCTTTCATGATCGTGCCCTCGACGCTGGGGCCGTGCGACTCGACCACCTGGTTGCGCAGATGCACCAGCACCTCGGGAATGTTGATCCGCACCGGGCAGACCTCGTAGCAGGCACCGCACAGCGAGGACGCGAACGGTAGCGAGGCGTCCACCGCGGACGCGGTGCCGCGCAACTGCGGAGTGAGAATGGCACCGATCGGGCCCGGATAGACCGAACCGTAGGCATGCCCGCCGACCCGCTCGTAGACCGGGCAGATGTTCAGGCAGGCCGAGCAGCGGATGCAGCGCAGCGCCTGACGTCCGACCTCGTCGGCGAGCACCTTGGTGCGGCCGTTGTCGAGCAGCACCACATGCACCTCCTGCGGGCCGTCGCCCTCGCGCACCCCCGACCACATCGAGGTGTAGGGGTTCATCCGTTCGGCGGTGGACGAGCGTGGCAGCAGTTGCAGGAAGACCTCCAGGTCGTCGAAGGTCGGCACCGTCTTCTCGATGCCGACGATCGAGATCAGCGTCTCGGGCAGGGTCAGGCACATCCGTCCGTTGCCCTCGGATTCGACCACCACCAGGGTTCCCGAGTCGGCGACGGCGAAGTTGGCGCCGGAGACGGCCACCTTGGCGCGCAGGAACTTCTCCCGCAGATGGACGCGGGCGGCGCCGGCCAGCATCGCCGGGTCGTCGGTCAGCCCGTCCGGCGGAGGTGTGCCGTAGCGGCCCATCTCTTCGGTGAAGATCTCGCGCACCTCGGAGCGGTTGCGGTGGATCGCCGGCACCAGGATGTGGCTGGGCCGGTCATGCCCGAGCTGGACGATGAGTTCGGCCAGGTCGGTCTCCCAGGCGGCGATGCCGGCCGCTTCGAGTGCCTCGTTGAGGTCGATCTCCTGAGTGGCCATCGACTTGACCTTGACCACCTCGTCGGCGCCCTTGGCCCGGGCCACGTCGATCACGATCTGGTTCGCCTCTGCGGCGTCGGACGCCCAGTGCACGATCGCGCCGTTGCGGGTCAGCGACTCCTCCAGTTGCAGCAGGTAGTCGTCGAGGTGGCGCAGGGTGCGGTTCTTGATCGCCTCCCCGGCCCGCCGCAGCTGCTCCCAGTGCGGCAGCTCGGCCACCACGTTGGCCCGCTTCTCGCGGATCGTGGTGGTGGCGTGCCGCAGGTTCTTGCGCAGCTGGGTGTTGCGCAGTTCCTTGGCTGCGTTCTTGGGGAACTTCGGCATGTCCTGCAGGTCGCCGGGCGGCGGCGCGGGGGTGCGACGGACGGCGCTCATCGCGAACCTCCCTGCTGCGGAGCGGTGGCACCGGCGGCGACCAGGGCGTCCTCGGTGCTGGCCAGGATCTCGGCGAGATGGATCGGTGTGACGCCGGCCCGCATCCGGCTGAGCAGTCCGCCGATGTGCATCAGGCAGGAGTTGTCGCCGGTCACCACGTATTCGGCGCCGGTGTCGAGGACGGCTCGCACCTTGTCGGTGCCCATCGCCACCGACACGTCGGAGTTCTTCAGCGAGAAGGTGCCGCCGAAGCCGCAGCACTGCTGGGCGTTGGGCAACTCCACCAGGGTGAGTCCACGGACCGCCGACAGCAGCCGGTAGGGGCGATCGCCGACCTTCGTCACCCGTAGTGAATGACAGGTCGGATGGTAGGTGACGCGGTGCGGGAAGTAGGCGCCGACGTCCGTGACGCCAAGCACGTCCACCAGGAACTCGCTCAGGTCGTAGGTCTTCGCCACGATCGCCTCGACCCGGCGCTGCAGGCCCGGGTCGCCATGCCGGTGGGCGAGCATCGGGTGCTGGTCGCGCACCGAACCGACGCATGAGCCGGACGGCCCGACCACGTAGTCGTAGCGCTCGAAGGTGTCCACGAAGTTCCGCACCGACGGCATCGCCTCACGGAAGTACCCGGTGTTGGTGAACATCTGTCCGCAACAGGTCTGCTGCAGCGGAAAGTCCACCCGGCAGCCGAGCCGCTCCAGCAGTCGGACCACCGCCTTGGGCGTCTCCGGGAACATCGTGTCGTTGATGCAGGTGGCGAACAGCGCGACGGTGCTGGTCGGGACGTTCATGGCCCTCCTCCGCGGGTGCCCCGGGGCCGCGCCGATCACGTCCCCGAAAGCCGCTCAACTGCTAGTCAAAGCCCAAAACCCGACGCTCGCAAGCGATTCCCCCTTTTCGATGCGTTAGAGCATTTCCGCAATTTGAACGTCGCGATAAGCGCTCGGTGATCCGCGCATCCCACCGCCGGTCGAGCTCTGTCGGCCTCACCACCGGTGATCGAGCTTGTCGAGATCCTGCGGACGGGGTCCGAGTCTCGACAAGCTCGACCAGCGGGGGTCGGGTCTCGACCAACGGCTCGGGTCAGCGCAGGAAGGCTCCGGTCACCCCGGAATCGACCGGGACGTGCAGGCCCGTGGTGTGCGAGAACTCGTCGGTGCACAGCACGAACGCGACAGCTGCGACATGTTCGGGCAGCACCTCGCGCTTGAGCAGGCTGCGCTGCGCGTAGTAGGCGCCCAGTTCCTCCTCGGGCACCCCGTAGGTGGCGGCCCGGTTGGCGGCCCAGGCGCCGGCGAAGATTCCGCTGTCGCGGACGACGGCGTCCGGGTTGATGCCGTTGACCTTGATGCCGTGCTGGCCGAGTTCGGCGGCCAGCAGCCGCACCTGGTGGGACTGGTCGGCCTTCGCTGACGAGTAGGCGATGTTGTTCGGCCCGGCGAACACCGAGTTCTTCGAGCTGATGTAGAGGATGTCGCCGCCCAACCCCTGCTCGACCAGCACTTTCGCCGCCGCCCGGGAGACCAGGAACGAGCCCTTGGCGAGCACGTCGTGTTCGGTGTCCCAGTCGGTCTCGGTGGTCTCCAGCAGCGGCTTCGACACCGCCAGGCCGGCGTTGTTGACCACGATGTCCAGCCCGCCGAAGGCGAGCACGGTGGCGTCGATCGCGGACCGCACCTGGTCGGCGTCGCGGACGTCGCAGCCCAGCCCGAGCGCCACGTCGGCGTTGCCGATCTCGGACGCCACCTGCCGCGCCCTGTCGACGTCCAGATCGGCGAGAACCACGCAGGCACCCTCGGCGGCGAACCGTCGGGCGATCGCGCTGCCGATGCCGCCGGCGCCGCCGGTGATCAGGGCCACCTTGGCCGCCAGCGGCTTCGGCTTGGGCAGCCGTTGCAGCTTGGCCTCCTCCAGCACCCAGTACTCGATCCGGAACTTCTCCCGCTCGGGCACCGGGTCATAGGTCGACAGCGCCTCGGCGCCGCGCATCACGTTGATGGTGTTGGTGTAGAACGCGCCGGCCACCCGCGCGGTCTGGGCGTTGATGCCGTAGGAGAACATGCCGACCCCGGGAATCAGGATGATCAGCGGGTCGGCGCCGCGAATCGCCGGGCTGTCGGAGTCGGCGTTGCGTCGGTAATAGCCGGCATAGTCGTCGCGGTAGGCGGCATGCAGTTCGTGTAGCCGTTCGATGGTCTGCTCCAGCGGCGCGGTCGGCGGCAGGTCGAGCAGCATCGGCTTGACCTTGGTGCGCAGGAAGTGGTCGGGGCACGAGGTGCCCAGTTCGGCCAGCGCCGGCGCCTTCTGAGAGGCCAGGAAGTCGAGCACGACGTCGGTGTCGGTGAAATGCCCGACCATCCGCCGGTCCTGCGAGGCGATCGCCCGCAGGGTGGGTGCCAGGGCCAGCGCGCGGGCGCGACGGTCGGCGTCCGGAAGCGCGGTGAAACCCTCCCGCGCAGCACCGAACGGGTCGGGCTTCCCGTGGGCGGCGATGTAGTCGTCGATGGTGCGGATGATCCACAGCGAGTTCGCCTCGCATTCCTGTGAGGTCTGCCCCCAGGCGGTGATGCCGTGGCCACCGAGAATGCAGCCGACGACGTCCGGGTTGTCATTGGCGATGGCGGCGATGTCGAGGCCGAGTTGGAAACCCGGACGCCGCCACGGCACCCACAGCACCTTGTCACCGAAGATCTGCCGGGTGAGTTCCTCACCGTCGGCGGCGGTGGCGATGGCGAGCCCGGCGTCGGGGTGCAGATGGTCGACGTGCGGGGCGTCGACGAAGCCGTGCATCGTGGTGTCGATGGACGGCGCCGCGCCACCCTTGCCGTGCAGGCAGTACTCGAAGGCGGCGACCATCTCGTCCTCGCGCTCGACACCCGGGTAGACGCCGGTCAGCGCCCGCATCCGGTCAAGCCGCAGCACCGCAAGCCCGGACGGCGCCAGCGTGCCCAGATCGCCGCCGGAGCCCTTCACCCACAACAACTCGACCGGACCGCCGGTGGCCGGGTCGATCGCCGTCCCCTTCGCCGAGGTGTTACCCCCGCCGTAGTTGGTGGTGCGGGGGTCGGCGCCCAGGCTGTGCGATCGGGCGATCAGCTGCTCGACAGCGGGGTTGGTCACGGCGGAATCGGTCATCGTTGGCCACGCTCCTCTCGGATTCGCCATGAATACCACAGCCGTGGAGGCCCACCCGGCTGCGTTCCCACTTGTCGGGGTGCCGTCGCCGGATCGCGGTGGCGACCCTGCAAGGTGTCCGACCGACCTGGCAGGCTGTCCCCAAGGAATCGCTGATCCATCGTCGGTCGAGCTTGTCGAGACCTCTGAGGCAAGGGGTTTCGACAAGCTCAACCAGCGGTGGTTGCGTTTGATCAGCGTTCCCTCAAGCACCGCCGACGTTGAGGTGCGACACGTGTTCGAAGGAGAACCATGACCGATCTGCCGTTCCAGAACCCCCGGCTCAGTGTCGACGAGCGGGTGGAGGACCTGCTCCCCCGGCTCAGCCTGGAAGAGAAGGCGGGCCAGGTCACCCAGTACTTCTACTTCGGCACCTTCGCCCAGGACCTGGCCGACGACGGCTCGGCCGAGGCGCACCAGTTCCTGGAGTCGCCGCGCAAGGTCGAGGCGGCGCTGGCCGAGGGTGGTGCCGGCTCGCTGCTGTTCGTCCGCGATCCGGCGACGGCGAACCGGCTGCAGCGGATGGCGATCGAGGGCAGCCGGTTCGGCATTCCGGTGCTGTTCGGCTACGACGTGATCCACGGCTTCCGGACCATCTTCCCGGTGCCGATCGGCCAGGCCGCGTCGTGGGATCCGGAGGTGATCGCCGCGGGTGAGGCGGTCGCGGCCCGCGAGGCCCGCGCGGTCGGCATCCACTGGGCGTTCGCGCCGATGGTCGACATCGCCCGCGATCCGCGCTGGGGCCGGATCGTCGAGGGCGCCGGCGAAGATCCGGTGCTGGGGGGCGTGGTGGCGGCGGCCCATGTCCGCGGGTTCCAGGGCGATTTGGGGCCGGAGTCGATCCTGTCCGGTCCGAAGCATTTCGCCGGCTACGGCGCGGCCCGCGGCGGTCGCGACTACGAGGATTCCGAGATCTCCGATTCGGAGTTGTGGAACGTCTACCTGCCGCCGTTCCGGGCCACCGTCGAGGCCGGTGCCGCGAACATCATGAGCGCCTACATGGACCTCAACGGCGTGCCCGCCTCCGGCAACCGCTGGCTGCTGACCGAGGTGCTGCGGGGCGAGTTCGGCTTCGACGGCTTCGTGGTGTCGGACGCCGGCGCCGTCCGCTCCCTGGTCACCCAGCATTTCGCCAAGGATCTGACCGATGCCGCTGCCCGCGCCATGAACGCCGGACTCGATCTCGAGATGACCATGGAAGACCCCGCCTTCGCCCATCTTCCGGACGCCGTGGCCGCCGGCCTGGTCGGCGAACAGGCGATCGACGAGGCGGTGCGACGCATCCTGCGAGCCAAGTTCCAGCTCGGCCTGTTCGAGAACCCGTACGCCGACGAGGACCGCAGCGCGGTGATCTTGAATGCTCCCGAGCATCGCGAGGTGGCCCGGACGGCTGCGGAACGCGCCGCGGTGCTGTTGAAGAACGTCGGCAACGCGCTGCCGCTGGCGGCCGATACCGGTTCGATCGCCGTGATCGGCCAGCTCGCCGACTCGCCCCGGGACACCCTCGGCCCTTGGGCGTTCGACTACGACACGACCGAGACCACCACCATTCTGGACGGCATCCGCGCCCGCGCCACCGGCGAGGTCACCTTCGCCCCGGGCGCCGGCATTCCCGAACGGCTCTACCCGTCGATGTTCGACAACATGGATTCGGTGGTCGCCCGGACGGCTCTCGACCATGACGACGACGCCGAGATCGCGCTGGCCGTCGAGCTCGCCTCGATCAGCGATGTGGCTGTGGTGGTGGTCGGCGAACGGCAGAACCAGATCGGCGAGAAGGCGTCCAACGACACCCTGGAACTG
>NZ_JAPUED010000092.1 GCF_027492755.1 Micropruina sp. | reverse complement strand
GATCGGCTCCGGTGACAGCGGGTCGGGGCGGCGCCGTCCGGACGCCTGCACTAGGTTGTCCACCGTGACGGATACGGAACGCGTGGACGGCCGCAGCGCCGTCGTCACCGGCGGGAACAAGGGCATCGGCGCCGCGATCGTCGCCGCCCTGCTGGAACAGGGTCACCGGGTGGCCAGCTTCTCCCGTGGCGGGGACGCCCCCGAGGGTGCACTCGGCATCGCCTGCGACGTGACGGACCCCGCCCAGGTCGATGCCGCGTTCAAGCAGGCCGAGGAAGCGCACGGCCCGACCGAGATCCTGGTCGCCAACTCCGGCGTGACCCGCGACACCCTGGTGCTGCGGATGAGCGAGGACGATTTCGACCTGGTGCTGGAGACCAACCTCAAGGGCGCCTTCCGCTGCGCCAAGCGGGCCAGCCGTTCCATGTTGCGCCGGCGCTGGGGCCGGATCATCTTCACCGGCTCGGTGGTCGGCCTGTACGGCTCGCCCGGCCAGGTGAATTATTCGGCGTCCAAGGCGGCGCTGGTCGGGGTGGCGCGCTCGCTGACCCGCGAGATCGGCGCCCGCGGCATCACCGCGAACGTGGTCGCGCCCGGCTTCATCGAGACCGACATGACCGCCACGCTGCCCGACGACGTGGTGGCCGGTTACAAGGCGTCCATTCCGGCGGCCCGACTGGGCGCCACCAGCGAGGTGGCCGCCACGGTCGCCTTCCTGGCCAGCGAGGGCGCCGGCTACATCTCCGGCGCGGTGATCCCGGTCGACGGCGGCCTGGGCATGGGCCACTGAGCACCAGCACCGCGCATCAGGCACTGAGGAAGGAAACGGAATTGGGAATCCTGGAAGGCAAGAACATCCTGGTCGCGGGCGTGACCATGAACACCTCGATCGCCTATCGGGTGGCCGAGATCGCGCAGCGCGAGGGCGCCACCGTCCTGGTGTCGAACTTCGGCCGGGCACTCAGCCTGACCCGGCGGATCATCAAGCGACTCGACCCGGAGCCGCCGCTGCTCGAACTGGACGTCACCAATGAGGAGCATCTGGCCGGCCTGGCCGACCAGGTCCGCCAGCATGTCGATCACCTGGACGGCGTGGTGCACTCGATCGCCTTCGCGAACCCGGAGACCGCGCTGGGCGGCAAATTCCTCACCACGCCGGCCGAGGACGTGAAGACCGCGATCCATGTGTCGGCCTATTCGCTGGCCAGCCTCACCATGGCCTGCAAGCCGCTGATGAGCAGCGGCGGCTCGGTGGTCGGCATGACCTTCGACGCCCGGCAGTCCTGGCCGACCTACGACTGGATGGGCGTGGCGAAGTCGGCGCTGGAGAGCACCTCGCGCTACCTGGCCCGCTACCTGGGTCCGGACGGCATCCGCTGCAACGTGGTCGCCGCCGGCCCGCTGTCGACGATCGCCAAGAAGGCAATCCCCGGCGCCGACACCTTCGACGAGATCTGGGCCGAGCGGGCGCCGCTGGGCTGGGATCCGAAGGACCTCGACCCGACCGCCCGCGCCGTGGTGGCGCTGTTGTCGGACTGGTTCCCGGCCACCACCGGCGAGATGGTGCACGTGGACGGCGGCCTGCACTCCACCGGCGCCTGAGTCGGGGCCGGGACGCCGCGCGTCCCGGCTCGTCGCACGGCCGTCAGCCGGTAGGTTGGCACCCATGGCGGCTGTTGTTGAGTTGACCGACGTGTCGATCGTGCGTGGCGAGGCCACGCTGCTCGACCGGGTGAACTGGCGGATCGAAGAATCCGAGCGTTGGGTGATCATCGGCCCGAACGGTGCCGGTAAGACCACCATGCTGCAGATCCTGGCCGCCCAGCTGCACCCGTCGTCCGGAACCGCCGAGATCCTCGGCGAGCGTCTGGGGCGGGTGGACGTCTTCGAACTGCGTCCCCGGATCGGTGTCGCCTCAGCCGCGCTGGCCGACCGGATTCCGCGCCACGAACGGGTCGCCGACGTCGTGGTGTCGGCCGCGTACGCGGTGATGGGCCGCTGGCGCGAGAGCTACGAGCAGGCCGACTTCGAACGTGCCGTGTCGCTGATGGCGCAGCTGCATGTCGGGCATCTCGCCTATCGCACCTTCGGCACCCTCAGCGAGGGTGAGCGCAAGCGGGTGCAGATCGCCCGGGCCCTGATGACCGATCCGGAGTTGTTGCTGCTCGACGAACCGGCAGCCGGCCTCGACCTGGCCGGACGCGAGGGCCTGGTCAGCACACTCAGTGAACTCTGTGCCGACGAGTTCGCGCCGGCGACAGTGTTGGTCACCCACCATGTCGAGGAGATCCCGACCGGCATCACCCACGCCCTGCTGCTGAAGAAGGGCGCGATCCTGGCCGCCGGACCGGTCGATGAGGTGCTGACCGACGAGCGGCTCAGCGAGACTTTCGACTTCGCGCTTGAAGTCACCCATACGAACGGACGATGGAGCGCCCGAGCCCGGGCATGATGGATGCATGTGGGAGTGGCTGAGTGACAACTGGTGGGCGGCCTGGCTGGTCGCCGCCGCATTGTTGGCGCTCACCGAATCGCTCACACTCGATTTCACCCTGCTGATGCTGGCCGCCGGCGCACTTGCCGGCGCGGGGATCGCGTTGCTCTTCCCGGGCATGATCCTGGTTCAGGTGATCGTGGCGGTCGCGGTGGCGTTCGCGCTGCTCTTCCTGCTGCGGCCGACGCTGCTCGAGAAGGTGCGTTCCGCGCCGGGCTACCGCTCGGCACTGCAGCGCATGGTCGGCAGCACCGGGCAGGCGACGACCGCGATCACCGGCAACTCCGGCGAGGTCAAGGTGAACGGCGAGGTGTGGCGGGCCCGCAGTTTCGGAGACGTCGAGATCGAGGCCGGTGCCTCGGTGGAGGTCTTCGAGGTCGACGGGATCACCGTCGTTGTCTACCCCAAGGAGCCGTGACAGGCATGGAATTCATCGCCCCTATCGTCATCCTGGTGCTCGCGGTCGCATTGCTGACCCAAGCCCTGAAGGTGGTCCGGCAGCAACAGGTGGGGATCGTCGAGCGGCTGGGCAAATTCCGCCGCACCCTCGATCCCGGTCCGCACCTGCTGGTGCCGCTGATCGACAACGTCCGCTACACGATGGACATGCGCGAGGCGGTCGTCCCGTTCCCGCCGCAGGGCGTGATCACCGAGGACAACCTGATGGTGAGCATCGACTCGGTGATCTACTTCCAGGTGGTCGACCCGGTTCGGGCCGCCTACGAGGCGCAGAACTACATTCAGGCCATCGAGCAGTTGACCATGACCACGCTGCGCAACATCATCGGCGGGCTCGACCTGGAGCAGACCCTGACCTCGCGCGAAGAGATCAACGCCAAGCTGCGCGCCGTCCTCGACGAGGCGACCGGCAAGTGGGGCATCAAGGTCAACCGGGTCGAGTTGCGCTCGATCGAGCCGCCGGCCACCATCCGCGACGCGATGGAGAAGGGCGCCCGGGCCGAGCGCGACAAGCGCGCCGCGATCCTGCTGGCCGAGGGCCAGCGGCAGTCCCAGATCCTGTCGGCGTCCGGTGACCGGGAGGCGTCCATCCTCCGCGCGCAGGGCGAGCGGGAGTCGGCGGTGCTGCGGGCGCAGGCCGACCGGCAGGCGCAGATGCTGCGGGCCGAGGGCGAGGCGCAGGCGATCACCACGGTGTTCGGTGCGATCCATGCCGGCAAGCCCGATCAGTCGCTGCTGGCCTACCAGTACCTGCAGATGCTGCCGAATCTGGCCAAGGGCGACGCCAACAAGGTGTGGGTGGTGCCGTCCGAACTCAACGATGCGCTGAAGGGCCTGGGACGGGCGGCCGGCAACATGCTGTCCGGCTACGGCGAGCCTGAGGCCGGTGAGTTCGAGGCGCCGGAGAAGATCGACGTGTTCGCCGAGATCGCCCAGCAGAAGGTCGAGGCCGAGGGCGAAGCCGGCCGCGCCGTCGAGCAGGCGATCGCCGAGGCGCAGCAGATGGAGAACAGCCGCGCCGCGCGCCGGGCCAGCATCAACACCCCGCCGGCCGAGCTGAACCCGGGGACGCCGGACGTCGCCGCGTCCGCGCCGCAGGAAGTCCCCGAACCGCAGGCCGAACCGGAGCAGTAGGCCCGACCTCTCGCCGACAAAGGGTTTCGACAAGCTCAACCAGCGGTGGTGCTGACTGCCGCTGGTCGAGCTTGTCGAGACCCTTCTGGCTCGTTCGCACATCCGGGGACGGTTCTTTCACGTTCGAAAATCGCACGTGAAGGAACCGTCCCCCGATGTTCGTTGGTGGAGCTTGTAGAAACCCCTGACGGCGCGGGTGCTAATCCACCTGCTTGGCGTAGCGGGCTGCCAGCGATCCGCAGGCCATCAACTGGGCCTGGTGGAACAGCATCAACGGCAACACCAGTAGCCCGATCGGTGAGCCCGCGAACAGCACGTTCGCCATCGGCAGGCCGGTGGCCAGGGACTTCTTGGTGCCGCAGAACTGGATGGCGATGACGTCCGCGCGGTTGAAGCCGAGCCGCTGCGCGAGCCACCGGCTGAACCAGAGCATCGCTGCGAGCAGCACCAGGCACACCGCGAGCAGGGTGATCAGGTCGGTGGCGTTGACCTGCTGCCACATGTGCTCGCGCATGCCGGCCGAGAACGCGGAATAGACCACCAGCACCACCACGCCCTGATCGAACAGCTTCAGCCGCGGGTGGGCGGCGACCCAGTCCGCCGTCCAGCGCCGGGACAACTGGCCCAGCACGAACGGCACCAGCAACTGCCCGATGATGTCCAGGATCGACGACGGATCGATGGCGATGCCGCCCGAGGTGGTCATCAGCGCCCAGCACAACAATGGCGTCAGGAACACCCCGAGCATGTTGGACGCCGACGCGCTGACGATCGCGCCGGCGACGTTGCCCTTCGCGATCGAGGTGAAGTTGATCGAGCTCTGCACCGTGGAGGGCAGCAGCGTCAGGTAGAGGACGCCGGCGTACAGCGCGGGGCTGAGCGGCCATGGCGACAACACCTGCAGCGCCCAGCCGATCAGCGGAAACAGCAGATAGGTCAGCGACAGGATGGTCAGGTGCAGTCGCCAGTGGGTCAGGCCCGCGAGCGCCTGCTCGGGCTTCAGCCGGACGCCGTAGACGAAGAACAGCACGGCGACCGCGACCTTGGTCGCCCAGTCCACGACGGTGACCGCGGCACCCTGGGCGGGCAGCACGCTGGCGATCAGCGCGGCGCCGACGATGGCCAGCAGGAACCGGTCGATCCGCTTCAGCCAGCCCATGATGAAAACCCTAGTGCCTGGTGAACAGCCCGACGGCTCATGGGCGAAAGCTCGGTGCCGTGCGGCGGGGATACGCCAGACTGTGGCGGTGCCCGATCCGATCGACATCCACGACCCGAACGATCCCCGGCTGGGCGACTACGTCGCGCTGCGGGATTCGTCGTTGCGCCGGCACCTGGAAAGTGAGCAGGGGTTGTTCATCGCCGAGGGCGAGAAGGTGATCCGGCGGGCGATCGAGGCCGGGTACCGTCCGCGGTCGTTCATGCTGGCGGCCCGCTGGCTGCCGTCGCTGCGGGACGTGATCGGCGATGCTCCCGTCTACCGGGTGAGCGAGCAGACCGCCGAACTGGTCAGCGGCTTCCACGTCCACCGTGGCGCGCTGGCGTCGCTGCACCGGGAGACCCGGCACACCATGGCCGACCTGCTCACCGCCCGGCGGCTGATGGTCTGCGAGGACATCGTCGATCACACGAATGTGGGAGCCATTCTGCGCAACGCCGCCGGTCTGGGTTGGGACGGGGTGCTGCTCGCCCCGCGCTGCGCCGACCCGCTGTACCGGCGGGCGATCAAGACCTCGATGGGTGCGGTGTTCTCGCTGCCCTGGGCCAGGGTCGACGACTGGGGGAGCGCGGTGCCGGCGCTGCAGGCGTCCGGCTTCACGGTGATCGCTCTGGCCTTGAGCGAGGACGCCGTCGAACTGGACGCGGCCGCCGCGGATCTGCTCCCGGACGCCCGGGTGGCGGTATTGCTCGGTACCGAGGGTGCTGGATTGTCCGCACGCTGGATCGAGCAGGCGGACGTGGTGGCGACGATCCCGATGCGAGCCGGCATCGACTCGCTCAACGTCGCTGCCGCCAGCGCGATCGCCGGCTACGTGCTGCGTTGACCCCAAGCCCGCCGCAACGTCGCCGAGCGGTGACCGGTCGGACGGCTGGGGCCGGAGGGCGCCGAGTACGGTCGGGCTATGGCGTGGAGTACTGACCTGGTCGACCAACTGGACTTCTACTGGAACGTGCATTTCCGGCCGCGGCTGGCCGGACTCAGCGACGAGGAATACCTGTGGGAGCCAGTGCCGGGCATGTGGAGTGTCCGCCCGGACGCCGCCGGCCGGGTGCGGGTCGACTTCCTGGCGCCCGAGCCGCCGATAGCGCCGGTGACGACGATTGCCTGGCGGCTCGATCACGTCACCCGCGAGGTGCTCGGCAAACGAGCACGGGCGCTGTTCGGCGGCTCACCGGCCGGGGACGCCGAGGACATCGACATGTACGACGACCGGCACTGGCCCGAACCGGTTCCCGGCACCGCGGCGGACGCGCTGACCGATCTCGATCGCGCCTACGGACTATGGCGCGACGGAGTGACCGCCCGTGACGATGCCGCCATGGGGCGTCCGCTGGGACCCCGCGGGGCTGCGTACGCCACCGACTCGCTGGCACAGCTCGTGCTGCACATCAATCGCGAGGTGATGGCGCACGGCGCTGAGATCTGCCTGCTGCGTGACCTCTACCGGGCCGATCAGCACCGACGTGATCCGCTGGTCGCGGCCGCCCTGAGCGGGGATGCCGAGGCGGTGCGAAGCCTTGATGTGAGCGGAGCGCGTCCGACACTGGCCGCCGAGGCGGCCGGGTTGCGGCACTGGGAGGTGGTCCGGGCGCTCGCCGAGGGCGGCGCGCCGATCGCGGGGGTGCTGCACTACGCGGCAGGAGCCGGTGACCGCGACATCGTGGCGTGGCTGGTCGAGCACGGCGCCGACGCGGACGCCGTCGACGACCGGTTCGGGCTGACCCCGGCCGGCTGGGCCGGCTACTTCGGTCACTCCGAGCTGGCCGCCTGGCTCACGGACCAGCAGCGACACTAGTGCCCCGGCCACTGGCGGCCGGGGCACTAGGTTGGCGGTATGACGATGCCACGCAGCACACCCGCGTCCGAAGGTGTCGACGGACGGCGTCTGCTCGGCCTGCTGGACGCCATGGAGACCGACGGCCACGGCTTTCACTCGCTGATGATCGCGCGCCACGGACGGGTGATCGCCGAGGGTTGGTGGGCGCCGTACGCACCGCGGCGGATGCATCTGGGCTACTCGCTGACCAAGAGCTGCACCGCGACCGTGCTGGGCGACCTGGTCGGCCGCGGGCTGATCGACCTGGACGCGCCGGTGCTGTCCTATCTCGGGGGGTGGGAGTCCGCGTCGCCGAAATGGCGGCGGGTCACCGTCCGGCACTGCATCACGATGACCGTGGGTCACACCACCGATGCCTGGGAGTGGCGCGGCGACGCGACACCGGCGGTGCCGCCCACCGACGGCGACCCGCTGCTGGCGCTCATCCTCGCCCGCGACCCGGACGGCGAACCCGGCGAGGTGTGGGCCTACAACCAGGTGGCCACCTACCTGGTCGCCCAGGCGATCGCCGCGGCCAGTGGCGAACCGTTGTCCACGCACCTGCGGCGGTTGCTGCTCGACCCGTTCGGCGGCGGTGCCGCGGCCGTCCAACGCACCCCGCAGGGACGCGACCTGGGGTTCAGCGGGCTGCAACTGACCACTCCGGCGATCCTGGCGTTGGCGCAGACCTGGCTGGACGGCGGCGTCTGGCAGGGAACCCGGTTGGTGCCCGCCGGCTATGCGGAATGGGCGCCGCAGCCCACCCCGGCGTCGCTGGCTGCCGAGGGTGACGGCGACTGGGCGTGCGGCTACGGCGGCTCGTTCTGGGGTGCTCGGCACGGGTATCGCGGCGACGGTGCCTTCGGCCAGTTCGCGGTGGTGTTGCCCGAGCAGGACGTGGTGGTCGCGATCACGTCCGAGGTGGAAGTGATGCAGGACGTGCTCGACCAATTCTGGGAGCATCTGCTGCCGGCGATCGAAGGCGAGCCGGACGCGCACGCCGACGAGCAACTGGCCCACCGGCTGGCGGAACTGGTGCATCGGCCCTTGTCGGGGCCGGAGCGTCGGGAACCGGTGCGGGCCGTCCGGGACGAGGCGTCTCAGCTGCCGGCGAGCTACCGGGCGGTGAACCTGGAGGACACCCCGGGCGGACACCATCTGCTGACCATCGACCACCCCGGCGGCGAGCTGGTCACCGTGGTGGGCGACGGTCAGTGGCTGGAGTCACGCTGGGCGACCCCGTCCGGCCCGGAACTCGCGATCATGGCGAGCGGCGCCTGGCAACACGGGGTCTTCTGCGCGCACCTACGGCTGGTCGAGACCCCGCACATGATCCTGTTGGAACTCGACCCGGACGCGGGCACCGTCCGGATGGATTGGCGGCTGGTGCCGCTCAGTGGGGTCGATCCGCTGGCCCTGGCGGCCTTTCCGATCTGAGCGGGTCTCGACAAGCTCGACCAGCGGAAACCTCGTCATCCCGGCGGACGCCGGGATCTCGAAACGCTGATGAGGGGTCTCGACAAGCTCGACCAACGGAGGGGCTGGTCCGACCGACAAGCCTTACTCTTCCCCGGCGTTGAACCAGTCCTTCGACTCGGGGAACTGCTCGGTCAGGTACTCATACATCTGGCCGGAGGTGCCGACCATGCAGCGCACCTGCTGGCGCAGGAAGTCGTCGTTCACCCCGGTCTCGATGTCGATCACCAGATCGCCGAAGACACCGAGGTGCTCCTCGCCACGCACCACGCTCGCCTTGGGCCAGAAGTGGTCGCGGTTCCAGCTGTTCACCGCTTCCAGCACGAAGTCGTAGGCGGCGACCGGGGGACGGACGTCCCACATCGAGCGCATCGCCATCAGGTCGTTGTTGTTGCCCTCGACCAGGAACCACAGCCGCATGGTCTCCCAGTCGGCGAACCGGTCGCCATCGTCGTCCTGGCCGAATTTGATCTCCAGGCTGTTCAGCACGGCGTCCCAGCGTTCCCGGGTGAACGGTTGCGGCCCCTGCGGTTCGTTCGGCGGCTGGGTGGGACCCCAGTTGAACATGGTCATCGGCTGTCCTTTCGCGTGGCCTGCGCCGGTTCGTAGCCTCCACCCAACCAGGCTCGGGTGGGCATCACAAACCCTACGTGCTGAACTGAATCGACCTCGGCGGTTGCTTGTCGAAACCAGGTGAGGATCTCGACAAGCTCGATCAGCGGGGGAGGGATCTCGACAAGCCCGATCAGCGGTGGGAAGGAAGCCCGATCGGCGGTGGTCAGGGGTTCGGTGGTCGAAGCCGGCGCAACGCGTCCACGGTCGCCGACCACGGCCGGTTCCCCGCCTGGGCGACGGACGCTTCCAGCAACTCGGCGTCCGGACCGGCAGCCGCCCGGCGTTTGAGCGACCGGGCCCGGTCGTCGAGCGGACGGCCGGGGGAGCCCAGCGGCACGGTCACCGTCGCGGACGCGGTGTCGCCATCGGGGTAGTGGACGACGACCTCGGTCCACCGATCACGGCCCACCGACAGCGGCGATGCCGGCACCTCCTCGCGAATCACCTGCTGGGCCAGCGCGACGGCGTCCGGACGGGCGGGCCCGGTGCCGAGGGTGCTCAGGTCGAGCGGGGCGTCGAGCAGGGTCAAGGCCACCAGGTATTCCAGGCTGAACCGGCCCTGCTCGCCGGTCGCCGGCACCCGGTGGATGAGTGCCATATCGGCCCCCGGACGCAGCCGGACCACCACCCGCTCCGGCGCGCCGCGACGGGTTCGGGCCAGTTGCCGGGCCGCCTGCACCGGGGCCATCGCCGCCGAGCAGTACGGCCCGTCCTTGACCCACAGGCCGTCGGTCAGCAGCGACCACGAGTCGCCGAAGCCGTCCAGCAGGGTTGCCGTGGCCGCGTCGCGGTCGGCGCGGTGCACCGCCAACCAGCCGGCCGGTCCGGCCAGCACATCGGGCGCGGCGCTCAGTCCGGCGGCCGCCCAGCGAACGGCGTCCACCGCGCTGCGAGCCGCCAGGCCGGCGGCCAGGGGTTTGGCTTCGGTGCCGAACTGGACGCGCAACGCGGCCGACGACTGGGCTGCGATCGCCATCGCTCGTGCCGCGGTCTGGGCGTCCGTGTCCGCCAACCGGGCACCGGCCAGGGCAGCGGCCAGACCACCCACCGTGCCGGTCTGGTGCCAGCCGCGCGCGTAGTGATCGGACGGCAGGGCGCGGGCCAGCCGAGCCATCACCTCCAGCCCCACCACGTAGGCGTCGAGCAGGTCGGCACCTGCGACATCCGGCCCGGCTACGGCGAACAGGGCCGGAAACAACACCGCCGACGGGTGCCCGCGGACGGCCTCGCTGGTGTCGTCGATGTCCAGCAGATGCGCCTGGAAACCGCCGGCCAGGGCCGCGGCAGGCGGCGTCAGGGCCGCGTCCGGATGTCCGATCACCCAGCCACCCGCTCCACCGGCGGCGGTGCCGTCCGCGACCAGGGCCCGGGCGGCGGGCTCGCCGGCGGCCAGCAGGCTGGAGGTGAGCAGGTCATCGAGAGCAGCGGACGCCGCCGCGCGGGCGTCCGGACCGGGACGGGCGGCCAGAGCGCGGGCGACCAGGTCGCCGGTCAGTGAGGAGCGGATCATCGGCCAGGTCAGCCCGCCGGCAACTCCACGTGCAGATCGCCATCGTCGTCGGACGGCTCGGGCCGGTGGTGCGGGGTCTCGCTGCGGGTGTCGGCGAGGAACTGCTGGGTGCGTTGCTGCTGCGGGTTCAGCAGCACCTGCTGCGGCGTGCCCTCTTCGACCACATAGCCGCCGTCCATGAACACCACCCGGTTGGCGACGTCACGGGCGAACGACATCTCATGGGTGACCACCACCATCGTGGTGGACGCGTCGGCCAGGGCGCGCATCACCTGGAGCACCTCACCCACCAGCTCGGGGTCGAGGGCGCTGGTCGGCTCGTCGAAGAGCAGCACGTCGGGCTCGACGGCGAGCGCCCGGGCGATCGACACCCGCTGCTGCTGGCCGCCGGACAGGGTGACCGGATACTGCTCGACCGTGCGGCCGGTGATGCCGACCGATGCCAGCAGTTGCCGGGCCTTCTCCTCGGCGACGTCGGCGGCGATCTTCTTCGGACCGAAGGTCTGCGGATCGGTGACGTTCTGCAGTGCCGTCCGGTTCTTGAACAGGTTGTGGCTCTGGAAGACCATGCCGGTGTGCCGGCGCAGGTCGCGGGCCTCGGCGCGTCCGAAACCGGGGGCGGTGACGGTGGTGTCGTGGATGCGCAAGGTGCCCTTGTCCGGGGTCTCCAGCAGGTTCAGGCAGCGCAGCATCGTCGATTTGCCGGACCCGGAGGGCCCGATCACCGCCACCACCTCGCCGCGCCGAACGGCCAGATCGATGTCGGCGAGCACGACGTGGCTGCCGAAGGACTTCTTCAGCCCGGTCACTTCGAGCACCGGACGGCTGTCGGCGTCGGGCGCGTGGTCGGTGGTCTGGTCGGGGACGTCGATCATCGGATCACCTCGTGTAGGGACGGTCGAGAACCCGCTCCACCCGGCCCTGGAACCAGGTGTAGGCCACCACCAGCAGCCAGTAGGCCAAGCCGACGACCAGGTAGGTCTGGAAGTAGTACCCGGTGGCGGACGCCTCCAGCTTGGCCTCGGCGAACATGTCCACCAGGCCCAGGACGAAGACCACCGAGGTCTCCTTGAGCAGCGAGATGAAGATGTTTCCGGTAGCCGGGACAGCGTTGTGGATCGCCTGCGGCAGGATCACCCGGCGGTACACCTCGGTGGCGGTCAGCCCGGACGCGATGCCGGCCTCGTACTGGCCGCGATCGACCGAGGCCAGCGAGGCCCGGAAGATCTCGGCCAGATAGGACGCCTCCTTCAGGCTGAAGCCGATGATGGCCGCACCCATCGCGTCCAGGTTGGACATCGAAGGGATCAGCTGCGGCAGGCCGAAGTAGATCAGGAACAACTGCACAACCGTGGGGATGCCGCGGAAGAACGAGATGTAGGCGATCGCGACCTGGTTCAGCACCGGCACCTTGAGGAACCGGACCACCGCCAGCGCCATGCCGAGCACCAGCGCGATCGCCATCGACACCACTGCCAGGAGCAGGGTGATCGGCAGCGACACCGCCAGTCGCGGCAGCAGTGCTACGAATGCGTCGAAGTTGAACATCAACTCTTCTTCGTGGTGACGTCGGTTCCGTAGTACTTCTCGGACAGCGCCTTCAGGCGGCCGTCGCCACGCATCTTCTCGAACACCTCGGACAGCTTGGTGCGCAGGTCGCCGGTGGTGGTGTTCCGGGTGAACGGCAGGGCGATCTCGTCGTAGCCGATCGGGTCGCCGATGTAGTTGAACAGGGTCTTGCCCTCGCGCTTCTCTTCGGCATGCAGAATGCCGTCGGAGTTGATGTAGGCGTCGACCTGGCCTTTGATCATGTCCTGCATCGCGGCGTCGCGGGTCTCGTACGGGCGGGTCTTGAGCGCCACGTTGTGCTCCTTGCCCCAGTCCTCGATGCGGCGCAGGTTGTCGGAGCCGAGGACGCCGGAGACGGTCTTGCCGGCGAGGTCCTCCAGGGTCTTGATCGTCGTGTTGTCGGCCTTGGTGACCACCTGGGCGCCCAGGTAGGCGTAGGTGGCGGTGAAGTCGAATTTCTCCTTGCGGGCTGCGGTGACCGCGACGTTGTTGGCGACGGTGTCGAGGCGGCCGGCCTCGAGCTGGCCCATGATTCCGCTGAACTCGGCGGTGGTCCACTGCACCGTGTAGCCGAGATCCTTGGCCGCGGTCTCCAGCAGTTCGACGTCGTAGCCGACCAGCTTGTCGCCCTCGCGGAAGCCGTTGGGGTAGGACTGGCCGGTGGAGCCGGCCCGGATGACTTTCTCGCCCGAGCCGCCGGTGCCCCCGGAGCAGGCCGACAGCAGGATGCCGCCGAAGGCGGCCGCGGAGCCGAGGATCAGGGTGCGGCGGGAGGTGTTCATCGGGGGCCTTCCGGTGTGGATGCGGAGCGTCGGGTCGGTGCGCCCGAGGTGACCGCTATGGCACGGGCGGTCGGGCAGCAATAGTCATACCATAAGGATCGCGGCCGGATGGGGCGTGGTCTCACCGCTCGCGCGGCCGGGCTGCGGCAATTCGGTTCAGGCGTTCGTCGCGGTCAGTTCCTCGACGATCTCGGCACTCAGGCCGAGCCGTGCTCCTCGGGCGCGGACGGCGTCCGGATCGAGCACCCGGATGAAGTACCGGGTGATGTGCCCGAGCCCCAGGTCGCGGTCCTCGAACGGACGCCAGCCGAGCCGGGCGTAGTGGGCCACCAGGAAGGCGTGTTCGCGGGCGGTGCCGAGGCTGACCGCGGGGGCCTTGAGTGCGGCGCCGAGATGAGCGACGACCGCATCGGTGATCAGCCGACCCAGCCCGCGGCCCTGCTGGTCGGGATGGCTGGTGATCCAGGACAGATGCGGGAAGGCGAACGGCGCCGGGTTCGGGCTCCACGGCATTCGGGCCGAGCAGCTGGCCAGCAGCCGTCCGCCGTCGTCCAGGACGAACGACAGGTTGCCGGCGATGTGCGCCAGCACGGTGTCCAGGTCGGCCTCGGCTGCGACGAACCAGCGCCGCGACTCGGGGTCGGCGCGGAACGAGGCCCGGATCAGGTCGCGGTAGGCCTCGGCGTCCGAGACCCGGGTCGGGCGGACGACGCCCAGCACGGTGCCGTCGGCGGCGAGCAGCGGACGGCCGTCCGGGCCGATCTCGGCGTCCGGAGCGTTCACCCCAGCGCCTCCGCGGCGCGGGCCAGCACCCGGTCGACCGCCGCCGGGGCGTCGCCGAGATAGTTGAGCGGGTCGAGCCAGCCGTCGATGGCGGCCCGGTCGAAGCTCGCGGTCACCCGGGGGTCGTCGGCCAGCACGTCGGCCAGCGGACGGCCGGCGTCGATGGCGGCCATCGACGCCTCGTAGACGATCTGGTGCGCGGTCTGCTTGCCGAGCCGTCCGCCCAGTTCGAACATGGCCCGCTCGGAGAGGATCAGCCCGCCCTGCAGGTGCAGGTTGCGCAGCATGGCGGCCTCATGCACGACCAGGCCGTCGAGCACCCGGTGCAGGGTGGCCAGCTGACCGGCCAGATAGATGTGCAGCTCGGGCAGCGCGATCCACTCGGCGCGCCAGCTGATCGCGTCCCGCTCGTGGACGGTCGCCATGCCGTCCAGGGCGAGCGCGGCGGCGTGCTTGACCGCAGCGGTGAGTGCCGCGGCGCCCTCCAACAGGGCCGGGTTGCGCTTGTGCGGCATCGTGGTCGAACCGATCTTGCCCATCGCGAACGGCTCGTCGACCTCGGCGATCTCGGTGTGCATCAGCGTGGACAGCTCGGTGGCGATCTTGCCCAGGCTGGCCGAGATCAACGCCAGCAGCTGGGCGTACTCGGCGATCCGGTCACGGGAGGACTGCCACGAGATGGTCGGAGCGGCGAGGTCGAGCAGGGCCAGGGTGGCCTCTTCGACGGCACGGCCCCGGGTGCCCAGCGAGGCGGCGGTGCCGACCGCGCCGTTGATGTTGCCGGTCAGCACCCGGTCGGCGACGTCGTCGAGACGGTCCAGGTGCCGCAGCAGCTCATCGAGCCAGACGGCGACCTTGAACCCGAAAGTCGTCGGCAGGGCCTGGACGTAGTGGGTACGGGCCGCCATCGGAGTGTCCCGGTGACGCTCGGCCAGCCCCCTCAGATCGCCGGCGACCGCACGCAGATCGCGACGCAGGATCGCCAAGCCGTCGCGAATCTGCAGCACCGCGCCGGTGTCGACGACGTCTTGGGTGGTGACGCCGAAGTGCACCCATTCGCCGGCCTCGCCGGCGGCGTGCTGCAGGGCGGCGACGGTGGCGTTCAGGCTGTGCATCGCCTTCGCACCGGCCTCGGCCAGCTCGGCCAGGTCGAACTCCTCGGTGGACGCGGCGGCGATCCGGTCGGCGGCGTCGGTGGGAATGATGCCCAGGTCGCCCTCGGCCCTGGCCAGCGCTCCCTCCACGGCGAGCTGGGCCCGCAGCCGAGCCTCCTCACTCCAGACCGCACGCATCTCGGCGGTGCCGAAACTGTTGCCGATGGTCAACATGTCGATGACGTGCGAGGCCATGGGG
>NZ_JAPUED010000091.1 GCF_027492755.1 Micropruina sp. | reverse complement strand
GCTTCTCCTGGGACTACCGTCCCGAGTCGAAACCAGTCACCCCCTGTTGAGTTGTCATCCCGCCCGGACCAGCGGCCCGGACGAGCATGTCAGCCTATCAACGTTTGCCCTCGGACAAAACTTCCCACGGCACCAGTGCCCGCACCGGGTTCCGCCAATCCTTGCCACGGGCCGCACCGACGGCACCCAGGATGGTGAGGATCACCCAGACGATCATCCAGATCCGGGCCACCGGGTTGCCGTCGCCCGGCAGGATCCAGCCCACCGCGGACGCCGCCAGACCGACCGCCGAGGCGACCAGTTGCCAGTTGAACGCCTTGGCCGCCTCGCGTTTGGCGTACGAGCCGGCCGGGCTGATCGCCCACACCACCAGCGGGCCGAACAGCCAGAACACGAACGCCGAGAGATGGGCCACGGCGGCCGTCACATTGCTGCGATCGGCGCTGGGCCGTACCGGCAGCACCTCACCCGAGACCGCACCGAACGGCGCGTAGCCGCGATAGCCGTAGCTCGGACCGCTCCCGGTGATGGGTAGCGGGCCGTCCACCGCGGCGGCCAGTTCCTCCAACCGTTCGGCCGTGATCACCCGCGACATCCGGGCCTCGAACTCGGCGGCGTCCATCCGGCCGAGTCCGTACGCTTCGCGAAGGCGTCGCTCGGCGCCGTCACGATCCTGCTTGGAGACACTGTCAACGGGTGCGAAGAAGTCCTGGGTCATGCGACAAAGCTTTCCCCCTCGCGCCCGTCCGCCATATCGGGCGCGGCCCTGCTTGAGCCCGGATGCACCGGGTCAGGGCTAGATATGGGTGAGGTCGCGTAGGCCCTTGCGGCCACGGACGCCGAGCTTGTCGCAGGCACGCAGGATATGCCCCTCCACGGTGCGTACGGAGAGCTGGAATCGGGCCGCGATCTCGGCGTTGCTCAGCCCCTGCCGGACCGCGAGCACGACCTCACGTTCCCGCGGCGAGATCACCTCGGGTGTGAGCCGCTGGTTCAGGGTCGCCGGCTGCGGAGGGGTGAACAGCTGGCCGGCCACCAGCGAGCGCAGACCGCCGACATGTCGTGGCAGCGAGGCGGCCATCTCGGCCGCCAGCAGCGCATAGCCGGACTCGCTGACCGCTCGGACCGCGGCCACCGCACTCTCCGGTCCGCCCCGCACGCACTCGACGATGGCGCGCGACAAGCTGCTGACGGCGAGCGATCGCGACGGGGGGACGCCCAGCGTGCGCCAGGCCGAGAGTTCCGCCTCCACCAGGAACACCGCTGAGCCTTGTCCGGCCGCGATCGTCGCCGCCCGTTCGAAGCACTTCGCGGCGCCGGTGTGGTCCCCCGTCGCCCACCGGACCCAGCCGGTGGCCGAGGACAGCAGTGGCCGATACACGCCCAGCGCGGGCGCGTAGATCTGCTCCGCCTCGGCCAGGGCCTCCGACGCGGTCTCCACCGACCCGCATTGGGCGTCGGTGCGGGACCGCAGCAATGCCGCCAGCATCGTCCAACCGGCCGGGGCACGGGTGCGGAGTGTGGCATGGGCTTCGGCGGCGACCGCACGGGCTGTGGCCAGGTCGCCGTCCTCGAACAGCACCAGGCCGCGAAGCGTGCCGGACAGTGCGGTCGCCGTCGGCTCCCCCGCCGCCAACTCGGACGCCGTGCGCGCCAGCTCGCGGGCCTCCTCCAGGCCCCCGCTCATCAGCGCGAGCCAGACCGCGTCGTGGTAGAAGCTCCAGCGTTGATAGCCGCTCGACGTGGCGTCCGCGGCCGCCAGGCCCACGTCCCAGGCCAGTGATTGCTGGGTTCGGTCCATTCGGTACGCCGATGCGATCGACAGCGCCACCGCGGCCCACAGCGTCGCTGCGGGATCGGCGCGGCTCGGTGCCCGGCTCGGTGCGCAGATCGGTACAGCCTGCGCGGACGCCTCCGACAGCCGGCCCTCGAAGGCGGCGAAGGCCGCGCCCGCACCAGCAGCCAGCGGTAGTCGTGGATCCGCCGCCGCTAGTGCAGTGTGCGCACCCGGGGCGTCGCGTAGTCCCCAGAAGATGTTGGCGGCGCGCATCACCGCCCACACATCCGGCAAGGGGGTCGGCAGTTCCGCTCCGGCCAGCCGGTCATAGACCGCCGCGGCCTCGTCGCAGTCACCGCGCCAGCTCAACGACGAGGCGAGCGCCAGCACGGTCGCCGGCCCGGGTGCGATCGAATCGGCGTGGCGGGCCAGGTCGATGGCGGTGTCGACGGCGCCCAGCCTGAGCCCGGTCTCTACGCTCGCCAGCAGCCGCGACACCGGGAGTTGCTCGTCGGAGTTCATGCTGAGTACGGCCAACGCCAGTTCCTCGGACGGGTCGAGGGCCCGGCTGCGACGCATCCGGACGATGTCGCCACGCAGGGCACGGGCCCGCCACGGGTCGACGCCGGCCAGCACCGCCTGCCCGAGCACCGGTGTCGCGACCCGCATCGTGCCAGCTGGTTGCTGAACCACGACGAGACCCCGCTCAAGCAGCGTCGAGGCATCTGAGCGGCAGCCGAGCGCAACGCACTCCTCGGCGTCCAGCGAACCCGCCAGGGCGAGGTAGCCGACCAGCCGGGCGGCGTCCGGATCAAGGTCACGCAACGCCTCCCGCCGCGCCGCGAAGACGTCCTCCAGGGGTGGGATGGCGCCGGTCAACTGGACGGCGCCGGTTCCGGAGATCGGCTGCCAGGCACCACGACGCGACGCGGCGGTGCTCATCATCGTCAGTAGCAGCAGGTTTCCCTCACTGAGCGCGTGCAGCCGTTCCGCGCTCGCCGCGGCGATCTGATGACCATGGAGCGAGGTCAGCACGTCGGCCGCCTCGCCCGGTGACAACGGGTCGACGTCGATCCGGGTGAAGAACGGATCGGTCACGAACGGGCGCAGCACCGCGGGCAGCGTGGCCACCGACGGTGCGATCATCACGACCCGCAGGTGCCGCTGGGCGAGGAGTTGCTGAGCGACGATCGCCGACGCCGGGTCGAGGTGGTGGCAGTCATCGACCACAACGGTGTTCCCCGCGGGAACGGCGGCGCGCACCCCGTCCAGAACGTTCCAGAGTGCGGCCGGCGTATCGGTCGCGGCTCCCACCCGTACCAGGCCCGCCAGCGACCCGAACGGGATGTTCCGCAGGGGTGCGGGCGCCCCGATCCAGGTCGCCGGGGTCCGGCTCTCAGCCAATGCCGCACGGACCGCGGTCGATTTCCCCGAGCCGTCCGGACCGACCACGAACACGCCCGCCACGGACGCCGTCGACAGCGCCCGGACAAGGGGTTCCTCCACCCGCGTGAAATGCCAGCGTTCCGGCACCCCGGAACCATACCGCCGGCGGCAGCGTCGCGAACACGGTTCTTGCGGGCCCTTGTCAGCGCGCCATCCTCCCGGGGCCCAACAGGCTTGACCGACGACCAGAGCCCTTCCTACGAACAGGTAGTCACTACTCGTGTGCGGAACGCGCGCCGCGAGAAGAGTGGGCCGAGGACGTTCCGCAGCAGCCGGATCGACGAGGAGGACGGTTCATGCCTGAGGTAGTACGCAACATAGGTACCGCTGCGAGCCGGGTGCTCGCCGATGCGATGGCGAAGGCCGAGGTGGTCCAGGTCGAAGGCCTGACCCTGCCGACGGTGACACCGATCGTGGGTGAGGCGATCAGCCGATCGCTGGTCGAGCGAGCCGGCCAGCCGGTTCGGACGGTGTCACCGGCACTGGTCGGCAGGCTCAAGAAGCTCCCCAAGCGGGTCGATCACCGACGGTGGCAAAGCGAGGGGTCGCGGCAGTTCGACCGGGGCACCTGTTGGGCGTTCGCCGGCATCGCCGCCCTCGAAGCGGCCTACCGCCGGGTCGGCATCGACGTCCGGCTCTCCCAGGAGTTCCTGATCCATATGGTCCGCTCGTGGGCGAACCAGCAGAAACGCACCGAACACGTGCATTCGCTGTGCGACTTCATGGGCAGCGCCGACGTGCTGCAGCACCTCTCCCGGCTGAATGTGCCACAGCTCTCCGACGCGCCGTATTTCAACCGGGCCGGGTTGAGCAAGATCTGGACCGATGTCGGCTCGAAGGCGGGTCCGGTGGACTTCACCGGCGGGCCGGGATCGTCCGACCGGGTGGACTGGTTCGAATACGACCAGGCGCACATTCCGCTGGCCGCCCGGTGGGCCGCGAACTGGGGTGTCCGCACCTTCGGCACCGTCAACGGCACGGTGGACGGCATCCGAACGGCTCTCGCCGCCGGCCACGACGTGGTGGTCGGCGTCTGGGACAAGATCAACGTCGGCCAGCACACCCTGCTGGTCTACGGCTACGACGACGACGCGAAGACCTTCCTGATCAAGAACTCGCAGACCGCCACCGCCTTCGCCACCATGGACTACTACAACGACGCCCAGTTCGACCTCGGTGGCGATCCGGCACTGCACAAGGGTCCGGGCACCGCCTACTTCGTGACCGAGGTCAAGCAGCCGCAACGGCAGACCCATCCGGCCTGGGTGGGGCCGTGGACGATGGACAACGACGGCTGGCGCGGCCGGCTGATCATCCGGCGGTACTGCGACCTGTGGGCCACCGGCTCGACACTCGCCGACTCGTCCGAGCGAGCCCTGGACGTCGGCACCTGGTACCCCGAGGACGGTGCTCCCGCCACCGTGCACGGCTGGTTCGAGCAGGACGGCCAGGCGCTCACCTGCACCATCAACGACCAACCGTTCAAGCTCAGCCTGTTCGGCTGGGAGTTGGATCGTGCCGCCGGGGTCACCGCTTGGAGAGACAGCCAATTCTCAGTGGTGCTGTCCCGTGGCGTGATCAGCGGCGGCCCGGCCCTGACCGCGACCACCCGGGCGAGCGCAACGGCGATCTGGGAGTGCGATCACGATGGTCAGCTGGGCACCCTGAGCAACGGCGACAAGCCGTCCTACATCAAGACCTCCGACGGCACCCGGTTCCCGGTCCGCCTCGCCGGCGGCAAGGACCACCGGTTCGACCTCGACATCAACTGGTCCGCGACGGGCGGTTCGGTCCAACGGTTCGAGTTCCTCGCCCACACCCGGGAGACCGGGATCGCCGGAGGATTGACGCGACTCGACGGCGCCAGTTACGGCTTGTCGGCCCGGGTCGCGGCGTCGCTGTACGTCGTGCGCTCGGACGGACGCCTCGACCAGTTCCGGCACACCGGACGGCCGACCATGTCGTTCGACTGGGAGAGTCACACCGGGGTCGGCGTCGGCTGGAACGGCGTCCGGGTGATCGGCGGCGGAGACGGCGTCATCTACGTGATCACGCCGGACGGCCGGCTGCGCTGGGCTTGGCACCGGGGTCGAGCCACCGGCACCTTCGACTGGGTCGACTTCCACGACGTCGGCACCGGATGGCAGGACCCTGCCGCCGTCCTTGCCGGCGAGGGCGGTCTGCTCTACGCGATCATGCCCAACGGAGATGTGCGCTGGTTCCGGCATCTCGGACGCCGCACCGGCGCCGCGACCTGGGAGGGGCCGAGCGTGGTGGCGAATCTGGGGATCCGCTGGTTCCAGGCCATCACCGCCGGCCCGGACGGCGTGTTCTACGCCATCGATCCCCTCGGCCGGCTGCTCTGGTGGCGTCACCTGGCCCGCGCCGAGGGGCGTCCGGTCTGGGCCGGCCCGCGCATCGTCTCGACCGGCTGGGAATCGGTCGACACCCTGATCGCGACCGGGTCCGGCTACCTGTACGCACGTCGCGCCACCAAGGCTGGCGATCCCGGAAGCGGTGAGCTGTGGCTGCACAACCACCTCGGCTACCGCACTGGCGAGAACAGCTGGCGGCCGAAGGCCAAGGTCGGCACCGGCTGGACCGCGGGGGTGTCCGCCATCTTCGCCACCTGACGGCCGCGGAGCCCTCGGCGGGGTGGAGGCTCTACGGTGAGGGCATGCCCAACACCCTGGATTTCCGCGATCTCGGCGAGGGGATCGGCGACGCGACGGCTGTGCTGCGCAACAATGCAGCGGCGGCCGGTCTGGATGCGCCGGTGCCGACCTGTCCCGGCTGGACGGTGCGTGACCTGATCACCCATCAGGGTCTGATTCACCGCTGGGCGACCGCGAACGTCCGCGGCGTGGCACCGCGCCCGGACGCCGAGGTCGAAGCCGAGGCGGCGGCGTCCGTCGACCTGCTGGAGTGGCTCGACGACGGCCTGGTCGACCTGCTCAACGCCTTGGCTGCGGCGCCGGAGGACCTGGACGTGCAGTTCTTCCTGTTCGACGCTCCCCCGCCCCGGCAGGCCTGGACCCGGCGGCAATGCCACGAGACCACCATCCACGCGGTCGATGCGATGGCGGCCAAGCTGGGCCGCGCGCCCCGTCCGGACGAGTTGTGGTTCTCCCCCGCGCTCGCCAGGGACGGCATCGACGAGTTGCTGCTCGGGTTCGCCCCGCGGCCCAAGTACGGCCCGCGCCGTCCGGAGCCGGCCGAGATCGCGATCACCACCGACGACGGACTGGGCGCCTGGACGGTGTCACTCACCCCGGACGGCTGCACGGCCCGGGTCGGGGCCTCCGACACCGCCGGCACCCGGGTCACCGGCAGCGCCCGCGGCCTCTATGCCGGCCTGTGGAACCGCGGCCGGGACTACGTCGTGGAAGGAGACGCAGCCGTCCTGGAGTCATTCCTCGAGCAATTGCGGGTGTCTTGGTAACCGCCGGTAGAGCCCTGCCTAACTAGTTCTGGCCTCCCGTCGACGGGAGGCCAGAACTAGTTGGGCAGGGCCTTTCGGGTTACGGCTTCAGGCTGAACAGCCAGGCCAGCAGGTAGCTGTAGCTGTTGCCGTCGTCGATCGTGGAACGGTCGAAGCTGCGGGCCGCCTTCAGCGCGGTCTGCCGAGCGTCCTCCCCTGCCAGCGCCGAGTACATCAGGATGTAGTCCCCGTACTGTTGCTCGAAGCCCTTGCTGCCGATGCCCTCCTTCACGTTCTCGGCGATCCGGACGGCGTCGCCGCCCAGCTGGTCGGAGGACGGACTGACCGGGATGAGCAGAATGGCCAGCGCCGCCGCCGGCTCCGCCGAGAACCAGGTGGCGTAGTCGCGTTTGCCGCCGAAGTTCAGCGGCAGCACCTGGTGGCCGAAACCGGCATAGACCGGGTCACTGGTGTCGAAGTCGGTCCAGTACGCGCGCGCGGACGCCGCCTCGAGGGCCTGCATCCACCGGGCCTCGACCTCCAGGTCGCGGTTGCCGCTGGCGCGTGCCCACAGGGTCAGGCCGGCGTAGGCGGTGACCGCCTCGGACGCCGACTCCTGGTTGTTCCCGTCGGCGAAGGGCGCGGTGCCGGACGCCCACGAGTGGGACGCGTAGCTGTCGAAGTTCCGCCGCGCCGGGAAGTGCTCGTTGCCGGGCGAGGTCGCGATGTCGGCGGCGAGCAGGTTCATCACCGGCGCCAGCTTCTCGGCCAGGCCGGAGTCGTCGGCCGCCAGCACCCCCGCGGCGTACAAGAAGTAGCCGTAGTGGAAGTGGTGGTCGTTGAACTCATCCGAACCGAAGGACGGTGTCCTGCCCACCATGCCGTGGTTGCGGGTGTCGTAGAAGAAGCAGAACGCGTCCCGGGTCTCGCACCCCTTCGGCTCGGTCCACTGCAGCAGCTGGGTGGTGACCCGCTCCTTCAGCTTCGCGGCCTCGGCGTCGGCACCCACCTGCTTGGCGATCTCCCAGAGCTGGGCGTCCCGATACAGCGCCTTGCCACCGAAGTAGGTATCGGCCGGGTAGGGCTTCAGGGCGGCGACGTCGGCCTTGACCGCGTCCGCGAGTTCGGAACGCTCGGACTCGGAAAGCCGGGACAGGTCCAGGCCGGCGCGGGCCGCTTGCAGCGGCTCGGTCCAGGTCAGCTTCTTCCCCGCATACAGGGTCAGGGTTCCGTACGAACTGGCGTAGCTGCCGATCGGCTCGCCGGCATCGACCAGACTCCTGGCCTGATGAGGCATGGCCGCGAAGGCGGTGTCACCGCCGTTCCCCGTGGTGTACGCGAGCGTGGTGGTGGCCGTGTCCCCCACCTGATAGGACGCCGACGTCGCCTTCAGCGGGTCGCCGGCCAGTTTCGCCATGGTCTCGAGGTTGCCCCCGTCGGGGACGGCGAACCAGGTCGCGGTCTGGCCCGGTGACAGGTTCACCGACGTCCCCGACACCTGGCCCGCGGTGACCAGGCCGTAGCTGGCCGCCCCGCCCTGCACCGTCCAGGCAGCCCCGGACGCCGCGAACGGCAGGTTGCTGGTCAGCGCGACAGAACCGGCCGCGGTGAAGCTGACGAAGGGCGAGCCTTCGGCGATCCTGACCGAGCCGACCGGCTTTCCGCCCGCGGCCGCCTCGAGGGTGACCGACAGCTCGTCGTAGCCGGTCACCGTCCAGGTGGTGCCCGAGCCGGTGCCGACGCTGATGATCGGCGCATAGCCGCCCATGATCGTCTTCGCGGTGGTGGTCACCGTCGGCAGCCCGAAGGCGAAGCCTTTGGCGTCCACTCCGAAGCTGAGCGGCAGCGGGAAGACCGGCTGTGCGGTGTCGCCGAACACCAGGCCGGAGAACCACTTGTTGGTGGGCGGCAGCAGTCCGGCAGCAAGCCGTTCCGGCTTGAGATCCTTGCCGGCCGACTGAGTGACGTCCTGCAGGAGCGGGCCCACCTGATCGGGGCCCAGCACGCCGGCCGAGTTGCCCTCGGCGCCTGACTGGCCCGCGCCGGGGCCGGGTGGGTCGGTCGCCGCAGGCGGCGCCGCCGAACAGGCCGCCAGCAGACCGATCAGGCCGGTGGCGACCAGGCCGGTGAGAGTTCTGTTGAGCCTGGTGATGGTGATCACCTCAGTCCGATCTTGGTCAGGAAGGCGAGCATCGTCTCGGAGGGACCGGACAGCCAGCCGTCGTCGCGCAGCTCCACGATGGCGGTGACCGGGGTATCCAGCCTGGTCAGATTGGCCAGCGCCGGATCGGTCAGGCCGTCGCTGCTGATGGTCACGTAGGTGACCGGTGCGCCGCCTTCGGTGACCACCTGGACACCCGACACCGTCCCGATGACGAGCTGGTTGTTGGGCAGCACGATCCGGGCGGACGCGCCGTGCTCGATCCGGCCGTAGTCGATGGGTTCCAGGACGAAGCGGCCGGTGACGCTACGCTGCCCGTCGGCCACGATGGCGGCCATCTGCGAACCGTTACCGAGGAACGAGCCGCGGACGGCGCCGAGCGAGGCGACATAGCCGTCGGCCACGGACTTGTAGGTGATGGTGCCCTTGCTCAGGTCGATGTCGTAGGCGTCGGTGGACACCGGCCTGATGCCGTTGCCGACGTCCTGCTGCAGCTGGACGCTGGAGAGTGTGAACAGCTTCTGGCCCGTTCTCACCTTCGCGCCCGGCTCCACGTAGGTGTCGGTGACGACGCCGCCGTAGGACGATCCGACGATCGAGGTGGGTGCCTGCACGGTGGCGCTGACGCTGGCCACTTGGGACTGCCGTTGGTTGAACACGACGGTGAGCGCGAATACGAGCGCGGCGATGCCCACGATGCCGCCCCAGAGCTTGAGTCGATTGATCCAGGTCATGATTGTTGTGCCTCAGAACTTTCTTGGTCGATCGTGGTGATCAACGGACGGAGCCGGCCGCTTCGCGGGCGCGCTCGGGACGGGTTTCGAGGGCGGTCGCGTCGTCGGCCGACGAGCCTGACCAGGGAGCCGCGGAGGCGAGGAGCTCGACCTCACGGTGTGCCCTGGTGATCGCCTCACGGCTCAGCGCCGCGGGGCGTTCGGTCTCGACCACGGCGTCCGCCAACTCGACGTCGATCGGATCGGCGACACCGTGGACCTCAGCGGCCTCGTGGAAGGCCACCCCGATCAGGGCACCGATCGCCACGGTGTTCACCACACTCCAGAAGGTGGCCACGTTCAGCTGCCCCAGGGTCAGGTCGCGCCAGATCGACACGATCGAGGTGCCGAGCAGAAAGACGAAGGTCAGCACCTGCGGAATGATGAAGTTGAACGCCGACGAGCGGGTGGTGGTGCCGGTGACGTGCCACTTGGTGTCGACCCCGGTGAACGCGTTGCGGAGCGCCCGCAGGTAGATCGGGAACGAGTTGGCCGCCAGCAGCAGCACCTCCCAGCGGAAGCTGCCCAGGGTGAGCCCCGCAAGCAGAATCTGCAACAGGTAGAAGCCGGCGTAGAAGGCGAGCCAGGTGAGCACGCTCACCTGCAGGTTCACCGGATGCAGGTCGAAGAAGACTTCCAGCGCAGGGACGAAGAGCAGGATGCCCGGCGCGATCCCGGTGAGGTAGAAGGTGGCGGTCACGAAGTACATGAACCGCTGGTCGAGCGACAACCGCCGCCGCGGATTGAACGGGTTGTGCGTGAACAGGATCTCGAAGCCGCCGGTGGCCCAGCGCAACTGCTGCTTGGTGTAGGCCTCGATGGTCTCCGGGGCATCACCCACCGCCAGCGTCTGCGGAATGTAGATCGACTTCCACCCGCGTTCGTGCAACATCAGCGACGTCCAGACGTCCTCGGACTTCGACTGCGTGTACATGCCGCCGATGTCGAGCACCGCGGACCGCCGGAACAACACATTGGTGCCGACGCAGAAGGCGGCGTTGAAGTGCGTCCGCCCGGGCTGGATGAAGCGATAGAACATCGACTGCATGTAACCGGCACCGCGGGAAATGATGTTGTGCATGTTCCCGTAGGTCTGCGGCGTCTGCACGAAGGCGACGTTGGAGTCGACCATGAACGGCAGGGTCTCCTCCAGGAACTCCGGACGCGGCACGAAGTCCGCGTCAAGGATGACGAAGAAGTCGCCTTTGGCTACGGTCAACGCGTTGTTGACGTTGCCCGCCTTGGCCCCGTGGTTGGTCAGCCTGCGGATGTAGCCGATCTGCAGGGCGGCGGCCAGGTCGCGCACGGCGTCCGACTTTCCGTCGTCCAGGATCCATGTGCTGTGCGCACCCCGGACGGCTTTCGCCGCCTCGGCGGTACGCCGGATCACGTCGAGCGGCTCGCCGTAGACCGTGATCAGCACGTCGACCGCCACGGATTCACCGTCGACATGCAACGGCCACTGGGTCGGATCGTCGGTCACCCGGCGGCGTTCGTTGACCGCCGGATCGTAGAGCGTCCGCTGCGTCTCGTGGAAGGCAAAGGTACGTGGGTCCTTGTAGCCCGCGAGGATCGCCCACATCGCCATCAAGGCGTGGAACATCAGGATCGTCTCGGCGATGATCACCATCGTCCAGGGCAGGATGTCGCCCCGGTTGGCCGGGTTCAGCAGGAACCAGGCGTAGGCCAGGATGCCGAGCGTGGCCGCGATGGAGACCGCGATCATGACCGGACCGTAGGAATTCTTGGTTCGCGCACGTCTGGCTTGCGGCCCGAGGCCGTCGACGGACGCGAAGTCGTCAGTAATCACTGGTGTGGACATAACTCTCCCCCCGAAGAGCACATCGTTGTTGAGCTGAACCGCCCGATCCGCGCTCCCGACGCGGGGCAGTTCAAACGGCCACTGTGGCCGGCTTCGGCGAGTTCGCTAGCATCCCGTCGCTCGAAGCTGAGTCCAGAGTGACATGGGCGACGCCCGAAAGCAAAATATTGGTCTATGTAACTAAAACACGACGGACAGGTGTCGTGGCGATGACCAACCGGCGGCTATTCGCCGCGGTTCCGAGCGGCCAGCTCGCGGGCGGCGTCCCGATTGGCGTCGCGCTCGGCGATGGTCTGACGCTTGTCCCAGGCCTTCTTGCCGGTGCCGACGGCCAGTTCGACCTTGGCGTAGCCGTCCAGGAAGTACAGCGCCAGCGGGACGATGGTGCGTCCCGAACCGGTGGTGGCGCGCTCCAGCTTGTCGATCTCGCGCCGATGCAGCAGCAGCTTGCGGTTGCGTCGCGCGGCGTGGTTCGTCCAGGTGCCGAAGGCGTATTCGGGAATGTAGGCGTTGCGCAGCCAGACCTCACCGTCGTCGACCGTGGCGAACGCATCGGCCAGGGACGCCCGCCCCGACCGCAACGACTTCACTTCGGTGCCGGTGAGCACCAGGCCCGCCTCGAAGTGGTCGGACAGGTGGTAGTCATGGCGCGCCCGGCGGTTCTGGGCGACCATGATCCGGCCCTTTTCGCGTGGCATGGTCGCGCTCCCCTGGTCAGGTGCTGGTCGATGGAAACCGACAGCTTACCAAGGGAGCGCGATCAGGCTCGGCTCAGAGCCAGTTCATCGGGTTGACCACACCACCGTTGACGTAGACCTGCAGGTGCAGGTGGCAGCCGGTGGAGAGGCCGGTGGTGCCGACGTAGCCGATCAACTGACCCTGCTTGACCCGCTGTCCGGTGCGGACGATGATCCGCGACTGGTGGGCATAGCCGGTCGAGACGTACCTGCCCCTGATCCGGCCGTGGTCGATGACGGTGTAGTTGCCGAAACCGCCCTGCCGGTAGGCGCTGGCCACCCGGCCGCTCGCCGCAGCCCGGATCGGGGTGCCGCAGGCGGCGCCGAAGTCGGTGCCGCGGTGCATCCGCCAGATGTGCAGGATGGGGTGGTAACGAAGTCCGAACGGCGACCCCGCGGCTGCGTTGACCGGGCGGATGAAGCCTCGGGACGACTCGCGCGAGATCGTCGTCCTCGGTACGTATCGCTTGCCCGCCTTCTTCGCCGCGGCCTTGCGCCTGGCTTCCGCCGCCCGGCGCTTCGCCTCGGCGGCGGCGGCCTTCTTGCGGGCGATCTCGGCCCGACGCCGGATCTGTGCGCTGATCGCCGCGTCCTGGGCCTGCAGTTGGCGGAACTTGGCCTGCTCGGCGTTCAGGTCGGCCTGAGCCGCCTTGCGGGCGATCGCCAGCTTGGCCACGCTCGCCGCGACGGCGTTGCGGGCCAGCGCGGCCTTGCCCTGCAAGACCCTCATCTGAGCCAGGTTGGCCTCGGCTTCGGCCTTGTCGGCGGCGATCTGCTTCTCGATGGCCGCCTGCGCCTTCTCGGCCGCCTCCAGCTTGGCCTGCAGCTCACGCAGCCGGGCCATCTGTGCACTGGTCGCGTCGAAGATCGTCGTCGACCACTGCAGCCGCTGGGACAGGTCGCCGGTGTCGGCGGAGTCGAACACCACGCTCAGTCCGACCAGGTCGGTCTGCTGCTGGTAGGCCTCACGGGCTGCCGCACCCATCATCTGCAGCTGGGCGTCCACCTCGGCCTTGGCCTTGGCGACCGCCTTCTTGGCCGCGGCCAGCTTCTTCCGGGCCTCGGCCAGCCGACGTCCGATCGCGGCGTCGAGCGCCCGCGCATCGTTGACGGCCTGGTTGGCGGCGTCCAGCTTGCGCTGCGCCTTGGCCTGCGCGGCCTGCGCCTTGGCCAGGTTCTGGATGGCCTTGGAGACCTCGGCCTTCGAGTCCGCGACGTCCGACTTCGACGACACGATCGCCTTGCGAACGTCGTCGCGACGATCCTTCAGGCCGTCGGCGGCTGCCGGCGAGCCCAGGCTCACGGTCAGGCCGATGGCGAGTACCGCGACCAGCGGACGCCACAGGCGCCTGGCGGTGCTGAGCGACGTTTCCTTCGTGGTTCGGCAGGTGGGGGAAGACACCTGATTCACGATGGGGCCCCAATCGGTTCGGTTGAGGGCCCACCGGGAGGCTCAGACCCTCAGATACTTACGAGTGGCTATCACCGTTGGAACGATCGAAAGGACGACACCAACGGCGACAACGCCGAGCATTGCCAAACCGACATGGGACCAGCCAATCCACTCGATACTCTTAAGTGAGGGTTGAGCCCGGTCGATGATCAGGAATTTTTCTATCGCAGCGAGCGATCCGCAGGCCAAAGCCGCGCCAACGAGGGCTGCCACGAGAGATTCGATCAGGAACGGCAGCATGATGTACCAGTTGGACGCACCCACCAGCCGCATGATCCCCAGCTCGCGACGGCGCGAGAAGGCGGCCATCTTGATGGTGGTCGCGATCTGTAGTGCGGCTGCGAGAAGCAGCCACAGACTGAGCCCGATGGTGGCCCACTTGGCGATGTTCAGCCATTGGAACAGCGGATTCAGGTACTGCCGCAGGTCTTGAACGGCCTGGACGCCGGGCAGGCCGGCGATCGCGGACACCACACCCTCGTACTGCTCAGGATCCTTCAGCTTCACCCGGAAGGAGTCCTGCATCAGGTCGACGCTCATGTCGGCCAGCACCGGGGAATCCTTGTAGACCCGCTTGAAGTCCTCCCAGGTGTCGGCCTTGCTCTCGTAGTAGACGGTCTCGACCTCGGAGTTGGTCTCCAGCGCCGTCCGGATCGCCTGCTTCTGGGCGTCGGTGGCGTCCTGGCCGGGCTCGCAGTTGCGGCCCGACGACGCCTTCACGCACAGGAAGACGCTGATCTCGATCTTGTCGTACCAGCGGCCCTTGGCGAGTTCGACCTGTTGGGCGCCGAGCAGGCCGCCACCGAACAGGGTCAGCGAGACCCACATGGTGATGATGACGGCGAAGGTCATGGTCAGGTTTCGGCGCAGGCCGGACCAGGCCTCACGCAGGGTGTGCCGCATGGCGGACTCCTTCGAGGATTCGGGACGGGCGGGCCAGGTTCATCGCGGTGCTCACTGGTAGCCGTAGACGCCCTTGCTCTGGTCGCGGACGAGTTCGCCGTCCACGAGTTCGATCACCCGTTTGCGCATCTGGTCGACGATCGTGGCGTCGTGGGTGGCCATCACCACGGTGGTGCCGGTGCGGTTGATCTGGTCGAGCAGCTTCATGATGCCGATGCTGGTGGTCGGGTCGAGGTTGCCGGTCGGCTCGTCGGCCAGCAGAATCGCCGGACGGTTCACGAACGCCCGGGCGATCGCCACCCGCTGCTGCTCACCGCCGGAGAGCTCTTCGGGAAGCCGGTTCTCCTTGCCGTTCAGGCCGACCAACTCGAGGGTTTCCGGGACGACCCGCTTGATCGTCGCCGTCGGCTTGCCGATCACCTGCAGCGCGAAGGCCACGTTCTCGAGGACGGTCTTGCCGGGCAACAGCCGGAAGTCCTGGAAGACCACGCCCAGTTGGCGGCGCAGCCCGGGGACCTTCCAGCCGTGCAGCCGGCCGAGATCCTTGCCGGCCACGAAGATGCGGCCCTTGGTGGCCCGGTACTCGCGCAACACCAGCCTGATGAACGTCGACTTGCCCGAGCCGGAACTACCGACCAGGAAGACGAACTCCCCCTTGTCGATGGTGACGCTGACGTCGGACAGTGCAGCCCGGCGCTGACCCTCGTAGATCTTGGTGACGTCTTCGAACGTGATCACGGTGCGACTCCGGTCGGTCTCGATGATGGGGGAAGTTCCTGAGAAACACTCAGCCGACCACGGTCGAGTGTAGGCGAGGTCCGTGCCGCGTCCTGGAACGCCACGCCCGCCCCTACTCCCACCGCTCGCCGAACTATTTGGGGCTCGCTGAGTTCAGCGAGCGCCAGATCGTTCGGCGAGCGTTTCAGGGTGGACGCCGGGGTCACGCCAAGCGCGAGGATCAGCGGTCCCCCTGCTGACGACGCCAGCGGATGCCGGCGTCGATGAAGCCGTCCAGATCGCCGTCGAATACGGCGTCCGGGCTGCCCACCTCGTAGTCGGTGCGCAGATCCTTGACCATCTGGTACGGGTGCAGCACATAGGAACGCATCTGCGAACCCCACGAGTTGCCACCGTCGCCCTTCAGCGCGTTCAGTTCGGCCTCGCGGTCACGCCGAGCCCGCTCCAGCAGCCGGGACTGCAGCACCTTCATCGCCGCCACCTTGTTCTGCAGCTGGCTCTTCTCGTTCTGGC
>NZ_JAPUED010000090.1 GCF_027492755.1 Micropruina sp. | reverse complement strand
GTGGGGCCAACTCAAGCCGCCCTAGTGGGGCCAAGTCGAGTTGACATACTCACCCCAGAGTTCGGCGACTACGGGATGCTGCACGTCCGGTACGGCAAGGCCTCCCGCGGCGGACCGCCCAAGCGCCGATCGGTGGCGACGTTGCGGGACTGGGCGGTCGAGGCCGTCGAGGACTATGTGAAGAACGTCTGGCCGCTGATGCGGCCCGACGGTCAGCGGGCTCTGTGGTTGTCGGAGCGCGGCACACGACTGCGCACGAGGGAGCTGTCTGACCGGTTCGCCGAGTACCGCGACGATCTTGGGCTCGACCCGGTGCTGTCGCCGCACGCGCTGCGGCACAGCTACGTGACGCACCTGATCGAGGAGGGTGTGGACCCGGTTTTCGTGCAACGCCAGGTCGGGCACCAGCACCAGTCGACGACGTCGATCTACACCGGGATCAGCGGCGACTTCGCGAACAAGATGATGCGGGATGCGTTGGAGCGGCTGCGGCCGCGGGAGGAAGGATCGAGCTGATGAGGGTGATCGGGTATGAGTGGCGGCTACGTGAGGTGATGGCGGCGTCGGGAATCTTCGCGACCTCGAAGCTGGTGCCGCTGCTGCGCGAGCGCGGCATCGAGCTGTCGGCGAGCCAGATCTACCGGCTGGCGACGGAGAAGCCGGAGCGACTGAACATGCACGTGCTCGTCGCGCTGATGGATATCTTCGAGTGCAGCGCGGACGACCTGGTCCGCAAGGTCGACCTGGGAGCGTCGGCGGCCGCGACCGGCACGGACGGCGAGGACCGGTCCGCGAGCGGCGCCGCGACACTGCGGGAGAAGGGCCTGCGCCCACCGCGGGCGCGCGTGCTTCCCGCAGATGGCTGAGGTTCGCGACGCCCTGGTCGCGACGATCGCCGCGGTCGAGACGACGGTCGCGCCTGGGGTGATCGGCGGGATCGTGGACCGCGAGGTCGTGCAAGAGGCGGGAAGACGCCGGCTGCTCGCGCAACTGCGTGAGGACCCGGGGATGCTGGTCGCGGGATCGACGCGGATTCCGCTGGTGCTGGACCGGATCCTGCTCGAGCTCGCTGCCGCCGGTGGCAGCACGGTCCGCCCGCCGGGGTGCGCGCGCTGCGGCCGAGTCGTGCTGTTGAACTGCCGCGACGGTGAGGACCGGATTTGCGCGGCGTGCGGGCGGGCGCGTCTGGACGTGCTGATCGACTGCGTCGAATGCGAGCGGAGTGAGCAGTTGCGGCACGCGCAGGTGGGTGACCACGCTTACTGCCGCTCGTGCTGGCGGGCATTGCAGGACGTGACTGACAAGCGGTTGGATCGCTTCGTCGCCTCGCACATCCCCGGCGGGACCATGCACATGATGCTCACGGCGACCGAGGGCCTGAAAGCGGACCGGCTGTTGCGGTTGGCGTTGGAGTGCGAACTGTTCGGGCCAGGCTGGCTCGCCGACCCTCCCGCCTCGTCGACGCTGTTTGCGGCCTTCTACACGCGGCTGCGTGAGCTCGGTGCCCGGCTGCCGGCCCTGACCTGCGGACATTGCGGTCGCTCCGGACGGCTCCCGGACCGGCTCGGGGGAAGGATCTGCTGCAGCTCCTGCTACAAGGCGGCGCACCAGGCGGTCTGCGACGGCTGTGGAAACACCGCGCACCTCGAGCTACGGCTCGCCAACGGTGACCGGCTCTGCCAGGCCTGCACAAACCAGCTCCCGGAATCCTGGGCTAGCTGCGTCAGCTGCGGCAATCACCGGCTGATCGCGGTGCGCACCCCGGACGGGCCGATGTGTTCCGCCTGCCGGACCGCGCCCGGCGCTGATGTCTGCACGGTCTGCGGCGCCCAGGGTCGGTGCCGGTTCCCCGGCACCGAGAAAGCGATCTGCCTGAGCTGCTACGCCGCTACCAGAGTTGATGTCTGTCACCAGTGCGGTCAGGAGCGGGAGTGCCGGTTCGCGGGAACAGTGAAGGCGATCTGCCTCCCCTGCGCACGCCCCCGCAGGCCCTGCTCGATCTGCACCCGGGTGGGGTACTCGATCCGGGTGACCCCGGACGGGGAGCCCCTCTGCTGGTACTGCGCCCCGCACGTCGCCGAGACCTGCATCAGCTGCGGCCGCGACACGCGAGTCAGCGCCCGCACCGATCAAGGTCCGCTCTGCCAACGTTGCGCCCGGAACAGCCCGCTGATGTTCCGCGACTGCCGTCGCTGCGGGGCGCACGGTCGCCTGCACCACCGCCGATGGTGTGATCGCTGCTACGCCGACGACAAGATCCGCGAGCTGCTGCCCGACAGCGTCGTCGCAGCGGATCCGACGCTCGCCGCAATGCGGGAACGATTCCTCGCCGCGGACGAGCGACGCACCTTGGACGCCTTCCGCCGCAACACTACGGTCGCGATCCTGCGAGAGGCACTGACGAGCACAGAGCCGCTGAGCCACGAATTGCTGGATCGACTCGGCACGCCAGGGTCGACAGGCCCCGTGAGGGCACTGCTAGCCGAGCATGGCCTGCTGCCCGCACGGGACGAGCAACTGATCCGATTCGAGACCTGGTGCCAAGACCGGTCGGCCCAGATCGCCAACCCGGATCATCGCCGCCTGTTCGACCGGTTCGTCCGTTGGCGTCATCTGCGGCAGCTACGCGAACAGGCCCGCCCGGTCGGGCGACGGCAATCGGACGGGCGGCGGCAGGAGCTGCAGCAAGTTCTCGACCTGATGAGCTGGCTTACCATCCGCTCGGAGTCTCTGGCGATGCTCGATCAGGGACGACTCGAGCTCTGGCTCGTTGACGGCCCCCCGGTTCGTCGACGCGTCACGGCATTCCTGGAGTGGGCGGCCAGCAACAAGGTCTGCCCTCGCCTGCGCGTCCCTCCCCTCCGCCGAAGCGCGAACACCCCCACGGGCGCCAGCGCCGACGAACGTTGGGAGCTGCTCGGCGACGTGCTCAGCGCCGAGGACGAGGATCCTCGGACCAGGCTTGCCGGGGCGTTGCTCCTGCTGTTCGGGATCCCGGTCGCCCGGTTGCATCTGCTGCGCGTGACCGACATCACCGGCACGGAGCGGGTGACGATCCGACTCGGGCCAGACCCGTTGGAGCTACCCGAGGCGATCGGTCAGCTCGCGATCGCCGCGCGCGAGCACCGCGACGCGCCGCGTCTGCTCACCGACGCCGGCGAATCGGACTGGCTGTTTCCGGGGCAGAATCACGGCGCTCCGCTCTCCCGCGACTCCCTCACTGACAGGCTGGCGAAATTCTCCATCCGGGCCCGTCACGCTCGCGCCGGCGCTCTGGCCTCTCTCGCCCAGGAGCTCCCGGCCCCCGTGATCGCCCGCTTGACCGGCCTGCACATCGTCGCGGCGACCCGCTGGGTGGATGCCGTCGTGGCCAGCAACGCCCGCTACAGCGCACTCACGCGATGATCGACACATGCACAGGAGCGCGCGAAGCGAGATCACCCGCGTCTCGCAAGGCAACCTCCAACTGCTCCTGAGTAGGTGCTCCGGCGAACCCGCTTCCCGTCGCGTAGACGCGGCACGCCAGCGACTGAACCGGTGCCGTCGGGAACAGGTCGACGCCATCGACGAGGATCGTGGGCGAGCCTCCGAACGCAGAGCTCGCCGCTTCAGCTTCGGTCTGGATCGTCACCAACTCAACGGGCACGTCGGTGAACCCGAGCGTGTCCAGCGCGGCGCGCGCGTGCGCTTCTGCGATGGCGGTGTTTGGGCAGTCGACGATGTGTAGCAGCTCTACCTTCATGAAGGGCTGTCCGTTCGTTCGCTGTCCGCTGTCGTGCGAGGGGTAGATCTGAAGAGGTTCAGGCAGACCAGGCCGACACCGAGCACGACGACGACGTCGGCGACGTTCCCGACGAACAGGTCGCCGTAGGCGAGGAAGTCGGTGACCTGCCCGCGTCCGAACGCGGGCGGGTTCAGCAGCCGGTCGATGAGGTTGCCGACGGCCCCGCCGAGGACCAGCCCCAGTACGAGGCCCCACCGGGCACCGCTCAGCCGCACTGCGAAGATGACCACCGCGACGGCGGCGAGGACGCCGAGGAGGGTGATGATCCAGGTGGCCCCGGAGCCGAGTGAGAACGCGGCTCCGGGGTTGTAGACCAGGGACAGGCCGAACAGGTCGCCGACCAGCGGGACCCGTTCACCGGGGGTCAGCTGTGCCACGGCGAGGGCCTTCGAGCCCTGGTCGAGCACCACAGCGAGCAAGGCCACAATCAGGGCGACGCCGAGGGCTCTCCTCGCCTGCGGCCGTGGGCCCGCATCGTCTTCGTCGATCGTCGCGGCGATGTCCTGCGCGGTCACGCGCCGGTCTTCCGTGTGCGGGCGGCGCGCAGGCCGTTGAGGATCACAACCACCTCGGCGATCTCGTGCACGAGCACCACGGCTGCAAGTCCCAGGACGCCGAAGAGGGCGAGCGGGAGCAGGGCGGTGATGATCAGCAGCGACAGGACGATGTTCTGGTTGATGATGTGGCGTCCGCGACGGGCGTGGTCGAACGCTCGCGGGAGCAGGCGCAGGTCGTGGCCGGTGAAGGCGACGTCGGCGGATTCGATCGCGGCATCCGAGCCGGTCGCGCCCATCGCGATGCCGATGTCGGCAGCGGCGAGGGCGGGAGCGTCGTTGATGCCGTCGCCGATCATCGCCACCGACCCGTGCTGACCGAGCTCCGCGATCGCGGCGGCCTTGTCCTCCGGGCGCAGCTCGGCACGCACGTCACCGATCCCGGCTTGGGCGGCGAGGGCGCGGGCGGTGCGGGCGTTATCGCCGGTGAGCATGGTGACCCCGACGCCCTGTGCGGCGAGGGTGCGGACGACCTCGGGGACCTCGGGGCGCAGTTCGTCGCGGACGCCAATCGCGGCGACCGGCGTGCTGTCGCGGTGGACGATGACGACCGTCATGCCCTGCTCCTCCAGGCCCGCGACCCGGTCGCCGAGGGTCCCGGCGTCGAGCCAGCGGGGACTGCCGACCGTGATCCGCGCGCCATCGAGCTCACCTTCGATGCCGTGGCCGGCCTGCTCGGTCACGCCCTCCGCCGCAGGAGCGCCCGGCGCGGCAGCGGTGATCGCGGCGGCGAGGGGGTGGGTGCTGTGCTGCTCCAGCGCGGCCGCCCACGCCAGCGCCTGCTCCTCGGTGATGCCGTCGGCGGTGAGGACTGCGGTGACGGCGGGCTCGTTGCGGGTCAGGGTGCCGGTCTTGTCGACAGCGACGTGGCGGATCACGCCGAACCGTTCGAACGCCGCACCGGACTTGATGATCACACCGAACTTGCTCGCCGACCCGATCGCAGCCACCACCGTCAACGGCACCGAGATCGCCAGCGCGCACGGCGACGCCGCCACCAGCACGACCAGGGCGCGGGTGATCCACAGCTCCGGGTCGCCGAACAACGACCCGATGATCGCGACGAGCGCAGCGAGGATGAGTACGCCGGGCACGAGCGGGCGGGCGATACGGTCGGCGAGGCGGGCGCGGTCGCCCTTCTCTGCCTGCGCCTTCTCCACCAGGTCGACGATCGTGGTCAGCGAGTTGTCGGTGCCCGCTGCGGTCGTCTCGACCTCCAGCGCACCAGCGGTGTTGATCGCGCCGGCAGATACGGCGTCGCCGGGCTCGACCTCGACCGGGATCGACTCCCCCGTGATCGCTGAGGTGTCGAGGCTGGAGCGGCCAGTGCGGACAATGCCGTCGGTCGCGATCCGCTCGCCCGGTCGCACCAGCATGAGCTGCCCGACAGCCAGGTCCTTCGCGGCGACCTCAACAGAGGCCCCGCCGCGGCGGACGGTCGCGGTCTCGGGGACGAGCTTGAGCAGTGCCCGCAGTCCGCCGCGGGCACGGTCCATGGCCTTGTCTTCCAGCGCCTCGGCGATCGAGTACAGGAACGCCAGGGCGGCGGCCTCTTCGACGTAGCCGAGGATCACCGCACCGACGGCGCTGATCGTCATCAGCAGCCCGATGCCGAGCTTGCCCTTGAACAGCTTCCGGATCGCGCCGGGAGTGAACGTGGATGCACCCAGCAGCAGGCCGGCCCAGAACAACACCAGCGCCGGGATCTCCATCCCGGACCACTCCAGGATCAGGCCGGTGAGGAAAGCGACACCGGAGAAGACCGGGACCATGATTCCGCGATCGGTCCACCAGGGACCGTCATGGTCATCGTCATCGTCATCCTCGAGCTCGACGCCCTCCACCTGGGGCTTCGTCACCTCACTCATGCGCCCGCTCCGATTCCGCAGCAACCCGGCACCGTGCACGAGGCGTCCAGGCAAGGGGCGTTCTCATCGACCGCGAGCGTCACGTCGACCAGTGACTTGAGCGCCGCCGCAAGATGCGGATCCGCGATCTCGTAGCGCGTCTGACGGCCCTCGGGCTCAGCGACCACGATCCCGCAATCACGAAGACACGTCAGATGGTTCGAGACATTCGACCGGCCCAGCTCAAGCGAACGGGACAGCACAGCCGGATAGCTCGGACCGTCCAGAAGGGCCATCAGGATACGAGAACGCGTCGGATCGGCCATGGCCCGGCCGAGCCGGTTCATGACGTCGAGGCGTGAAGCAATAGTCAGCACCCCATGACTATACAGCAGTTGGTGACCTATCCCAGGTGGTCGATCAGACCAATAGCGCCAGTTTCGACTCCGCGGCATCCCAATCCCCCGGACCAAGTTCGCGGAGGGTCTCGATGATGCGCTCGACCAGCCGGTTCTCCAGGTCCAGCTCGTTGATGTCACTGCCTACGGCCAGGAATCCGAGCGCGTACGGATCCTTCGTGATCTCCTGGGCCAGCGCGGAGTCACTCCGCTCGAGTGCGGCCTCGTAGTTGGTGGGGGCGGCGCCCTCCCGTTGGTGAAGGCTGGTGGCGATCTGATGCCCCAGGACGGCGCGGGACCAGCCATGAGCAGCCGATCTGGCGGCGTACCAGTCGCGTAGCGCTGGGTCGTCAACCTTGTCGAGGAGAAGCGTCAGTTGGGTCCAAGGAATTTGTCCAGCAGCTTGCTGGACGAACTCGGTGACGTCCGGCCAGGCTTCGGCGACCCGCCTCATGTAGAACAGGTTCGCCCTGGAGAAACCTCGCATTGTCGGAAACTCCGCCCGCAGATCGTCGGCGAGCCTACCGACGACGTTACTGCCCCACTCAGCATCGCGCTGGCGTTGTCTCAACGTGTCGCCGATGTGCCAGTAGAGGCGCAACAGCTCGGTGTTGACCCGCTGTTGGGCGGCGTAGCGGGACTGGTGGACGAGATGCTTGATGCTACTCAGGGTCGAGGCGTAGTTGGCTGGGACCACGTCAGTCATACTTCCAGACCCTTCCCATTGCCCGGTCACCGGCCGATACCGCGGTCGACCGACGCGCGATGGCCACGAGCGGAGACTTCCCGGTCTGGCCTCGGGTGGCGGGTGGCCGGTTCGATGGTCTCCCACCAGTCGGCGACGATGCGGTTGCCGACGAGTTCGATCCGGCCGGCGTCGCCCCGCAATGGTGCTCCGGGGAGGACGGCCTGGTCGAGCGCTTCGGCGGCGGCAGCAAGCGCCTGGTGGGCGGCGTGGGCTTGGTCGGTGAGGTGGCGTCCGGCGGGGTGTCCCCAGCCCATGGTCTCCCAGTCGAGTTTGACCTGGCGGCGCTGCACTCCGGGTGGGCGAAGGTTGGGACGCTCGTGCGCGATCCACAACCCACCGCGCTCCGCAGCGGCAGCAACCGCGGCGACTTGCAGAACCCCGATGGCGACGGCGGCGCTGACCGCAGCCCGCAGCGTCTGGGTTTGTTGGCGCAGGGTGAGCCTGGCCAGTGGTGGCCCGGTGAGGGCTTCCCGGACGGCCCGGGCGGCCTGTTGATGCTCGTAGGCGCGGCCTCCCAGTTGGACTCGGGACGGCCAGGTCGCGGCGGCACGCCAAGCATCGGATGCCTCGGCCAGGAGCCGGGCTGCTTCTCGGGCTGGCCCGCGGTCAAGCATGTTGCGGCGTGCGGCCTGCTGCAGGGTGTCGGCGGCGGTGAGACTCAATAGGGCGAGGGTGGCGGCGGCGTCCTGCAGCGCGACACCGGTGACCAGCCGGAAGTTGTGGAATGTCTGCTCAGCGACACCGGCCCATAGCTGGACGGCTCCGTCGACGGTGTCGGGGGTGAGCCGGGTCACGGTGAGGCGTTCCAGGGTGGAGACCCTGGCCATCGGCGGTAGGAGCGCGGCGAGTTCAGTGGCTTGGGCGACCTTGCGTACGGTGTCGCCGGCGCGCTCGTGACCGGCGGCCTGGGCGATGTCGAAGGTCCTCCGGGCGGTCGCGTGCAAGGCTGCGTGGATGCTGGCTTGCAGCCTGGAGCGCTGGACCTGACCAGCGTGTGCGACGGCCTCGGGGGCGCTGTTGAGCACGTCACCCAGGGCTCCGACGGTCAACGCGACTCGGGCGACTCCGGCATCTGCTCGGCCTGACCGGATGCCGGGGCTTTGGCTGAGGGTGTGCAGCAGTCCGTACAGTTCGCGGTCATCTGGACGCGGGTCCAGCGGCTCCAGAACCCGCAATGCGTTGGTCGCCAGCGGCATCCAGCCGCGCAGGTGCGCAGGGAGTTGCCGGGCCGTGTCACCGACCGGACGGAGTCCGGCGGCTTGACGGTGCAAGGTGCGCAGCAGGTCGTCAACGGTCGCCATCACTGACCTGCCGTCGCAATGATGTCAGCGCGGCCCACAGCCCCAGCGGCACCTGATCGATCACCCCACCGAGGAGCCGCTCGGCTTCGGCGAGGGACTCCGCCGCGGCTCGGTCATCGTCGATCCAGACCGGCCAGATGTCGCCGAACTGGCCTTGCAGATCCAGCCCGGCGATCCCCAGCAGCAGGCTGTCGCTGGACTGATCCTCCTCACCCAACAGGGCCGACGTGGCATTACGAACATGACCCAGCGCCTCGCTGAAGGCGTACTCCGCCGGCGTCATCTGGTCGTCCTCGGCGGTCATCGCGGCACCCCCGGCAGGGCGTGCGGAGTTCGCGGGAGGGCCTTCTGCTCGCCACGAACCAGCCGTGAGACAGCATCGGAGACGACCTCCCACGACACCGGCTCAGCGGCGATCGCCGGGGATGGCTGGACGGTCTGTCCCCACTGGTCGACCAGGTCGTCCTCGATGGCGGGCGATGGGTTGGTGTGGGAGAGGATGCGATCGGCGGCGGCGATCACGCGCTGCCCGGTCGCGGTGATGATGTCCGCTATCGAGGTGCTGCCGGTGGCGGCACGGGCGGCCCAGCCAGCCACGTAGTCGAACGTGTACTGAGAGCTATCGACTCCATGCGCGCCGAGCACGGTGTACGCCACGGACTCGGCTTCGACCTCCCGCAACTCCCGCTGCGGAGCATAGGTCTCGACATCGGCGGGTGTCATCGTGAGAGCGTGCGCCACCTCGTGGCACAGCGTCTTGCAGGCCATCAGCTCACCGACATCAGCCCTCACCCGGATCTCGCGAGTCTCGAAGTCGATGTGCCCATTCGCCGGCCCGCAATCCCCGCGAGTCACCGTGTAGCCCTCGACCTTCGCCAGCTCCGACAGCGACTCCCACAACCCCGCCGGCGCCTGACCGGTCAGCAGCTGTGGCTGTGGTGGACCGGCCACCTCGGGGGTGACCTGGCTGGCATCGAACACGCTGACCGGCTTCACACCAACCATCTGCCTACGGAACCGCGGCTCGCCGTGGTCGTCCAGCACCGGTTGTCCCGCCGCGTCGGTCAGCGGGATCTTGTGCAGGATCGGCGCCAGGATCTTGATGGCCTTCTCGCCCTTGCGAACCCAATGGCCCCGCTGCTTCCAGGCGTTGAACCCGGCCACCATCGTCGCGTCCGGCCGCTGCGCAGCAATGAGGAGCGTGTTCGCAAACGAGTAGGAATGGAGGCTGCGCACCAGACCCAGCCACTGCTGCCAGGCCCCAAGGCTGTCCAGCCTAGAGACCTGCTCAGCCAGTTGCGCATGCAACTGATCGACCGTGTGGCGGCGAGCCTCAGCCCGCTCCTGCGGCGTCCAGTCCCGACCGAACACGACACTCACCAGCTCTGCAGCTGGCGTAGCTCGGCAACCAGTTCGGCCAGTTCGGCGTCCGTGGCGCCGGCGGCCTGGCGCACGTCGAGGAGTTCGAGTTGCTCCTGCAGCACCAGTGGGAGATCAGCCGGACGGAGACGAATCCCGGCTCCTGCGTCAGCGAACGCGTCCATCAGCGGCACCTCCAGGCTCTGCAGCGAGGAAGGGGCGAAGGCCCTTCACTCATACAGGCAGATGACCAAGGCTTCGGTGGCCACCATCAGCGCGAGAGGCACGCACGCGCCACGGCGGCAGCGGCGCTCGGCACCACGACGGTCGGCGGCTCATGCGAAGATGACATCCATGAGGACACGACCGCGCAGAGAGCTCAAACCATAGCCCCCTCCGTCCTTCACCGAGGGATCGCGGGCCGGGGCTCCAGAGCCCTCGGAGGCCCACTGTGTCTCGTACCGATGCCCACGCACCGTTCCATGTTCGTCTTGCTCGTGGCGATGTTCCGTGCGTTGAAGTCCACGATCACGCCGATGGCGTGTGTGACCTTCCCGACCCGTACTCCTTGGACGCCCTGTGGCAGGGGCGCGGCCACTGTCACTGGGACTGGTTGTGGGACGGCCGCGGGCTGTGCTCGTGCGAGATGTGCCACTGCGGCGATCTCCACCGTCGCGAGCGGCGTGCGGATCGCCAGCAGACCCGTCGCGAACTGCGCGAGGCGGTGCTGCGCTGGAACACCACCGGAGAGCTCTGAGTCACCCGCCGACACCGAGACCATCGAATCTGCTAGCCGGCATCGTCAGTCCAGCGGCTCGCAACAGGACGACCGCACAATCGCGATCCACTGGCCCCAGCCCTCGTACTCAGCTGAGAACGCCAACCAGTTGCCCATCCGGCTGGTTACGACACCCTCGACAACCACAACCTCACCGCCGTATGACCGAGCCGTGCAACGAGCCGGTCGCGGCGGGTTCAGCGGCTCCCCCTTCGGGGGCACCCCCACCGACTGGTGGGCAATGAGCTTCGAGTAGTCACGGGTGTCGGGTCTGAGCATCTTGGCAGTCTCCCAGTGGGGACTGACAGGCTCAGCCCACCGGAACTACAAGGTCGGATGGTCCGGAGCTGGGACTCAACCGACTCCAGAGGCATCGAGTCTCACCGAGCTAACCGGCGCCATGACCCTGAGTGCGGTAGCCCTGGCGGGATATCGCCGCCTGCGCGTCATCGAGCAGCGGGCCCACGCGCTGCAGCAGGTCCGCGGCGTCTGTTAGTGAGCTCACGGCGTGAGCGACCGAGTCGGCCGGGTCGCGGCCGTCGTCCTCACAGACGTCGTAGGTGGACAGTGACCGCTCCAGGCCTCGGGCGAGTTGTCCGAGTGCCTGGGCCAACCCGTAGCCGCCGGCGCTCTGCAGGAACCCGAGCACCCGATACACCACCGGCGCCGGGATGCCGTCGCCGGTGAAGATCGTGGCGTGGTTGATACTGCGGATCGCCTCGTAGGCCTCCTGCGCATCCAGTTCGATACCAGTCCGGTCACTCATGAGGCACCTCCAGATCGACGACGGAGCGATGGCCTTGCGGATAGCGCGGGCTGAGCGGCGTCGCTGCGTGTACCAGTTCTGGACCCTCGTCGGCGACGCGGCGGTTGCCCATCTCGGTCAACTTGCGTCGCCAGGCTCGGTTGAGTGGTCCGGTCGTGTAGGTCAGGACCGCAAGGACGAGCAGCGGGACGGTGGCCTGCCACCGGGCGTGCTGGACGGCGTCCATCAGCCCAAGACCGAACACCAGCGGACGCATCCGCCACGACAGCGGCATCAGCGGCACCCGCGCCAGCCGACGCGCGACCCTCCGCGCTGCGTCGCCGACGATCGCCCACGGCAGGCAGTAGACGGCAACCGCCAGCGTGAGCCGAGATCCGACCGCCGGCAGTTGACCGAACGCGCGCGCGACCCGGATGCTCACCTCGATGTCGGAGACCTGACCCGCCCTGATCCGGGCCAGCATGAACTCGCTCGTCAGCAGAGAACCCCGGCACGGAACCAGGACATCCCAGCCGCGCGACCTACGCCCTCGGCCCACGAACACCTCGGGCTGGCCTCGGCCACGCAGTGAAGAGACCGGCACGATTGCGCGCAACAGAGCTTCGCGATCGCGCCCGACAGCCGGTCGTGCTCCGAACACCAGCCACAGCACCACACGCGTCCGGAACCCGGCGACGAAGACGACCCCACCCAGCAGCACGGACACAACCACCTCCGGCGCGACAGCCATGAGCACGATCCAGACCGAGGCGCTGAACAAGATTCCAGTGATCTGCGCGAACGCCCAACTCGCCCGCCAGCGCACCGGCTGGCCGCTCACGATGCCACGCCCTGCGGTGCGATCCTGGACAGCCTGGTGACCTCACGGACCTCCAGCCCACCGCACCAGTCGGCGATCTCGGCCAGGCTCAGCCCTTCGGCGACCATCGCCGCGATCGACGTCGCGGCAGCCTGCTCAGCCACAGTGATCGCAGCGTCGCGCTCGGCCAGCGCGGTCAACACCGCCACCGCTGAGGCCTGGAGTCGGCGCTCCTGGGCCTCGCGTTCCTTCTGCTTGACCGCGAGCGCTTCCTGCACACGTCGCCGCGCGGCCTGCCTCATTGCCTGTCTGGACACCCTGGCCTCCTTCGAACTGAACGCTCACCCATGACAGGCAGTCAGCGAAGGCTTCGGTGGCCAGCGCTGGGAAACTCCACCGCGAAGAGGACGGGGCAAGGCTGCCTCAGCGCGGTCAGGCGACCCGCCGGATCAGGGCGTACACATCAGCAGTCCTCACTCTCAGGACCCTGGCCCGACCGATCCGGTAGCAGGGCAGATCGCCAGCGGCTGTGAGCCGCTTGAGAGTGCGGACCGACGCCGTTGTGATCTCGGCAGCCTGGGCGTAGCTGATCAATCGGCCGTACTCGGCAGTCAGCTGAGCCAGCTCATCCAACTCATCCGCAGCCATGCGGGAAATGCCCGACACTCCGCGCATCCCTTCGTCCGGGCCCCCGGCGCTCCGGGTCCGCCCCTCCTGGACAGAGGTCATCGCGTTGAGCCAGCGCAGCCAACTTAGGCGAGCGGACAACCGCCCGAACCGGCGAGCGAGTGTCAGTCACCGCACGGTTCGATCACAACGGCCGTGCCCGACGCGATGACGCCAACGATCGAGGTACCGAACATCGTGTAGTCCAGGTCAACGCCGATGATCGCGTTGCCACCCGCGTCGGATACCTCGGCCTGCAACCTCCTGAACGCGGCTTCCTTCGCTTCGCCGAGTTTCTTGTTGAGGCTGTTCGACTCGGTGCCGAAGAAGTCCGAGAAGTCCGCCCCGATGGCGCGGAACACACCCATCCCGACCACGACCTCAGCGCTGCGGAAGCCCAGGTACCGGACGATCGAGGACCCCTCGAAGTTGAAGCCGGACGTAGTCGGCATCGCTTCCACAACGGCAACCCGGTCGACAGAGGCGGCCCGCCGCACAAGCTCCTCGGCCATCATCCGCTCCCACAGGGAAGTGAGGATCGCCGACAGAACCTCGTCCTTACGTGCGTAGTCGGTCAACTGCGCGTAGGCACTCCGCTGGATGGTCCCTTCAGCTAATGCCTGCAAGCTGGACCGGCACCAGTCGCACGCGACCTCGCCTGACAACTCCGGCGGCACCGTGATTGTCGATCTTGCCGAAGACCACACCAACTCGCTACACACCCTGCACTTGGCCACCTGAGATGTCCCGTCCTAGCTTCCTCGTCTCGCCTCATCGTGCCAGTGCGCCGCCGCCGACGCACGCCAACAAAGATCGCCAACGCTCGGCGCGAGACCCCGACTCCCACCCAAGCCGCTGGTCACCAACGCCACGGATCGCCACAAAGCGGATCGAACGCTCCACCAGGACCGGCGCTCCCCTACCCCGCCCGACACCAATCCATCCGCAGGCGTCTATCGGCTCAAAGCGAACGTGACCGCCAAGGGAAGGTGATCGCTGACGTCCAGCCAGTCATCAGGCGAACCGATATTGAACCCAGCGACGGCGCCATACAGCGACTCCGACACGAAGCAGTAGTCCAGGTGGTAGGGCTTGGCCAGGTTACGGTTAATGAAGAACGTCGGCTGAGTCTCACCACCCTGAGCCTCACCCGTCCGCTCGTGATAGACGCTGACCACACCACCGGCGGCCAGACGCGCCACCAAGTCGGAGTGGCTACCGAGCCGATGATCGGCGTCAAAACCGGTATTGCTGTTGAAGTCCCCGATCATCACCACAGGCTCCCGCAACAGGCCGGCGTAATGAGAAACAGCCTGATGGAGCCGCTCGGGATAGTCCCCACTCCCCGGACTCGGCATCGCCCACACCGCCACGAGCGTAATCGACTGACCACCCCGTGATGCGATCACCGGCACGACATAGTCGAAGCGCTCGTCGTAGGCGCCATGGACAGCGAGCCGCCAGTCGTTGGTCGCGAACACCGCCAACCCCTTCGGGGACGCGTCCCGTGCGAACCGCAGCGACTGCTCCATCGGGAACGGATCGAACAACACCGGGGCATCTAGAAGGTCTAGCGGCTCACACTCGGGCACCACCAAGATGTCCGGCTCGAACCCCACCACCCGACGCCACTTGTTACGGAAACCGCCCTGACAGTTCCAGGAAACGATCCGGATCGAGTCGCACTCCACGCGGTGAACCCTATCCGGCGGTGTATCCAGCAGACCGTAGGTCAGGCAACTCGGACGAACCACCGGCCGCCGGGGTGAACCGTCCACTCGGGCGTGCAACACGTCGCAAACACCGGTGACGGCAAACCCCCTGTCGGTAAGTATGGTGTTCATGGGAGCAGACGACATCCGCAGGGCGTTGCGTGGCTCGGTCTACAGCAAGGACAGCGACGCACTGCTCGCCCTGATCGCGGGCGAGGAATGGCCACACGACGCTCTGCAGTTGATCGGCGACGGACTCCTCGACGCGCTGCGCGCGGGAATCGGTGCGGCGGTCCCGGCCGCCTGCGACTGCACGACCAGGCTCCGCGAGCGAGCCTGGGAAGGCGACCACACCCTCGCAGACGCGCTCGACGCCAAACTCGGCACCGCGCCGCTGCCCTTCCTGCGTCCCCTCCCGGTCGACCTTGACCTGCTGACCACCGCACTGGAAACCGAAAGGTTCACCACCACCGTCCGCATCAACACCGCCACCGGCGAGTGGGCAGACTCCGACAGCGAGTTCGACAACCCCGACGACCAAGACGAGGACGGGTGGCTGTTGGTCGAAGGCCAAGGCTCCCGCGACGGCTACCACGACATGGAGACCTTCATCGACCGACTCGACGACGACACCATCGCGGACCTCCTCGCAGTCGCCATCCAGGGCCGCGGCGCTTTCCGCCGGTTCAAGGACACTCTCACCCGCTGGCCCGACCTGCTCGAAGCCTGGTTCTCGTTCAGCGAAGACCGCCAACTCGGACGCGCCCGGGCCTGGCTCGCCGACCATGGCTACACCCCGACCCGTGGCTGAGCTGAGATCCCCCGACCCAGAGCCCCGTCGTCCGCCACCGAGCCCTTACCCCGCCCCTGCCCGAGCCCTCAACCCTGAGACCCCCAGCGACCCACCCCTCCTCGCCGTCCAGGCAGCCTCCCCCACCCCTGTAGGGACGCTCCTCCGTGCCTGACACACCTCTGGCACCAACCCCTGACTACGCCTTTTACGGCGGCTGGCCACCTAGGGTGAGCCTATCTGCCTGTTCTGGGTGTGACGATGTCTTTACGGCGACTGACTGCCGGGTCGGGGTATGACTACCTGACCCGGCAGGTCGCCGCGA
>NZ_JAPUED010000089.1:15057-16170 GCF_027492755.1 Micropruina sp. | reverse complement strand
GGTCGCGGCACGGGGGCTTCTGTCATCCCGGCGAATGCCGGGATCTCCTCAGCCGAGCAAGTCTCAGCCGAACAAGCGCGGGTCGTGAAGATCCCGGATCCATTCCGGGGTGACTGAGGCGTGCGGGTGCGCCCGCGAAGGACTGCTCAGATGTCGATCGGGATGACGGCGCCGACCACTTGGCCGCGTCCGTAGATCGGGGCTTCCATCATTCGGGCGCGCAGGCCGGCATCGCCCAGCCACAGCCGGCGCAACACGGCGCCCATCACCACCGGCCGTGCGCGGATGCCGCCGTCGGCGATCTTGATCGCGATGCCGCGGCCGTCGGGCAGACCGGCGGCGTAGACGCCTTCGGCGCCATCCTTGGCCACCATGCCCGGCACCCCGCGCATCAGATCGGTGACGTCGCGTCCGGTGCCGCCGACCAGTTCGGGGTGGCTGCGCATGGCGTCCGCGATCTCCTTCTCGGCGCCGCCGGTGGCCGAGGCGATGGTGCCGAACATGCGAGCCAGCCCGACCAGGCTGACTGCGAGCGCCGGCGCACCGCAGCCGTCGATGGACGTCCAGGCGATCCGGACGCCGAGGCTGCGGATGGTCTCCAGCACCGCCTGCTGGGCCGGGTGGCCGCGGTTCAGGTAGGTGTCCCGGCGCCACTCGTTGAGCGCGGACGTCGCCAGCATCGCCGCGTGCTTGCCCGAGCAGTTCTGGGCCAGCGACGACGGCCCGCGACCGGCGGCGATCCACTCGTTGCGTTGGGCGTCCATCAGGGGCAGATCAGGCGTGTTGCGCAGGTCGGACTCGTCCAGCCCCGCGCCGTGCAGCAGGTCGAGCACGGTCTGCAGATGCATCGGTTCGCCGCTGTGGCTGGCGCACGCCACCGCCAACTGATCGGACGGCACGTCCAACCCGCAGCGCACCATCGCCAGAGCCTGCAAGGGCTTCAGCGCCGACCGGGGCAGGATGTCGCTGGTGTAGTCGCCGCGGCTGTACGACACCGAACCGTCCGCGCGGGTCACCACGATGATGCCGCGATGCGCGGACTCGACGAACCCGTTGCGGACGACCTGCGCGATCACCGGGGGGTCGCCGAGATTCACCACGCCCGGAGTCTAG
>NZ_JAPUED010000089.1:0-14957 GCF_027492755.1 Micropruina sp. | reverse complement strand
CCGATCCCACGGGAGCGGCCGACCCCGGTGACGACCACGATTCCGCGTCGCTGTGGCATTGGGCTCTCCTTCGGTTTGGGGGTCTCGACAAGCTCGCCGGCGGTGGCTGGGTCTCGACAAACTCGACCACCGGTGATTGAGCTTGTCGAAATCACATCACCCGGGTCTCGACAAGCTCGGCCAGCGGTGGCTGGGTCTCGACAAGCTCGACCGGCGGTGGCTGGGTTTCGACGGGCGGTGGATCAGGGCGAGCTTGCCATCACCAGCTTCAGGGCCACGAATCGCACCCCGGTCGCCACCGCATTGGCGACGGCCAGGACGAGCAACTCGAGCCAGCGGGCGGCGTCCGGAACCATCAGGTGCAGTGCGGCGAGCGAGCCGCCGGTCAAACCGAGCGCGACCACGAAGGCGAGCAGGCCGGTGGCGTGGTGGGTGACCAGGCCGTCCGCGCCACGAACGCCGAAAGTGATCACCCGGTTCGCGGCGGTGTTCGCCACCGCGGTGACCGCCAGGGCGACCAGATTCGCCGCCTGCGCGTCGAGAACGACCCGCAGCAGCAGGTACAGCACCGCGTAGGCAACGGTCGATGCCACGCCGATCGCTCCGAACCGGATCAGCTGCCCGAACAGCCCGGCCGGCACACCGGCCACCGCGCCGCCCGACGGCGAGCTCATCGGCGGGCGGGCCAGCTCGGCGCGCACCGCACCGATCGGGATCCGTCCGGTGGTCAGCCCGCGCAGCAGCCGCCACACGCCGCGCAGGTCCTCGGTCGCGGTGGCGACGATGTCGACGGTGGTGCCCGGGTCGTCGATCCAGTCCACCGGCACCTCGTGGATCCGTAGCCCGGACCGCTGGGCGAGCACCAGCAGTTCGGTGTCGAAGAACCAGTTGGTGTCCTCGACCAACGGCAGCAGCCGCCTCGCCACGTCGGCCCGCATCGCCTTGAAGCCGCATTGGGCGTCGCTGAACGACACCCGCAGCGCGCCGCGCAGGATCAGGTTGTAGGTCCGCGAGATGAACTCCCGCTTCGGCCCGCGCGCCACCCGCGAACCGCGGGCCAGCCGGCTGCCGATCGCCACGTCCGAGTGCCCGCTGACCAGGGGAGCGAGCAGCGGCAACAGCGCGCTCAGGTCGGTCGACAGGTCGACGTCCATGTAGGCGACGACGTCGGCGTCACTGGCCAGCCAGGTCTGCTTCAGGGCTCGTCCGCGACCCTTGGCGTCCAGGTGCACGACGCGGACGCCGTCGAGATCGACCGAGAGCCGCTGGGCGATCGCCAGGGTGTCGTCGGTGGACGCGTTGTCGGCGATGGTCACCTGGTGCCGGTAGGGCAGGGCGTCGTCCAGGAAGCCGGTGAGCCGCCGGATCGAACGCTCCAGGTCGGCCGCCTCGTTGTACACCGGGATGACGATCTCGACGCTGGCCAACCGGGCGGGCAGTGGATGCCGTCCGCGCGTGGTGTCGTCGGCCAGGGTCATCGCGGTGCTCACTTCGCCGCCGTCAGGTCGTAGACGGTGGTGTTGCCGACCGTCGTCGCGGTGTAGTTCTGCTGCACCCAGGTGGCGATCTCGGACGCCGCCTGGCTGCCGCCGTTCTGGCCGCCGAAGTTGCCGCCGCCGATGAAGTAGTGCACCTTGCCCTGCGCCACCCACTCCTGGAACTGCGCCAGCGTCGGGGACGGGTCGGAGCCGTTGAAGCCGCCGATCGCCATCACCGGATACCCGCTGGCCAGCTGGTAGCTGGCGGCGTTCTGGGCACCGGTGGTGGCCGCCACCCAGGTGTACTCGGACGCGTTCGCCTGCAGCGCGGTGAGCAGCTCGGACGACACCGAGGCGCCGTTCAGCAGGCCGCCCGCGCCGCCACCCCGGCCGCCGCCGAAGCCGGCGCCGTCATTCCCGGTGCCAGTGGTACCGCCGGGCTGACCCTGGCTGGTGCCGCCGGGCTGGGTGCCCTGCGGCCCCTGCCCGGTCTGTCCCTGCCCGGTCTGTCCCTGCCCGAAGCCGCCCGGACGTCCCCCGCCCTGGCCACCGCCACCGGGGCCACCGTTGCCGCCCGCGATCCCGGTGCGGGCAGGTCCCGCGGTGACGATCGAACCGGTGTGCGGGGTGGCGGCGGTGTTCACCGAGTAGGCGGCCGGGCTGGCCAGTCCCGCGATGACGGCGGCGGAGATCGCCGCCGTCTGCAGCGACCGCAGCACGGTCCGCCCGAACAGGAACACCGCCGCGCAACCGACCAGCACCGCGGCCGCGGCGATCGAGATCCACAAGTAGATCCCGCCTGCGACCGAGGCCAGTGCGACGCCCCAGACTCCGGTGGCCACCGCGGCCAGAGCCAGCGCCCCGCGGCCCAGCCAGGTCCGCCGATAGGTCCAGGCCACCGCGCCGCCCAGCGCCAGGGTGCCGCCGATCGCCGGGGCCAGTGCCACCGTGTAGTAGTCGTGGTAGATGCCGGCCATGAAGCTGAACACCAGCGTGTTGATCACCAGCCAGCTGCCGAACAGCGCCAACGCCGCGTTGACCCGGGTGCGATGGGTCTCGACGCCGGCCCGGAACGTGGTCGCCCAGCCACGGCGTCCGAGCAGCGCCAGCGCGGCCACGCCGAGCAGCAGCGCCGCCGGGATCAGCCACGACACCATCTCGCCCGAGACGGTGGTGAACATCCGCAGCAGGCCCAGCTGTCCCCAGCGTCCGGACGTGCCACCGACCGAGCCGGTCTCGTTGCCGTTCAGCCGGCCCAGGCCGTTGTAGCCGAAGGTCAGTTCCAGGATCGAGTTGGTCTGCGAGCCGCCGATGTAGGGACGCCACGACTCAGGCACCAGTTCGACGATCGCCACCCACCAGCCGAAGGCCAGCACCATGGCGCAGAACGCGGTGAGCAGGTCGACGACCTTCTTCCGCCAGGACGCCGGGGCGCCGATCGCGTAGGCCAGCACCAGCGAGGGCAGGATGACGAAGGCCTGCAGCATCTTGGCCAGGAAACCCAGCCCGATCAGCGCGCCGGCGGCCGCCAGCCTCCACCGGGACGCCGTCTCGGCGGCCCGCAGGGTCAGCGCCGCGGCCGCCACGTAGCAGAACACCATCAGGGCGTCCGGGTTGTTGAACCGGAACATCAGGGTGGCTGCCGGGGTGAGCGCGAAGGCCAGCGCCGCGACGATCCCTGCCCAGTGCGAGCGCCGCACCGACCCGCCGCGGGCCAGCGAGCGCCGCACCGTGCCGTACAGGATCCAGGCGGACGCCACCCCGAGCAGGGCCTGCGGCAGCAGGATGCTCCACGGGCTCAATCCGAAGACCCGCGCCGACAGCTCCATCAGCCACAGCGACGCCGGCGTCTTGTCGACGGTGATCGAGTTCCCGGCGTCCAGTGAGCCGTAGAAGAACGCCGTCCAGGACTGCGTGCCGGCCTGCACCGCGGCCGAGTAGAACGAGTTCGCCCAGCCCGACGCTGCCAGGTTCCAGGTGTAGAGGGCGGCCACCGCCAGCAGGGTGAGTGCCAGCGATCCACGTCTGATCAGTGGCGACAGCGGCTGGGAGTTGAGGCCCGATGAGCCGGCGGTCGCCGCGGCAGCCGGGGGCACGAGGGTTGTCGTCGTCATGTCCACCACGCTCGACCACGGCGCTGTTGGCCCTCTGAGGGGTGCCTGTGGGGCGCTTGTGAGGGAAATTCGCCGACGATCTAAATCGCTCACCCATCTATGTTGCGCGACTGACTAGATAGTCGTACCATCTACTTATGACCGAGAGCGGATGGCCCACCGAGTGGCTCAGGGGAGCGCTGGAGATGTGTGCCCTGGCTGTCATCGCCCGCGGTGAGACCTACGGCTACGCAATCGCCAGCGAACTCGCCGAAGCAGGCCTCGGCGTGGTGAAGGGCGGCACCCTCTACCCGCTGCTGGCCCGCTTCGAGCAGGCCGGACTGGTCCGGGTCGAGTGGCGGGCCGGCGAATCCGGCCCGGGTCGCAAGTACTACGCGCTCACCGACGCCGGGCTGCTGGAGCTGGACCGGCGCCGGGTGCAGTGGCGTGCATTCGCCGACACCGTCACCGCCATCACGAACGAGAAGGAGAGAGTCCATGACTGAGATCCGCGGGGCCATCGCGCCCCATGTGGAAGCCGGCTGGGTGGAGGCGATGCTGCTGGAGCTACGGCTGCAGGGGGTGTCCGGTGACCGGATCGGTGCCGCGCTGGCCGAGGTCGAAGCGCATGTCGTCGACAGCGGCCAGGGCGCCGAGGAGGCGTTCGGCGACCCGGTCGAGTACGCCCGTTCGCTCGGCCTGCCGGCTGAGCCGGAGCAGTCGAGGACGGCGACCCTCAAGGGGGTCGTCCCCACCCTGATCCAGCTGTTCGGCCTGGTCGCCGTCGTCGCCGCCATGCCGTGGGGCCCGGACGCGGTCGGCGTCACGACGACCCTGCTGGCCGGCCTGGTCGTCGCGGCGTTGCTCCCGGTGGTCGTGGTGGCTCTCGGTGACCGGGTGCTGCGGGCGATCGTCGAGCGTCCGGTCGTGGTGTTCCTGGCCACCATGCTGATCCTGGCTGCGGTTGCCGCAGGCCTGATCGCGGCGGGACGGCTCGGCCTCGACCAGGGGTTGTTCGAGCTGCCCCGGCCGCTGATGCTGGTGATCGGCCTGCTCGCCCTGGCGCTCGGCACCTGGGTTGCGGTCCGCTCCGACGCGACCGAGCCCGACGTGGTCAGCTCGCCCGTCCCGGGCAGTAGGCTGCCGCGCCCCGGCGTGCGGCATTGGGCCTGGACGGCCCTGCCGGTCCCGGTGGCGACGGTGTTCCTGGCAGGATTGCTCTCGCTGCTCTGAGGCCCTGACAAGCCCGGGAAGCCCGTCCGCCGGCTCGTTTTGACCCACCCCCGGACGGGCGGGTAACCTAAATCGCTGTTGCGCTGTGGTCTGCCTGAGCAGATCCCGCACTGCCGACAGAACAGCTACCTATGGAAGTGGTCCACGAGCGTGTCTACGTACAGCCCCAAGTCGGGTGAAATCACCCGGAACTGGCATGTGATCGATGCCTCCGATGTCGTTCTCGGACGGCTGGCCGTCACCGCCGCCACGCTCCTGCGTGGCAAGCACAAGGCGCAGTTCGCGCCGCACGTGGACACCGGTGACTTCGTTGTCGTGGTGAACGCCTCCAAGATCGCCCTGACCGGCAACAAGCGGACGGCCAAGCTCGCGCACCGGCACTCCGGGCGTCCGGGCGGCCTCAAGTCGGTGCCCTACGGCGAGCTGCTGGACAAGGATCCGCGCGCCGCCGTCGAGCGTGCCGTGTGGGGCATGCTGCCCAAGAACAAGCTCAGCCGTCAGCTGCTCAGCAAGCTGAAGGTGTACGCGGGCCCCGAGCACCCGCACGCCGCCCAGCAGCCGCAGCCGTACCAGATCACCCAGATCGCTCAGTGAGAGCCGAAGGAAGCACCGTGACCGAGACCGTGGAGACCACCACCGAGGAGTTCGCCCCGTTCACCGAGGGTGAGCGCGAGATCGCCTACCGCGCCGAGGCGGCCCCGTCGTCCGCAGCCCCGGGCGAGCGCCCCGCCGTGATCGGGCCGGCCGATGCCACCGGTCGCCGCAAGGAGGCCATCGCCCGCGTCCGGCTCACCCCGGGCACCGGCCAGTGGAAGATCAACGGCCGCGCGCTGGAGGAGTACTTCCCGAACAAGCTGCACCAGCAGACCGTCAACGAGCCGTTCGAGACCGCAGCGGTCGCCGGCGCCTACGACGTGGTCGCCAAGATCGTCGGCGGCGGTGTGACCGGCCAGGCCGGTGCGCTGCGGCTCGGCATCGCCCGGGCGCTCAACGCCGTGGACGAAGAGGCCTCACGTCCGGCCCTGAAGAAGGCCGGACTGCTGACCCGCGACGCCCGCGTCAAGGAGCGCAAGAAGGCCGGCCTCAAGAAGGCCCGCAAGGCTCCGCAGTACAGCAAGCGCTGATCGGCGCATGGCAAGGCTTTTCGGAACGGACGGTGTCCGTGGACGAGCCAATGCCGAGCTGACCGCCGAACTGGCCCTCGACCTCGCCGTCGCCGCCGCCCACGTGCTGGGCGAGGCGGGCGTGTTCGAGGGCCGTCGGCCGTTCGCTGTGGTGGGCCGCGACACCCGAGCCTCGGGAGAGTTCCTCGAGGCGGCGGTGGTCGCGGGCCTGGCCTCGGCCGGCGTGGACGTGATCCGGCTCGGCGTGGTGCCCACCCCCGGTGTGGCCTACCTGACCGGTGCGCTGGACGCCGATCTGGGCGTGATGCTGTCGGCCAGCCACAACCCGATGCCCGACAACGGCATCAAGTTCTTCTCCCGCGGCGGCGTGAAACTCGACGACACCGTCGAGGACGCCATCGAGCAGCGGCTCGGCGAATCCTGGACCCGGCCCACCGGTGCCGATGTCGGACGCGTCCGCGACGACCTGGGTGCGGTCGAGGGCTACGTCGCCCACTTGGTCTCCAGCCTCGGTCAGGACGCCTCGCTGGCGCCGCTCAAAGTGGTCATCGACACCGCCAACGGCGCCGCCTCGCTGACCGCCCTGGCGGCCTTCGACGCCCAGGGTGCGACGGTGATCCCGCTGCACGCCGATCCCGACGGCCTGAACATCAACGACAACTGCGGCTCCACCCACCTGGGCTCGCTGCAGGAGGCGGTGCTTTCCCACGGCGCCGATCTCGGCATCGGCCTGGACGGCGACGCCGACCGCTGCCTGGCGGTCGACGCCGACGGTGCGATCGTCGACGGCGACCAGATCCTGGCGATCCTGGCGCTGGCCATGAAAGAGAGCCACGCGCTGCACAGCGACACCGTGGTGGCCACGGTGATGAGCAACCTCGGCTTCATCCTGGCGATGCGCGCCCACGGCGTCCGGGTCGATCAGACCAAGGTGGGCGACCGCTACGTGCTCGAGTCGATGAACGCCAACGGCTTCACCCTGGGCGGCGAGCAGTCCGGCCACGTGATCATGAGCGAATTCGCCACCACCGGCGACGGTGTGCTGACCGCGTTGCATCTGGCCGCCCGGATGGCTCGCACCGGCAAGTCGCTCGCCGAATTGGCGTCGGTGATGACCCGGCTGCCGCAGGTGATGATCAACGTGCCGAACGTGAACAAGGTGCGCGCCGGGCTCGACCCGGTGCTGCAGCAGGCCGTCACCGCCGCCGGACGTGAGTTGGGCGAGAGCGGACGGGTGCTGCTGCGGCCGTCCGGGACAGAGCCGCTGGTCCGGGTGATGGTCGAGGCGGCCAGCCACGACCAGGCCCAGCAGATCGCCGAACGCCTGGTCGGCGTGGTGCGCGACCGGCTCGCGCTGTAACAGCCGGGTCCCGGCACCTCGGGGAACCGGGGTGCGTGGCGTCTCTGAGGAAATCCTGCGGCGAGCGTCCGCGGAAGTTACGTTTTCGCGTTCGGGCCAGAATTCTCCATAGAAGTGCTTGCGGGCGCGCCGCTCGGCTGGCAGGGTTCCAGCAACCGAAAGCGCCCCCGGCCGTCCCCACGGTCCTTCTCCTCGGCCGGTGGCTCACGGATCGCTGTTTTCTTCCGAGGATTGAGTCAGATGACCGACACCAAGTCGCCGCAACTATCGGCGCTCGACGCCGAGCAGGTCGGCTATAAGCAGACCCTCGGACGTCGCCACGTCCAGATGATCGCGATCGGCGGTGCCATCGGCACCGGCCTGTTCCTCGGATCGGCCTCGCGGCTGCACAACACCGGCCCGGCGCTGGTGCTGAGCTACGCGTTCGTCGGTCTGATCGCCTACTTCCTGATGCGGGCGCTGGGTGAGCTGGTGCTGCACCGGCCCACGTCCGGGGCCTTCGTGTCGTACATGCGTGAGTTCTTCGGTGAGAAGTGGGCGTTCACCACCGGCTGGATCTACTGGATGAACTGGGCGCTGACCGGCATCGCCGACCTGTCCGCGGTCGGGCTCTACATGCAGTTCTGGTTCCCGACGCTGGACACCTGGATCACCGTGCTGATCGGGCTGGTCGTGGTACTGGCGGTGAACCTGATGTCGGCCAAGGCGTTCGGCGAGTTCGAGTTCTGGGCCGCCATCCTCAAGGTGGGCGCCATCGGCGTCTTCCTGGTGGTCGGCACGGTCGTGGTCGTCGGCCAGTTCGACATCGGCGGGCACAAGGCCGGCTTCCAGAACCTGTGGACCAACCCCGGCGGCTTCTGGCCGACCGAGGCGCCCTACGTCTGGTACGGCCCGCTGCTGGTGATGTCGGGCGTGGTGTTCGCCTACGCCGCGATCGAGATGGTCGGCGTGGCCGCGGGCGAGATGCAGAACCCGGCCCGCGAGGTGCCCAAGGCCGTCAACGCCGTCATCATGCGGATCGCCGTCTTCTACGTCGGCTCGCTGCTGCTGCTGGTCTCGATGCTGCCCACCGAGGACTACAAGCCCGGCATCAGCCCGTTCGTCACCGTCTTCGAGCGACTCGGCATGGACTGGATGAGCGCGGCGATCCAGGCCATCCTGATCGTCGCCGCGATGTCCAGCCTGAACGCCGGCATGTACTCCACCGGACGGGTGCTGCGCAGCCTCGGCATGTCGAAGCAGGCCCCGGCCTTCACGCTGAAGATGAGCAAGTCCGGCGTGCCGTGGGCGGGCATCGTGATGACCGCGGCCGTGATGGCGCTGGGTGCGGTGTTGAACGCCTTCGTGCCGAACGCCTTCGAACTGGCCCTGGAGGCCACCGCGATCATGATCGTGTTCACCTGGGCGACGATCTTCAGCTGCCAGATCAGGCTGAGACAGTTGATCGACAAGGGCGTGGTGCCGCCCACACCGTTCCCGGCGCCCGGCTCCCCGTACACCTCGTACATCGGTCTGGGCTTCCTGGTGTTCGTGCTCGTCGGCATCGCGGTCTCCGGCTGGCAGAGCGCGCCCGACCTGCTGCACAAGATCAACTTCCTGGTGGTGGTCTTCGGCATCCCGGTGCTGAGTGCGCTGCTGGCGCTCGGCTGGCGGCTGGTGAAGCCTCGGGTGATCGCCAACACCGGCGGCCGGATCGAGTCGGTCTGGACCGACACCGGACCCCGCTACGGCGACGCCACCGTCGCCGATCCCGACGCCGACACCCCGAGCCACTGAGGCCGGAAGGAGTTCCGACAGATGCGTAGCAGGCTTTCCCCCCTGGCCCGGTTGTTCGGCGCCGTGGCGACCCTCGGCCTGGTCCTGGCCGGCTGTTCCAGCCCGGGCGAGATCAAGGACCCCACCCCGATCGCCGGGGCGACCACGTTCAGCAAGCTGCGGATCGGCATCTCGTTCGATCAGCCCGGCGTGGGCACCGCGAGCGAGGCCGGCGAGTCGGACGGGGTGACCGTGGGCAAAGACGCCAAGGGCTTCGACGTCGACACCGCCACCTACATCGCGAAGGCACTCGGGGTGCCGGCCGAGTCGATCACCTGGGTGAAGGCCGACCCGGTCGACCGCGAGCGGCTGATCGAGGACGGCAAGGTCGACCTGGTGCTGTCCAGCTACACGATCACCGAGGACCGCAAGCGGCGGGTGGACTTCGCCGGCCCCTACTTCGTGGCCCATCAGGACCTGCTGGTCCGGCGCAACGACGAGGAGTTGACCGGGCCCGACCGGTTGAAGGGCCGCACGTTGTGCGCCGCCGCCAACACCACCTCGGCGCAGAACGTGCTGAACCGCTACCAGGGCGATGTCGCGCTGGTGCAGCCCAACACGTTCTCGGAGTGCGTGAAGCGGCTGACCACCGGTGATGTCGACGCGGTGACCACCGACGACATCATCCTGGCCGGTTTCGCGGCGCTGCCGGCCAATAAGGGCGTGCTGCGGGTACTCAACAAGGGCTTCTCCGACGAGCCGTACGGCATCGCGATGCCCAAGGGCTCGGGACAACTGGTCACCCAGGTGAACCAGGCGCTCACCAGCTACATCGCCGACGGCTCGTGGAAGGCGTCGCTGGAGCGCAACGTGGGGCCGTCCGGCTACAAGATCCCCGATCCGCCGACGCCTGGGAAGTGACCGAAACCCGCTCCGAGGGGGACCGCGTCGTCCTCGTCCGGGCGATGGCGGCGCTGGCCGCGACGCCGCCGTTCGCCGACCTCGACACCCACACGATCGAGGCGCTGGCCGCCCAGGCAAGGATCGCCGAGTACCGGGCCGGCGAGTTGATCCTGGACGCCTTCCGGGCACCGCCCAGCGAGGTGCTGGTGGTGGTCGCCGGCCGCGTCCGGGTCTGGCGGGACGCCGCGCGGCCGCACGACCCGGACGCGCCCGACATGATCTGCGGCGCCGGCGAGGTGTTCGGCCTCGACGCCACCCTGACCGGCAAGGCGATCGGTCCGCTGGCGGTCGCCGACGGGCCCGTCCGGGTGGTGCGGGTGCCGGCCGACCAAGCGGCCGCGGCGCTACCGGAGACGGCGGTGGGAGCCGTGCCCACCCGCGGCCTGCTGGCCCCCGCGGAGTTGTCCGAGCCGGGGGACCGGTTGCGGGTCGACGAACTGGCCATGGCGCCGCTGGTGATCGTGCCCGGCACGATCAGCGTGCGCGAGGCGGCGCTGGCGATGGCGCGGACGGGCCTGGCCGGCGTCCGGTTGTCCGACGGCGACCTCGGCGTGGTCACCGACCGGACGCTGCGCGAGCGGGTGCTGGCGGCCGGCTTGTCCACCGAGCGCCCGGTCGGCGGGGTGGCGGCCACCGACCTGCCCCGGCTGCCCGGGGACGCCTCCGCGGCGGAGGCGCTGATCCTGCTGCTCGACGACGTCCGATCCGACCATGTGCTGATCACCGGGCCGGACGGCGGGGTGACGGGGGCGGTCGAGGCCCGCGACTTCCTCGGTTCTCCCGTCACCCCCGGCCTGGTGGTGCATGAACGCATCGAGCGCGCCCACGACGTGGCGACACTGGTGCAGCATGCCCGCCGGCTGCCCGGGCTGCTCGCCGACCTGCTGGCCGGCGGACTCGGGGCGGCCGGGGTGCTCAGCGTCTACTCGGCGCTGGTCGACGCGGTCACCCGGCGGATGCTCGAGCTGACCTTCGCGGCGCATCCCGAGGTGTCGCTGGACGCCTTCACCTGGCTGTCGCTGGGCAGCAACGGACGCCGCGAATCGACGCTCAGCTCGGACGTCGACTGCGCCGTGGCGTTCCACGAGCCGCTGCCGCAGGACGAGATCGACCGCTACCGGGAGGTCTTCCTGGAGGTGATCGGTTCGCTGGCCCGGGCCGGCCTGACCGGCGACGGGCACGGCGCCACCGCCGCGCACAAGCTGTTCGCCCGCAGCAGCGCCTCCTGGGAGAAGATCGCCCGGGAATGGCTGGACGATCCGAGCCGCAACAATGCGGCGATGATGGTCTCGCTGCTGCTCGACGCCCGGCCCATCATGGGCGCTCACGACGTGCCGGCGGTCGCTCGCATGGTCACCGAACTGCGGGCCCACCCGGCCAGCATGCGCATGTTGCTGGAGGAATCGCTGGCCAAGCGTGCCAGGCTGCGTCCGTTGCTGCGGGTCTTCCCGGGACGCGACGCCTTCGACATCAAACGCTATGCCCTGCTGCCGATCGTCAACCTGGCCCGCTGGGCGGCCCTCACCGTCGGCTCCACGGCGCTGCCGACCACCGAACGGCTCCGGGCCGCGGCCGGCTCGTCGATCCTGCCGGCGCGGCAGGCGGCGACCCTGGTCGAGGTGTTCGAGGTGCTGCAGGCGATCCGGTTGCGTCGCCAACTCCACCAGGTGGAGCGCGGCCGGCCCGCCACCGACCGGATCCGGCTGGACCGGATCTCGGCGATCGATCGCAGCATCATCGCGCGCGCCGTCCGGGAGATCGCGACGGTGCAGCAGCGGATGGCCAACCTGTCCCGCTACGAGAACCCGGAGGACTGGGGGCGGCCCGATCCGCAACCGGACGCCGACGACTGGCGATGAGCCTGCTACGGGTGCCGCCGGGACAGCGGCTGGCGGTGATCGGAGACGTCGGCGGGCACGTCGACGCGCTGCGCGCCGAGCTGGCCCGGCTCGGCGTTCCCGGCGAGGGGGACGGTCCGCTGCCGCCGGATCTGCTGGTCGTCCAGGTCGGTGACCTGATCCACCGCGGGCCCGATTCGGCGGGCGTGGTCGCCCTGGTCGACCGGCATCTGCGGGCCGATCCCGACCGGTGGATCCAGCTGGTCGGCAATCACGAGGCGTTCTACCTGCGGCGCAAGCAGTTCAGCTGGCCCGAACGGGTGCCGCGCGGCACTGTCGCGGTGCTGCGCAACTGGTGGACCAGTGGACGGATGCGGCCGGCGGTGGCGATCCGCGCCGCGGGCGAGGATCTGCTGGTCAGCCATGCCGGGCTCACCCGCGGCTTCTGGGCGGACGTGCTGGGTGCGCCGTCCGATGTCGCGGCCGCCGCCGACGCCATCAACGCCCTGGCCCACCGCAACGGCCGGGCTCTGTTCAAACCCGGCACGATGGTGGGCTGGCGCGATCCCGATCATGCGGCCGGGCCGGTCTGGGCTGCGGCCGGTACCGAGGTTGCGGCCAGTTGGTCGGGCCACCCACTGCCGTTCAGCCAGGTGCACGGGCACAGTTCCGCCTACAACTGGGAGGCGGGCAGCTGGAACCTCGGCGACGACCTGCGGCAGGCGGCAAGGCTCGACGACACCGCCCGGCATGTGGTGATCACCCTCCCGGGCGGGCGGTTGGTCGGGGTCGATCCGGGACACGGTGCCGAAGTCAGGCGGCAGTGGCGTGCCTTCGAACTGCCGGGTGGGCCGGTCACACCTTCCGGATCCGCACCCAACTGACCTGGTGGTTCTCGCTCTTGCGCAGGATCGCGGTGGCACGTCCGCGAGTGGGGCGGATGTTGAGTTCCAGGTTGGGCCCGTTGATGGTGTCCCAGAAGGTGCTGGCGGTGGTCAGCGCGTCGGCGTCGGAGATGTCGGCGTAGCGCCGGAAGTACGACCGCGGATTCCGGAAGGCGGTGGAGCGCAGCGCCATCCAGCGGTCGATGTACCACTGTCGGATGAACGCCGTCCGGGCGTCGACGTAGACGGTGAAGTCGAAGAAGTCGCTGACCGCCAGGGCGGTGCTGCCGTCCGAGCGGCGCCGGGCGGGCTGCAGCACGTTCAGCCCCTCCACGATCAGGATGTCGGGGTCGGCGACCACGATGCGCTCGTCGGGGACGATGTCGTAGGACAGATGCGAATAGACCGGCGCGGTGACCTCCGACTTGCCCGACTTCACGTCGATGACGAACTGCAGCAACGCCTGCCGGTCGTAGGACTCCGGGAATCCCTTGCGGTGCGCGATGCCCATGGCCTCGAGCATGTGGTTGGGGTAGAGGAAGCCGTCGGTGGTGACCAGGTCGACCCTCGGACGCCGCGGCCCGCGGGCCAGCAGTTCCTGCAGCAGGCGGGCGGTGGTCGACTTGCCGACCGCGACCGAGCCGGCCACGCCGATCACGAACGGCACCTGCTTGTGGTTGATGCCGAGGAAATCATGGGTGGTTCCGTACAGCGCGCCGGTGCGCTCCCAGTACAGGTTCAGCAGCTGGGTGAGCGGGTGGTAGACCTGCCGCACCTCGTCGGAGTCGGTCGGGTCGCCCAGACCGCGCAGCCGGGCCAGGGTGTCGGCGTCCAGCTCCCACGGGACGGCCTCGGCCAGCTCGCTCCACTGCCTGCGGCTGAGTGCGACGTAGGGTCCGTACGGGTCGTCCTCGGGTGAGAACGGCATTCCGGGCGGAAGCAGCAGTGGTTTCGGATCCATGGCACCTCGTTGGCTGGGCTGGGCACCAGTCTGCCCGCCGGAGCGCGAGCCGGGCCGGGAAACCCGCGACGACACACCCCCGATTGGGCATCGTCCGGCGCCCCGGAACCGCCCCGGTAAAGTTCGCGCCATGTGCGGAATCATCGGTTATGTCGGTCCTCGTGATGCCAGCAAGGTGGTGGTCGAGGGGCTTCGCCGGATGGAGTACCGGGGTTATGACTCGGCCGGTGTGGCGGTGATCGCCGACGGAGCCATCGATTTCCGCAAGAAGGCCGGCAAGATCTCGAACCTGGACGCCGAGATCGCGGCCGATCCGATCGCGGTCAGCGAGATCGGCATCGGGCACACCCGGTGGGCCACCCACGGCGGCCCGACCGACCGCAACGCGCATCCGCACGTCTCGGCCAACGGCCGGGTGGCGCTGATCCACAACGGCATCATCGAGAACTTCGCCCCGCTGCGCGCCGAGCTGCAGGCCCAGGGCATCGAGTTCCGGTCCGAAACCGACAGCGAAGTGGCCGCCCAGCTGGTCGGTCAGGCGGTCGGTGACGGCGCCGACCTGGCCGACGCGATGCGCGGCGTCTGCAACCGGCTGCACGGTGCGTTCACCCTGGTGGCGATCGACACCGCCGAGCCGGGCCGGCTGGTCGCCGCCCGCCGCAACTCGCCGCTGGTGGTCGGCGTCGGCGAGGGCGAGAACTTCGTGGCCTCCGATGTCGCGGCGTTCATCGAGTTCACCCGGCAGGCCATCGAGCTGGGCCAGGACCAGGTGGTCGACGTCACCCGCGACAGCGTGACCGTCACCGACTTCGACGGGGCTCCGGCCGACTCGCACCCGTTCGAGGTGACCTGGGATCTCTCCGCCGCCGAGAAGCAGGGCTACGACTGGTTCATGCGCAAGGAGATCTACGAGCAGCCGCAGGCGGTCGCCGACACCCTGCTCGGCCGGTACAACGACGACGGCTCGCTCAAGCTCGACGAACTGCACATCCCCGAAGCGGAACTGCGCACGATCGACAAGATCATCATCGTGGCCTGCGGCACCGCCTACTACGCCGGCATGGTCGCCAAGTACGCCATCGAGCACTGGACGCGGATCGCCTGCGAGGTCGAGATCGCCTCCGAGTTCCGCTACCGCGACCCGATCATCACCCCGCGGACACTGGTGGTGACGCTCAGCCAGTCCGGCGAGACCGCGGACACCTTGATGGCCATCCGGCACGCCCGCGAACAGGGCGCCAAGGTGATCGCGATCTGCAACACCAACG
>NZ_JAPUED010000088.1:11772-16222 GCF_027492755.1 Micropruina sp. | reverse complement strand
CTGACCGGCAGAAGTGGAACGAAAAGAACCGTCCCCCCGTTCCACGGCGGACGTTCGTCATCCCGGCGGACGCCGGGATCTCTGCTCCGATTTCGCCGGCCGCGGATTTCGGAGTTCCGAGTCGTCTGCGCGAGAATGGTCTGATGCGCGCCTACCGGGAGATCTTGACCCTTCCGGGTGCTTGGCAGTTCAGCGCGGCCGGCCTGCTGGCTCGCTCCGGCGGCGCCATGATGGGCATCGGTCTGGTGCTGATGGTGTCCGCGCTCTACGGCAGCTACGGTCTGGCCGGTGCGCTGGCCGCGTCCAATGCGGTGGCGTGGGCGCTGGGCACCGCGGCGCTGTCGAATCTGGTGGACCGCTACGGGCAACGCCGGGTGATGTACCCGGCAGCCATCGTGTCCGCCGTCATGCTCAGCCTGCTGGTGATCTTCGCGATGCTGCAGCTACCGGCCTGGACGCTGTTCGCGCCGGCGGTCCTCTCAGGCGCCACCGGCGGTGCGCCCGGGGCTCTGGTCCGGGCCCGCTGGACCCATCTCGTCGATGACCCCGACAAACTGCACACCGCCTTCTCACTCGAGTCGACACTCGACGAGGTCACCTTCGTGGTCGGCCCGGTACTGGCGACGGCGCTGTCCACCGGCGTCCACCCGGCGGCCGGACTGATCGCGCCGGTGGTGCTGTCGCTGGCCGGCGCGCACCTGTTGTACGGCCAGCGCGCCACCGAGCCTCCGGTCTCGTCACAACCCCGGCATCCTGACGCGCCGCGCGTCCGCCAGCAGTTCGTGCTGCTGGTGCCCGGCGTGGCCGCGGTGGTGGCGGTGAACCTGCTGATCGGGTGCGTGTTCGGGTCGATCGACGTGTCGGTCGTCGCCGCGACCACCGAGTGGGAGGTGCGCGAGGCAGCCGGCCTGGTGCTGGCGGTGTTCTCGCTGGCCTCCGGCCTGGCGGGGTTCTACTACGGGGCGCGGCGCTGGGCCTCGCCGGTGATCAAACGCTTCCTGATCGGGGTGGCGGCGATGTGTGCCGCCTGCGTGGCGCTGGTCGGCGCGCATTCGGTGCTGCTGCTGTGTGTGGGCGGCCTGCTGGTCGGCGTCACGGTCGCGCCGACCCTGATCAACGCGAACACCCTGATCGGCGGCCTGGTCGCCCGCGACCGGCTCACCGAGGGCCTGTCCTGGATGGGTACCGGCATCGGGATCGGCGTCGCGATCGGCTCCAGCGCGTCCGGGCAGGCGATCGACCACGCCGGCTATTCCGGCGGGCTCGGCACGGTGGCCGTCTTCGGTGCGCTGGCCGCTCTGATCGCGTTCGGCGGACGGGGTGCGCTGCAGCGCGCGGTCAGCCCGCCGCAGGCGCGCCGAGCAGTCCTCGCAGGTAGGCGGCCTGGCCCACGTGTTGCGCCGCGTCGTCTACAACGCTGACCAGTCGGACGGCGGCGGTCACCGGCGGATCCCAGGAACGATCGACGATGCGCGCCAGCTCGGCGTCGGACATTCGGGCGATCACCTCGACGGTCCGGGCGTGCACCGCGTCGTAGTAGTCGATCAACACCTCGGCGCCCGTCACATCGAAGCGCCCCACCTCGTCGGCGGTCATTCCATAGCCCATCGCGGCCTCGTCGTAGGGAACCCCGGAGCGGGCATGCCAGCCGCCGGCCCGCCACACCTCCTCGCCGCCGACGAGGGCGGCGATCTGGGTGTCCTCCTGCCGGGCCAGATGCCAGGCGATCCAGCCGATCGAGTTGCCCCGCCGCCCGCCGACCTCCGGACGCCACAGCAGCGCGGCGCGGTCCAGCCCGCGCACCGCGTCCGCTAACAGCGGCGGGATTCGGCCGAAGGCGTCCAGCAACAGGTCGACGGTGCGTACGGTCTCCATGCCTGCGACGCTACTCCGTGTCGTGCGCCGGCGCCTTGGCGCGCGGGCCTCGCAGCCGTCCGATCAGCTGGACGACGACCAGCACGATCGCGCCCGCCACGACACCGAAGACCGCCGACGCCGCGGTGTTGGTGAGCCAGGCCAGCGCCTCGCCGAAGAAGCCCGGGACGGCATGCAGGATCGCCTCCTCGGCGTGGTGCACCAGCCCGTAGGGCGGATGCCAGCCCAGTTCGTCGATGCCGACCAGCAGGATGTGACCACCGACCCACAGCATCGCGACGATGCCGACGTTCGACAGGGTGGCCAGCACCTTCGGCATCGCAGCCACCAGGCCGCGACCCAGCGCGGCGACTCCGCCGGACCGCTCGGTGGCCAGGTGCAGGCCGATGTCGTCCATCTTGACGATCACCGCGACCACCCCGTAGACCAGCACGGTCATCGCCAGCGCCACCACGATCAGGGTGACCGCGCGGGACAGCAGCGGCTCGGACGCCACCTCGTTGAGTGCGATCACCATGATCTCGGCGGACAGAATCAGATCGGTGCGGATCGCGCCGGCGACCATCGCCTTCTCGTCGGGGCCGCCGATCACCGTGGCCGGCTCGTGGTGGCCGTGTCCGCCGAACTTCTCCCAGAGTTTCTCGGCACCCTCGTAACACAGATAGGTGCCGCCGCACATCAGGATCGGGGTCAGCAGCCAGGGCAGGAACTGACTGAGCAGCAGCGCGGCGGGCAGGATGATCAGCAGTTTGTTGCGCAGTGAGCCGACGGCGATCTTCTTGATCACCGGAAGCTCCCGTTCGGGGCTGAATCCGTGCACATAGCGCGGGGTCACGGCGGTGTCGTCGATCACCACACCGGCGGCTTTCGCGCTGGCCTTCCCCGCGGCGGCGGCCACATCGTCCATCGACGCCGCGGCGAGCTTCGCCATCGCGACGATGTCGTCCAGCAGGGCGAAGAATCCTCCGCTCACCCGGTCACCACCTCAGGTCGGGTCCAGATCGAACGGCTCAGCCTAACGCCGTCGGGTACCGGACGACCCGGAGCACCCCGAGCCGCCTTCCCCGCCCTGTCCTCCCGGCTGGGATTCGCTCGACCCGTCGCAACCACCGACGGTTGAACTGGTCGAAAACCCCTCGAGCGCCGGCAACCCAGGGTCTCGACAGGCTCGACCAGCGAAAGCCAGGGCCCGATCAGCGCAGATGCAGGACGTCGCCGGCGGCGAAGGCGCGTTCACCGACGGGGGTGCTGACCAGCAGCCGGCCCTGGGCGTCCACGCCCGTCGCGGTGCCCTCGATCGCGCGGGTCGCCGATTCCAGCACCCGGACGTCCCGGCCCACGGTCGCACAATGCTCGCCGTACCACCGCCGCAGATCGGCCCCGGACGCCCAACGCCGGTAGGCCGGCTCGAAGGCGGCCAGGACCTCGGCCACCACCGCGGTCGCGGGCGCGGCGCAGCCCTCCAGCCGCAGCGAGGTCGCGGTCGGCACCGGCAGCCGATCGGCGTCCAGCGTGGTGTTGATGCCGATCCCGATGACAGCGGCGTCATCCACCCGTTCGGACAGGATGCCGCACAGCTTGCGGCCGTCGATCAGGACGTCGTTGGGCCACTTCACCTGCGGCCGGACGCCGAGGGCGGCCAGGGCGTCCGCGACCGCGATGCCGGCGACCAGCGGCAGCCACAGCCAGCGCTCGAACGGCACCCCCGCGGGCCGCAGCAGCATCGAGATCGCCACCGACGACCCCGGCGGGGCCTCCCAGCGCCGCGCGAACCGGCCGCGTCCGGCGCTCTGGTGATCGGCGACCAGCACCGTGCCGGACGCCGCGCCGCCGCGCGCCGCGGCCGCCAGATCGGCATTGGTCGAACCGGTTGTCGGAACGGCGTCGATCGCGGCGAAGAGGCGTCCGGGTCCGGTCAGCTGCGCGGTCAGTGCGGCGGCGTCCACCAGGGCTGGCGAAGTCATGGACAGTGAGCGTATTGCCTGGACGATCGCGGCGGACGCTCGCCACAATGGAACGGACGGTCGTCGACGACCGCCAGACAAGGGGTTCCAGATGTCCGCCGCCGACGAAATCATCGCCGATCTGCCGCTGGACCGGCTGGCCCAGGAGTTGGGCACCGACCCGGCCACCGCCGAGGAGGCGGTGCGGACCGCGCTCCCCACCCTCTTCGGCGGACTGCAGACCAACGTCACCGCGGACGACGAGGGGGCGCAGAGCCTGGCCCAGGCGCTCGGTCAGCACAGCGATCCGCAGTTCTTCGCCGGCGGCATCGACCTGGACGCGGTGGACACCGACGACGGCCAGGCGATCGTGCAGCACATGTTCGCCAACTCGCCCGACTCGCGGCAGGCGCTGCAGGCGGGCGGGGGTGGAGTGGGAGGCGATCTGCTGGCCAAGTTGCTGCCGATCCTCGCACCGATCGTGATGTCGTACATCGCCAAGAAGCTGGGCATGGGCGGACCGGTCCAGCAGCAACAGCAGCCGGACGCCGGCGGCCTGGGCGGCATGCTCGGCCCGATCCTGGGCGGCATGCTCGGCGGCGGTGCCGGATCGATGGGCGGCGGGTTCGGCG
>NZ_JAPUED010000088.1:8521-11672 GCF_027492755.1 Micropruina sp. | reverse complement strand
ATCCTGGGCGGCATGCTCGGCGGCGGTGCCGGATCGATGGGCGGCGGGTTCGGCGACATCCTCGGGCAGATCCTGGCCGGCCAGCAGCCGGCGGTACCCCAATCGTCGGGCGGGTGGCAGCAGCCTCCGTCCACCACCCCGGACGAGCGCCGGGGCAATGACGGCGGCATCGGAGACATCCTCGGCGGCCTGTTCGGCCGATGAGGGTGATTCTGGCGTCGGCCAGCCCGGCGCGGCTCGAGGTGCTGCGTCGCGCCGGCATCGACGCGGAGGTGATCGTGTCAGGCGTCGACGAGGACGCCGTGAACGTTGCCGAGCCGGCGGAGTTGGCGCTCACCCTGGCCCGGATGAAGGCGACCGCAGTCGCCGGGACTCTGCCGTCCGCAGCTTGGCCCGCCGCAGCCGGACCGCTGATGATCATCGGCTGCGACTCGCTGTTGGAGATCGACGGCGAAGCACAGGGCAAGCCCAGGGACGCCGCCGAGGCGTCCGCCCGCTGGCGGGCCATGCGCGGGCGCTCCGGGGTATTGCACACCGGCCACCGGGTCGTGGTCTGCGAGGACGGCGACGAACGGGCCGCCGAATCGGTGGCGTCCACGGTGGTGCATTTCGCACACCTCGACGATGCCGAGATCGACGCCTACGTGGCGACCGGCGAACCGTTGTGGGTGGCCGGCGCATTCACCGTGGACGGCCTGGGTGGGCCGTTCGTCACCGGCATCGAGGGTGACTACCACAACGTGGTGGGGCTGTCCCTGCCGCTGCTGCGGACGCTGTTGCTCGAGCTCGGCATCGCGTGGCCGACGCTGTGGAGCGAGTCGCTGCGATAGCCTGTTCGGCGATGTCGCAGAACTCTGTCGTGGAAGTCAAGCGGTCCGCCCTGCCAGCCTGGCTGCGGGCGATGCGACCCAAGCAGTGGGTCAAGAACATTCTGGTGTTCGCCGCCCCGGTCGCCGCCGGTGCGCTGTTCGACTCCCGAGTGCTGGTCAACACGTTGTGGGCGTTCGTGGCGTTCTCGCTGATCAGTGCCTCCATCTATCTGATCAACGACGTCCGTGACGTCGAGGCCGATCGGCTGCACCCGAAGAAGAGGTTCCGGCCGATCGCCGCCGGCGAGCTGAGCAAGGGCCCGGCGACCGTGCTGGCCGGGATCACCATGGCCGCCAGCCTGGCCATCGGCTTCTGGGTGGCCCCGATGCTCGGCATCACGCTGTCGGTGTACTGGGTGCTGCAGGTCGGCTACTCGATGTTCCTCAAGCACCAGCCGATCATCGACCTGGCGATGGTCGCGGCCGGGTTCCTGCTGCGGGCCGTGGCCGGTGGTGTGGCCTCCGACATCGAGTTGTCCCAGTGGTTCCTGCTGGTGGCCTGCTTCGGCTCGCTGTACATGGTGGCCGGAAAGCGCTACTCGGAGATGAAGGAGCTCGGTTCCGAGGCCGGCACCCGCGCCTCACTGGAGCGCTACTCGCTGAGCTATCTGCGCTTCGTCTGGGCGATCTCGTGCTCGATCGTGATCATGTCGTACAGCCTGTGGACCTTCGAGAACCACCAGAACCAACTATGGGGCGTGCCCTGGACCACGATCTCGATCGTGCCGTTCACCCTGGCCCTCCTGCGCTATGCGATGGACATCGATGCCGGCAACGCCGGTGAGCCCGAGGACGTCGTGCTCAACGACCGGATCCTGCAGGCGCTGGCGGTGCTGTGGCTGATTCCGCTCGGCATCGGCATCTTCATTCACTGAGACGGCAACGAAGCTCGGGATAACAAGGCTCGGGATCAGGCCCGGTTGATCGGCATCCGGTCCTGATCCTGTTGAGACTCCGCGGAACAAGGATCCGGATCGGGCCGGAACAGACCAGCCCGATCCGGATCTTTGTTCCATCGCTGGCCGATGCCAGCAGGTTGCCTCACACTTGTCCCGACGAAGAGGGGACCTGCGCATGGACACCACCGGCTGGACGACGTGGGCATTGCCCGACCCGCGGTTGGGTATGCCCGTGCTGGGGCTGAAGCACCCACCGGGCTGGACGGCGCAGGGTCAGGTCACCTGGGTGCCTGAGCACAACGAGGCGCCGGAGCATCACTGGTACCAGGTGACGCATCCCGAACGGATCGCCATGCTGCAGGGCTGGCCACGGTTCGACTTCACCTGGCCGGGCGGCGCGCCGTGGCAGCCCAACGGCTACGGACGCACCTACCTGCCGCCTGATTCGCCGGATCGGACGCTCGGCGCGGTTCTGCCCCAACTGCTCGGCCAGGGTGCCGGGCAGCCCACCCGGTTCGAGGTGCGTCCGCTCCCCGACTGGGCCGAACGGTTCCACATCCCCGCCGATCAGATCACCCCGGGCGTGGCGTACACCGGCCTGCAGGCGCTCGCCGAGGCGTCCGTGGGTGGACGGCCGCGCCGGCTGGAGATTCTCGGCTTCCACTACTCGGTGACCAACCAGGCGGTGTTCTCGACGATCACCAACCACGGCCTGTTCCTCACGGTGCTCGCAGCCACCGCCGATCGGTTCGACGAGTTCCGGCCGACCATGGCGGCGATCGTCGACAGCACCACCGCCAACCCGGGCTGGACGGCCGCCGTGAACCAGGTCGGCCAGCAGAACGCGGACGCCTTCGCCGCCCGCGCCGCCTCGGCCCGGTGGGCGGCCTTCCAGGCCGAGCAGGCCGGAATCGCAGCCGTCGGCGCGGCTGCCGCGGACCTGCGCGCCACCCAGTCGTCGAACGCGCAAGCCCAGTTCGACCGAATGATGCAGCCACCGCCGATGGCCGGCACCCCGGGCATCTCGGCGCAGGAGGCGTGGCGCAATGAGCTCGGCGGCGTCGAGGCCGTCGAGGATCCGAACAGCCGCGAGGGCAACACCAAGTACGTCTCGTCGAGCACCGCGGTGACCTGGCAGAACGAGATCGGCGAGGTGATCGAGACCGACGACGTGAACTTCGACCCACGGATCAACTCGCACCACACCTGGACGGTGGTTCGCCGCTACCAGCGGTAAGGACGCCGCCGACGCGTTCTCCTGAGCTGAGGAGATCCCGGCGTTCGCCGGGATGACGGCAACAAGCCTGTCGGACCGAGCAACCATGCGGCGGCCCGAGCAACCATTCGGCGTCCCGAGCAACCATCCGGCGTCCTCAACCGGTT
>NZ_JAPUED010000088.1:0-8421 GCF_027492755.1 Micropruina sp. | reverse complement strand
CCCGAGCAACCATCCGGCGTCCTCAACCGGTTGTTAGGTTGAGGAGGTCCGATGCTGGCGGAGGTGAGGGTGGCGACGAGCGAGGAGGCCGCGAGCTTCGACGGCTTCGTCGCGACCCGGGGCCGCGCCCTGTGGCGCAGCGCCTGGCTGCTCACCGGTGACAGCCACCGCGCTGAGGATCTGGTGCAGACCGCGCTGACCCGGACCTATCCGCACTTCGCCAGAATCGGCCCGGACGGCTTCGAGGGCTATGTGCGCACCGCCATGTATCGCACCTACCTGTCCTGGTGGCGGCGCAAATGGACGGCGGAACTGCCGGGGAGGGCCGATCCCGGCACGGCGTCCGGACCCGATCTGGACATCCGCCACGATGTCCGGCGAGCACTGGCCGCACTGCCCCGGCAGCAGCGCGCCGTTGTGGTGCTGGTGTATTTCGACGACCTCACCGGCCCCCAGGCCGCCGAACTGCTCGGCATCAGCACCGGCACGGTGAAGAGCACCCTGTCCCGAGCGCTGGCCAAGCTGCGCACCTCTCCCCTGCTCACCGACGGGAGCCAGTGATGGACGACGACAAGCTGCGCGCCGAACTGCGATCGGCGATCCCCGAGCCTCCCGACACGTCGGCCTGGGCGGACGAGGCCCGACTGCGGCACGGCCGCCGGACCCGGCTGGCGATGACCAGTGCGGTCGCAGTGCTCGTGCTGGCTGTGACAGGCGCTTTCCTCTGGCCGTCGTTCAATGAGAGCGGACGAGTCGCCGTCCCCGCGACCTCACCGAGCGCCATGGAAACCCACGCTCCCCCGCTCCCGACGTCGTCCAGCCCGACGCAGTGTCGCGGACTGGCCCCGTCGACCAGTCCCGCCGAGGTGCCGGCCCGCGCCGACCGGCTGCTGCTGTGCCCCACCGCACGCTCCGCTGCTTCCACCTTCGCCCCGCTGGACGCCGTGGTCGGTGACGGCACGGCGAAGGTGCTGAACACCCTGACCGGCCTGCCCAAGGCGTCCAGCAGGCAGGCGTGCACCGAGGAGTTCGGACCCGACTACCTGCTGGTCGCCGAGTCCGACGGGCGTCCACCCGTGGTGATGGTGCTGCAGATCTACGGTTGTGAGCTGGTCGGCCTGACGGAAGCCCCCCGCGTCGGTGCCGAGAAGGTGCTGACCTCGTTCACCAAGGAGCTCAGCCGGCAACGGGAGCTGATCGACCGTCCCGCGGCGACCCGGACCGGCCGGCTGTGCGGAGCGCTCGAGACCATTCCGACCTCGGTGATGCCGATGACGGTGTCCGAGGCGACCGCCGGGCGGCTGTGCGTCTACGGCGCGGGCAGTGAACCGATCCGCGAGTCCACCCTGACCGCCGCCGACGTGCGGGCGATCGTCGCGGACTTCCCGGGCCGCAACGGCCCGTTCACCCCGCTGCCGTGTCCCTACCGGCCGAATGCGAAGAACCTGAGGATCGCCCTCACGTCCTTCTACGGGGACGTCGTGGTACTGGCCCAGTCCTGCGGAGGGGTCTTCGTGTTCATCGTCGGCGGCCAGCATCTGCAGTGGCAGCCGTCCGAGGCCCTCGACAGCCGACTGTCGAAGGTCGCCGACCGCTGAGCGGGTGCGGGGCCGTTGGTCGAGCTTGTCGTGATCCAGGGTTTCGACACGATCGGGGTTTCGACACGCTCAGCCGGCGGTGGGCTACAGCCAGTCGTTGCGGCGGAACAGCCAGTACAGGCCGATGGTGCCGATCACGATCAGCACGACGCTCTGCCACAAGCCCCACTCGGAGGAGAAGCCCCAGTAGGGCACGTTCTGGCCGAACCAGCCGGTGACCGCGGTCGGGACGGCGATGATCGCGCCCCACGAGGCGAGCTTCTTCATGATCGTGTTCAGCCGGGCGTCCTGCAGCGACAGGTTCGTCTCGAACACCGAGGTGACCATGTCGCGCAACGACTCCGACCATTCGGCGGCCCGCAGCACATGGTCGTAGAGGTCGGTGAACTCGCCGTCGAGTTCCCGGGACCGCCCCCAGTCGCCGATCAGCCGCTGGCGCATCACGCCGGCCACCACCTCGCGCATCGGCAGCACCACCCGGCGCAGCGACACCAGCGCCTTGCGCAGCGCGAACACCCGCACCTGGATCTCGCGGGTGCGGACCGTGTCGCTGAACAGCAGATCCTCGAGTTCCTCGAGGCTGTCGTCCATCGCCTGGACGGCCTCGAAGTGGCCGTCGACCAGCACGTCCAGCAGGCCGTGCACCAGGGCACCGGCGCCGTAGCCGAGCAGTCCGCTGCCCTGCCAGCGTTCGATCACCTCGTCCATGTCGACCTCCGCCCCGCGAGCCAGCCGAATGGTGATCAGTCCACGCGGCATCACGAAGGCCGAGACCCGCCCGATGGCCATCGCCGGCAGGCCCTGCGCGCCGTCGACCAGCGTCGCCGCGTAGCAGGTGAGGAAGGTGTGGCTGGCATGCCGGGTCGCCTTGGGCCGCTCGCGGGGCGCGACGGCGTCCTCGACCGCATGCCTGTCGAGACCCAGCTCGGCGGCCAGCTGCGCCAGCACCTCGTCCTCAGGGTCGTACAGGTCGAGCCAGGTGAGGGTCGCCGGATCGGCCAGATGGGTGTCCAGGTCGGCCAGCGGGAAGTCGGTGGCGACGAGTTCGCCGTCGCGCCACACCCGCCCCCGGACCTGGGTCATCGCAGGCTCACCGCGCGTCCAGCAGCGTGGCGGCGACCACGTGCCGCAGCAGGTCGCGGACGCACTCGGCGGCGCGCGACAGCGGCAGGCTGGACGGCGTCCCCAACGACAGGTGCACCTCGATGCCGGGCGCGATCCGGATCTGCCGCAGTGCGGAACCGTTGGTGAGCCGATCGGCGACCGAGCGCGGCAGCACCGTGGCGCACAGGCCCGCCGACACCGCCTGACCCATCAGCCCCACCGACTCGAGCTCGGCGAGCACCTGGGGCTGGATGCCGGCGGTGTCGAAGGCCAGGTTGATCGCCTTGCGAATCGTGTGCAGCGGGCTGGGCAGCATCAGCGGCAACTCGGTGAGCGCCTCGATCGGCACCGCATCGCCCGCCACCGGAGCATCGGCGGCACAGACCAGGACGAGTTCCTCGGTGATCAGCCGTTCGAAGACCAGGCCCTTCACCGGGCCGGAGTCGTACAGGATCGCCAGATGCAGGCGTCCGGTCATCATCGCTTCGCTGAGCACCAGGCCGAAGTTGTCGATGACGCGCAGCAGAATGTGCGGGTAGCGGGCTCGCACCGCCTCGACCAGCGGCAGTGCGATCAGGTTCGCCGTGCTGTACGGCGCCAAGCCGACGAACACCTGCCCGGCCACTTCGCGGCCGAGCAGAGCCACCTCGGCGACGGCGTCGTCCAGCTGCTTGAGGATGACCTGAGCGTGCCGGTAGAGCGCCGCACCGGCTTCGGTCGGTTCGACGCCCTGCTTGCTGCGGGTCAGCAGCCGCTGCCCCAGGTCGGCCTCGAGCGCGTTGATCTGCTGGCTCAGCGCCGGTTGGGCGATGTGCAGGACGTCGGCGGCGCGGGTCAGGCTGCCGACGTCGACGATCCGGACGAAGGTGGCCAGCCGCCTGGTCTCCATCGACACCTCCCGATCCATTCATCGCGACGTGCTATCACGTCAGAGAAATTCCGTCTTACCACAGTGCCGCGCGCAATCCCTACTGTCAGGGCATCCGACAGAAGGGGAGGATCATGCAGGCACGGATCGACCTGGTCGCCGACCTGGGCGAAGGTTTCGGCGACTGGACGATGGGTGACGACGCGTCGTTGCTGGAGATCGTCTCGTCGGCCAACGTAGCCTGCGGCTTCCACGGCGGCGATCCACGGATCATGGACGCCACCGCGCGCGCCTGCGCCGAGCGCGGCATCCAGATCGGCGCGCACCCGAGCTTCCCCGACCTGGTCGGGTTCGGACGCCGCGCCATGGACCTCACCGCGGACGAGGTACGCACCGACGTGCTCTACCAGGTGGGCGCGCTCTCGGCGTTCGCCCTGGCCAACGGCACCAAGGTGAAGCACGTCGCGCCGCACGGACGGCTGGGCAACCTGGTCGCCGTCCGCGCCGACTACGCCAAAGCGGTCTGTGACGCGGTCTGTTCGCTGGACGACTCGCTGATCATCGTCGCCCAGGACGGCGAACTCGCCGACGAGGCCCGGCGCCGCGGCCTGCAGGTGGGCATCGTCGGGATCGTCGACCGCGCCTATCAGGCCGACGGCACCCTGGTGCCCCGCTCGCAGCCGGGCGCGGTGATCCACGACCTCGACACCCTGGTCGCCCGCGCGATCCGGATCGCCACCGAATCCACCCTGGAGGCGGTCGACGGGACCGTGCTGCAGGTGCGGGCCGATTCGCTGCTGCTGCACGGCGACAACGCCGGCGCGGTGGCCACCGCCCGCGCGATCCGCGACGGGTTGACGCAGGCCGGCGTCACCATCGCCCCGATGGCCGACGTTCTCGCGGACAAGGGCTGATATGGCGAGCCTCGCGTCGACCGGCCCGGCGGTCCGGGTACTCGACTGCGGGGACTCCGCCGTCCGGGTCGTCGTCGACGCGCCCGATTCGGACGCCGCCTGGCGCACCGCGCACGCCCTCGCCGCGCTGCTCCGGCAGGACGCACCGGACGGCCTGCTGGGCGCGCTGCCCACCTACGATTCGCTGCTGGTCGAGTTCGACTGCGTCCGCACCGATCACGCGGGGATCCGCGGCAGGATCGCCGCACTGGTCGATCGGGTGGACGGCGTTCCGCTGCGGGTGCCCCGCACCTTCCGGGTTCCGGTCGCCTACGGCGGGTTCCACGGTCCCGACCTGGACGCCGTCGCAGCGATGCTCGATCTGTCCGCCGCCGAGGTGATCGCCCGGCACACCGCCGAACCCCTGCTGATCCGCTGCTTCGGCTCCCCGGCCGGCGCCCCGATGATGGACGGCCCCGCTTTCGGCGCACCGATCCCCCGGCTGGCGAGTCCGCGTCCGCATGTGCCGGCCGGCGCGGTCGCGGTCGCCGGACGCCAAGCGGTCGTGTCCGCCTGCCCGGCGCCCGGCGGCTGGCAGATCCTCGGAACGACACCGCTGCGGCTGGTCGACCCCTCACACGAGCCGCTGTCGGCCTACCTGCCCGGCGACTCACTGCACTTCTACCCGATCCCGGAGTCCGAGTTCGAGGCGCATCGCGGGGCGCTGTCGTGACCGGACGGGTGCGGGTCACCACCGCCGGGATCAGTTCGGTCACCGACCTCGGCCGGAGTGCCGGCGGTGCCGTCGGCCAGATGACCGGTGGCGCACTCGACCAGTACAGCGCGCGGGCCGCCAACGCCCTGGTGGCGGCACCGCCGCAGGCGCCGCTGATCGAGATCGTCGCGGCCGACTTCGCCGCGACCACGTCGGCGAACCTGCTCGTCGCGCTCACCGGCGCACCGGCGGATGTGGCGGTCAACGGCGTCCCGATGCGGCAGTGGGAACCGTTCTGGTGGCCGGCCGGCACCGAGCTCAGCGTGCGGTCGATCCGGCTCGGCATGCGGGTCTACCTGGCGGTGCACGGCACCCTCGACGTCCCGAAGCTGCTGGGCAGCTGCGCCCCGGACAGCGTGCTCGGCTTCTCCGGGCCGCTGCACCGCGACGACACGATCGGCGTCGAGCCCGGTCCGCTGCGGATCTTCCACTCACACCTCGGCATCCCGGTGGTGCGCGGCGCCGTCCAGCCACCCAGGTTCACCGACCACTGGCGGATCCCGGTCACCGACGGGCCCGACCGCGACGAGTTCGGCGCCAGCGCCCATCGCCTGCACGCCGGGCGCTTCGTGATCGGCAACCACAGCAACCACATCGGCCTGCGACTCACCCCGGTCGGCGGCGCACGGCTGCCGGTGCGCGAGCACCACGGCGAAGTGCTGTCCCGCGGCGTCCCGATCGGGGCCGTCGAGGTTCCGGCCGGCGACGAACTGCTGATCCTGCACCGGGGCCGCGGAGTGACCGCCGGCTACCCGGTGCTGGCTGTGGTCACCGCGACCGGCCTATCCCGGCTGGGACAGGCCCGTCCCGGGCAGAGCGTCGAGTTCGTCCGGGTCGGTCTCGGCGAGGCCGTCGCCGCTGCCCGTGCCGAGCAGGCCGCCATCGACCGCCTCACGAGGCGCCTCGCCCGGCTGATGTCGGCGCACGATCATCGGGGCTCCACGGCTTCGATCCCCGACTCCCGCCCCGTCCCGTCCGAGTTCGAACAACTCTCGACATCGTCCTAGGAGGAACCGACTGATGCCCATCAGTGACTACCGGACCGCTCTCGTCACCGGTGCCAACACCGGCATGGGAGAGGCGATCACCCGCATGCTCAGCGACGGCGGGGTGCAGGTCTACGGCGTGGCCCGCAACGCGGCCAAGCTGCAGCAGGTGGCCGACGCCACCGGCATGACCCCGATCGTCGCCGACATCTCCGATCCGGCCGCCATCGAGGACGCCGTCGACGGCTTGCAGATCGACATCCTGGTGAACAACGCCGGGGTCTCGGGCACCGGCAACATCCTGGACACCACCGCCGCGACGGTGGACGCGATGATCGACGTGAACCTGCGCGCGGTGCTGCACCTGTGCCGGCTGCTGGCCCCCGGCATGGTGGCCCGCAACCGGGGCCACATCGTCAACATCTCCTCGATCGCCGGCACCTACAACTTCTTCGGCCACACCGCCTACCACGCGACCAAGGCGGCCATCCACCAGGTGTCCCGGCAGCTGCGCAACGACATGCTCGGGCACAAGGTGCGGGTCACCGAGATCTGCCCCGGACGTGTCGAGACCGAGATCTTCGGCCGCAACTTCGGCGGCAGCCCCGAGGACCTGAAGCGGGCCTGGGAAGAGTTCTACGAGCACTACGAGTCGGTCACCACCGCCGACATCGCCGGCGCGGCCCGGTTCGCGCTGGAGTCCCCCGAGCACGTCAACGTCGGAATGATCGAGATCATGCCGACCCTCCAGGTACCCGGCGGGTTGACCTTCAACCAGAGCCGGTGACCGACCGGGCGGCGGGTAGCCGCCGCCCGCGAGTTTGGTCCCGGCTCACCCGGGGTCTCACCGAAACCACACACACCGAGAAATGCCAATGGAGGCGATAATGACTGAACCCATACCCCATAAGAAGACTCCGGCGAAAGCGACAATCGCCTCCTGGGTAGGCACGACGCTGGAGTACTACGACTTCGCCGTGTACGCCACGGCGTCGGCGCTGGTCTTCAACGTCATCTTCTTCCCACCGGAACTGCCCGAGGGAGTCCGGCTGATGCTCAGCCTGGCCACCCTCGGCGTCGGCTATCTGGTCCGGCCACTGGGTGCCTTCATCCTGGGGCCCCTGGGTGACAAATTCGGCCGCAAGTTCGTGATGCTGCTGACCCTGTTCGGCATCGGCGCCTGCACCTTCCTGATCGGCTGCCTGCCGACGTTCCACGACATCGGCATCTGGGCACCCATCCTGTTGGTCCTCATCCGGATGATCCAGGGACTCTCGGTCTCCGGCGAGCAGGCGGCCGCGATCACGATGACCCTGGAGCACTCGCCCGAGAACCGTCGTTCCTTCACCACCAGCTTCGTGACCAGCGGTTCCGCCGCCGGTGGGCTGCTCTCCACGGCTATCTTCATTCCGTTCGTCGCCCTGCCCCAGGAACAGCTGATGAGCTGGGGCTGGCGGGTGCCGTTCTGGCTCTCGGCCGTCGTCGTCATCGTCGCCTACATCATCCGGCGCACGCTGGAAGAGCCGCCCGCCTTCATCGAGGCCCAGGCGGTCGAGGTGCGGATGTCCCCGCTCAAGCAGGCCCTGCAGTTCCACTGGGGTTCGATCATCCGCATCGCACTCTGCGCGATGGTCGCCGGCGTCAGTTACATGTTCGCCACCTTCTCCATCGCCTTCGCCACCACCGGCTACAAGCTGGACCGGCCGACGATGCTGTGGGTGCCGGTGCTGGCGAGCCTCCTCGCCCTCGTCTACACGCCGGTGGCCGGATTGCTGGCCGACAAGATCGGCCGCCGCACCGTGTTCGTCATCGGAGCGTTCGGAGCCGCCCTCACCACGCTGCCGTACCTGTGGGCGATCACCCAGGGCAGCTGGCCGCTGATCTTCACCCTCGGCATCCTCTGCAACGGCTTCTTCTACTCCACGGCGAACGCCGCCTGGCCGTCGTTCTTCGCCGAGATGTTCCCGAACCGGGTGCGGGTCTCCGGGCTCGCGGTCGGCACCCAGATCGGCTTCGCCTTGTCGGGCGCCATCGCCCCGATCATTGCGACCGCGCTGGCGGGCGAGAAGGTCACTATGTGGGTCGGCCCGGCGATGTTCGCCATCGCTCTGGGTCTGGTGGCCGGCGTTGCCGGACTCACCGGCAAGGAGACCAAGAACTTGACCCTGGACGAGGTCAACGAGTCCAGGCAGACCGA
>NZ_JAPUED010000087.1 GCF_027492755.1 Micropruina sp. | reverse complement strand
CGGCGAACGGCAGAACCAGATCGGCGAGAAGGCGTCCAACGACACCCTGGAACTGTCCGGACGCCAGCTGGAGCAGCTGCAGCGCATCGTCGCCACCGGAACACCGACGGTGCTCGTGGTGATGTCCGGACGTCCGGTCGATCTGCGCTGGGCGCAGGAGAGTGTGCCGGCGATCCTGCAGGCCTGGTACCCGGGCACCCGCGGCGGCGAGGCGGTGGCCGCACTGCTGTTCGGTGACGTCTCCCCCGCCGGCAGGCTGCCGTTCAGCTGGCCGCGGCACGCCGGCCAGGTGCCGCTGATCTACTCGCACCTACGCACCTTCCAGCCCGAAGAGGCGGGACAGCGGTACTGGAGCGAAACCTCCACCCCGCTGTACCCGTTCGGCCACGGTCTGTCGTACGCGACGTTCTCCTACAGCGACCTGCGGTTGTCGGCCGAGCAGATCGAGGTCGGCCAGACCGTCGAGGTGTCCGTGGACGTCACCAACACCTCGACCGTGGACGCCGACGAGGTGGTGCAGCTGTACATCCACCAGCGCCACGGCACCTCGAGCCGTCCGATTCGGGAACTGAAGGCGTTCCGCCGGCTGCCCATCGCAGCCGGAGCCACCCAGACGGTCAGCTTCGACCTGGGCACGGACCAGCTGCGCTATTGGAGTGCCGCGACCCGTGACTGGGTGCAGGACGCCACCGAGATCGAAATCTACGTCGGCGGCGACTCGACCGCCGAGCTGAGCACGCTGCTGACCGTCACTCGAGGGCCCGAGTGAGATCGGCCTCGGACGGCAACGCGGCCTGCTCGGCAGGTGCCAGCAGGTCGTAGCTGGCGATCGCCATGGGCTGATTGCTGGTTGCGAGCGAATAGCGAACGACCCGGTCGTTCTTGTCGGTGCACAGCAACAGGCCGACGGTGGCGGCATGCTGTGGTGAGCACCATGAGGTGGCCCCACGGCAATTGCGCAGCAGGTTGCTGCGCAACTGCGTCGAACTCCGGCCACCCCGTGCAAACCCGCGCATATAGACCAAGTTCCGGGCGGAGACCCCCGCGAGTCCGGGAATGCGTCACGTAGATCCGCAGCCAGTCGCGCGATCACCTTCCCGCCCCACGCGGCCCGGTCAGTCCGCTCCGCGAGGATCTTTCCGATCTGCCGGTAGAGGCGAATCAGCTCCGTATTGACCTGCCGTTGCGCTTGGTAGCGAGCCTGGGACACGCGTCGCTTCAGGTCAGCAAGGACTGCGGCGTGGTCGTCCGGGAGTGGCAGGTTCGTCATACGGCGACGCTCACCACGCCCACTGACGCTTTTCGCGGGCCTGATCGCCACCCGATCTCCGGCGCTCTACACCTTCTCGCTGACCCGCTGAATGTGCAGGGCGAGGTAGGCGACCTCCTCGTTGGGCAGTCGCTGGCGGTAGGCGTCCTGGATGTGTTCCCGGACGCGCTCGGCGCACGCCATCGCGCCGGGATAGCGCCGGGAGAGCTGGTCGAACAGGAAGTCGTCGCCGCTGGCCAGCATCCGGTCGGTGAAGAACCGGTCGGCGAAGTACTGCATGTGGGTGACGAACCGAGAGAAGTGGACGTTGTCGGGCTGCCGCTCAATGCCCATCCGGTAGGTGACGATGGTCACCACCTGGTCGATCAGCCGGGCCGCCTCGAAGGCGTCGAAGGCAGCCCGGTCCTGGGTGTGCCGGGCGTTGGCGATGTGGAAGGCGATGTTCGCGGCCTCGTCGTCGGGCAGTTGGACGTGGAGCTGCTCGCGCAGCCGGTCGAGGCCGTAGCGGCCGATCCGGTACTCGACCGGGTAGTAGCTGCGGATCTCCCAGGCCAGCCGGTTCACCACCGGAAGCCCGGCATGCGCCCGTTCGACCGCGAAGTGCAGGTGGTCGGTGAGCGCCACATACAGGTGCTGATGCAGTTCGGTGCCCAGCACCTGCTCGGCATAGGCGATGATCTCGCGGGTCAGCTCGAGATACTCGGGCTCGATCGAATCCAGTAGTTGCAGCAGTTCCTTGGCGACCGGGTTGCGCACCGGAACGAAGAAGCGGTCCGGGGCGCCCTCAGGCACCACGTCACCCGGGCGCTGACCGTAGCCGATGCCCTTGCCGAGCAGGATCAACTCCGCGTCGTCCGGGCCCGAGGCCAGGACGACGCTGGAGTTGAACACCTTCTTGATCCGCATTCAGCGCGCGCCCGTCACTCCTCGTCCAGCGAGGCACCGTTGCTGGCGATCACCCGCTGGTACCAGTCGAACGAGTCCTTCTTGCGGCGCTGCCCGCTGCCGTTGCCCAGGTCGTCGAAGTCGACGTGGATGAACCCGTACCGCTTGCTGATCTGCGAGGACGAAGCGCTGATCATGTCGATCGGCGCCCAGCTGGTGTAGCCCAGCAGTTCCACGCCCTGTTCCACCGCCCGGCGCATCTCACGCAGATGCGACCGGAAGTAGGCGATCCGGTACGGGTCGTGGATCTTCCCGTCCGCGGTCAGCTCGTCGCGAGCACCCAACCCGTTCTCCACCACGAACAGCGGTTTGCGGTACCGGTCGTACAGCTCGATCAGCGAGATCCGCAGCCCCACCGGGTCGACCTGCCAGCCCCATTCACTGGACGGCAGGTACGGGTTCTTCACCCCCAGCACGGTGTTGCCGGGCGTGCGCTCGGCGTCCGGGCTGACCGACTCGGTCATCGACATGTAGTAGCTGAACGACACGAAGTCGGCGGTGTGCGCGGCCAGCAGTTCCTCGTCGCCGGGCAGGATCGGCAGCGTGATGCCGCGGCGTTCCAGGTCGGTCAGGATCAACCGCGGGTAGACGCCGAAGGTCTGCACGTCGGTGTAGAAGTGGTTCTCCAGGTTCTTGGCCTGGGCCGCCGCGACGTCTTCGGGCTCGCAGGTGAGCGGGTAGGTGGTCAGCTTGGTCAGCATGCAACCCATCCGGCTACCCGGGATCAGCTCGTGACAGAGCTGGGTCACCAAGGCGCTGGCCACGAACTGGTGGTGCAGTGCTTCGTAGACCGCCTGCTCGAGACCCTGGGGGCTCTTATCCTCGATCACTCCCGCGGTGGTGAACGGATGCCGCCGGATGCTGTCGATCTCGTTGAAGGTCAGCCACAGCTTCACCAGCGAACCGAACTCGGTGAAGCAGGTGGTGGCGAACCGGACGAACAGCTCGATCACCCGCCGGTCGCTCCAGCCGTTGTAGGCGGTGGCCAGATGGATCGGCATCTCGTAGTGGGACAGCGTGACCAGCGGCTCGATGCCGAGCCGTCGCATCTCGGTGAACAGCTCGCGGTAGAAGGCGACGCCCGCCGGGTTGGGCGTCTCTTCCTCACCGGTCGGGTAGAGCCGGCTCCACGCGATCGACACCCGAAGCACGCCGAACCCGAGCTCGGCGAACAGCGCCAGATCCTCGCGCCAGCGGTGGTAGAAGTCGATCCCGCGGCGCTTCGGGTAGTAGGTCACGTCGCGGTCGGCGAGGGCCGCCGCGATTCCCTCCGAGGTCACCACATGGTGCGCGGCGTACTCCTTGGGATCGACGTTCGGCTTGTAGGTGGCGATATCGGCGACCGAGGGGCCTCGGCTGTCCACGTCCCAGGCACCCTCGACCTGATTCGCCGCCAGCGCGCCACCCCACAGGAAACCGTCAGGAAAGCGCGACATCGGCTTCTCCCTTCACGGTCAACGCCAGCAGCGCGCCTCCGGCCTCGACCTCGGCGTCGGCCAATGGAGTCAGACCATACCGGGCGGAGTTGAGCACCACGACGGGCGTGGTGATGTCGTACCCGGCCTGCTTGATCGCCTCCAGATCGACCTTCAGCAGCGGTTCTCCGGCCGTGACGTGCTGGTCGTTGACGACGAGCGGCTCGAAGGGCGCGCCCTGCAGCTTCACCGTATCCAGACCGACGTGGATCAGGATCTCGGCACCGGAGTCGGCGCGCAGGGTGATCGCATGCTTCGATTCGAAGACGGTGACCACCGTGGCGTCGGCCGGGGCGTGCACCACGCCCACGCTCGGCACGATCGCCACGCCGTCCCCCAGGGCTCCGCCGGCGAACACGGCGTCCGGCACCTGGCTGAGCGGGATCACCGTTCCGGTCAGCGGGCTGACCAGCTCGGAGTCCGCCACGTCCGTGGCCGCAGCAGCCGTCTCGGACGCCTGCGGCGCGGAGTGCGCCTGGGGCGCCGTCCGCTCCTGGATGGCCTCCACGCTCGCCGAATCGGAGTCCTTCCAGAACAACAACGACGCGGCGAGGCTGGCGACGAAGGCGATGCCGAAGCCGATGAAGGCGTTGACGATGTTCATCGGATTCGTCGGATCGATGAACATCGACATGCTGGCCAGCCCGGGACCCACCACGGCGAAACCGGAGACATGGGTCAGGCCGACGTACGCGCCGCCCAGTCCGGCCCCGATCAGGACGCTCCACAGCGCCCGCTTGTTCTGGATGGTGACGCCGTACAGGGCGGGCTCGGTGATGCCGAACAGCGCCGAGATGCCGGCGGAGACCGCGGTGGAGCGGACGTCGCCGTTCTTGGTGCGCACCGCGACACCGAACATGGTGCCGGACTCGGCGATGTTGTGCGCCAGCGAGGCGGGCAGGTAGAGCGGCTCGGCACCGGTCGTCGAGTACTGGTTGATGGCGTACGGCAGGAACGGCTTGTGCATGCCGAGCGAGACCAGGAACGGCAGCGCCATCGCCAGCAGCATCGTGGCCACCCAGCCGAACGTGCTGAAGACCCACAGGATCGCGCCGGTGAACACCAGGCCGAGGTTGTAGCCGAGCGGGCCGAGCGCGACCAGGCCCACCGGCACGGTGATCAGCAGGCTCATCATCGGCACGAAGAAGATCCGGATCGGCTTGGGCGAGACCCGCGTCCAGAACCGCTCCATGACGGCGAGGAAGAGCACGATCAGCAACGACGGGAAGACCTGCGAGTTGTAGGGCACGTTGGTGATCGGGATGCCGAAGACGCTCAGCCCCGGCTCTTTGATCAGAGCCGTCAGGGACGGCAGAACCAGCGGTGCACAAGCAGCGATGGCCACCAGCCGGTTCACCCCGAGCTTGGTCGCGGTGGTACCGGCGACCATCAGCGGCAAGAAGAAGAAGGTGGCGTCGGCGATCGACGACAGCACGACGTAGGTGTCCGACTTGGTGCTCATCCAGCCCAGCGAGGAGACCAGCAGCAGCAGCGACTTCAGCACGCCGGCGCCGGCGATCGCCGGGATCAGCGGCTGGAAGACGCCGACGATGAAGTCGACCAGCACCGCACCCCAGGAGCGCTTCGCCTTCGGTCCGGACGCCGCGGCCGCACCGCCGCCGGTCAGCCCCGGAAGCTTGCGCAACGCCTGATACACCTCGACGACGTTGTTGCCGATCACCACCTGAAGCTGCCCGGCGGAGACCACCCCCATCACACCCGGGATCTTCTTCAAGGCGTCCACGTCGGCCTTGCCGCCGTCCACCAGGGTGAAGCGCAGCCGCGTCGAGCAGTGTTCCAGCGCGCCGACGTTGGACGCCCCGCCCACCTGGTCGAGGATCGCCGCCGCAGTCTTGTCGTAGTCCATGTCTTCCTCCTTCGGTTCCTAGCCGGACCGAGTCCGAGGCAAGAAAAAAGGACCCAACGGATATCGCCCGCACAACGACGTGCGCGAGAACCGTTGGATCCTGCCTGCATGACCAGTCACATGTCCGAGGACAGGATGTGCCCGCGGGCCGCCGATGTCAACCGGGACTCCTGCATCGCGCATACCCTGGCAGGGTGACCAACAACCCGCCGGCCGGCGAACAGGAACAGCGGTGGCAGCAGCCGCCCTTTCAGCCGGGCGGTCCGACGCCGTATGACGCGACCCCGGACGAGCCGTCCGACGATGACATTCCTGCCTACGGGGTGAGCCAGCCGCCGGTCAGCGGCTACGTGATGCCCGTGCCCGGGAGCGCCGTCCCGCCGCCGTCGCAGTTCGAGACCGTCGTCGTCACCCTGGCCAGGTTGATCTGGCCGGTGGCGTTCGTGCTGGTGATCTTCACCGGAGCGGGATTCTGGCCGGTGTTGATCGGCGCCCTGATCATCAACACCATCCTGCGCGCGCTGAAGAGCAACCTGCGCCAGCGCCGTCGTGCCCTCGGCACCGGTTACCCGCGTCCGCCCTACAGCTGACCGGCTCCCTCGTCCCCCCGACACCAGCCCGCTAGGGCCCTCCCTAACTAGTTCAGCCCTCCCGCATGCGGGAGGGCTGAACTAGTTAGGGAGGGGTTTACCGGTCAGGCCTTGGTGACCGCGAAGGACAGGCCGAGGTCGGCGTCCGTCGCCCAGTCGTCGGACGGCTCGGCCTCGATCACGGCGGTGGCCAGCACCTCGGTGGCGATCGTGTCGGCATGGGCACGGATCGCATCGGCCAGGTCGCCTTCGGCGGCCCAACGCAGGGTGATCCGGTCGGAGACCTCCAGACCGGACGTCTTGCGCTTCTCCTGCACCAGCCGGACGACCTCGCGGGCCAGCCCGGCACGCACCAGTTCGGGGGTCAGCTCCAGGTCGAGCGCCACCGTCTCACCCTGCTCGTTGACCACCGACCAGCCCTCGCGGGGCCGCTCGGAGACGATCACCTCCTCGGCGCTCACCTCCACGCCGGCAACCGTCGCCTTACCGGACGCCGCCAGCGCGGCAGCCAGCTCGGCGGCGTCGGCGGCCGCGATCGAGGCGGCGATCTTCGGGGTGTCCTTGCCGAAACGCCTACCCAGCGCACGGAAGTTGCCCTTGGCCGAGTAGTCGACCAGATCGCCGGCGGACGCGAACGACTCCACCGCCTGCACGTTCAACTCGGCGGCGATCTCGGCGCGCAGCTCGGCGTCCAGTTTCGCGAACGAACCGGACGGCACCAGCACCCGGGAGAGCGGCTGCCGGGTCTTCACCCGCGCCTCGGCCCGCGCCGACCGGCCCAGTTCGACGAGCCGGCGGGTCAACCGCATCGCGTCGTTCAGCCCGGCGTCCACCAGCGCCTCGTCGGCGACCGGCCAGGACGCCAGATGCACCGATTCGGGGGCGTCGGAGTTGGTGGCGACCACCAGGTCCTGCCAGACCCGCTCGGTGATGAACGGGGCCAGCGGTGCCATCAGCCGGGTGACCACGTCGAGGGTGTCGTGCAGGGTCTGCAGCGCACCCGGATCGCCCTCCCAGAACCGCCGCCGCGAGCGCCGCACGTACCAGTTGGACAGATCGTCGACGAAGTCGGCGATCAGCGCCCCGTAGCGCTGGGTGTCGAAGTTCTCCAGCGCCGCAGTGGTCTCACGGACCAGCGCGGTGCGCACCGACACCAGCCAGCGATCCAGCACATGCGCGGGAGCCGCGACCGGCGAGGAGGACGGCGTCCACCCGTTGGTGCGGGCGTACAGGGCCTGGAAGGAGACCGAGTTCCAGTAGGTCAGCAGCACCTTGCGGACGGTCTCGGTGATCGTCGTATCCCCGACTCGGCGGGCCGACCACGGCGAGCCACCGGCCGCCATGAACCAGCGCACCGCGTCGGCGCCGTGCTGATCCATCAGCGGGATCGGTTCCAGGATGTTGCCCAGGTGCTTGCTCATCTTGCGGCCGTCCTCGGCCAGGATGTGACCCAGGCAGAGCACGTTGCGGTAGGAGGACTCGTCGAAGACCAGGGTGCCGACCGCCATCAGCGAGTAGAACCAGCCGCGGGTCTGGTCGATCGCCTCACAGATGAAATCGGCCGGGTAGGCGTCGGCGAACCGCTCCTTCGAGCCCTCGGCCCAGGGATAGCCCCACTGGGCGAACGGCATCGAACCCGAGTCGAACCAGGCGTCGATCACCTCGGGCACCCGATGCGCCGTCTCGTGGCAGTGCGGGCAGCCGAAGGTGACGTCGTCCACGAACGGACGGTGCGGGTCGAGCGCCGACTGGTCGCCGCCGCTCAGCTCGGAGAGTTCGGCGCGCGAACCGACACAGGTCAGGTGGCCGTTAGGGCAGCGCCAGATCGGCAGCGGCGTCCCCCAGTACCGCGACCGGGACAGCGCCCAGTCGATGTTGTTGTTCAGCCAGTCGCCGTAGCGGCCCCACTTGATGTGCTCGGGGTACCAGGTGGTGCCCTCGTTCTCGCGCAGCAGGGCGTCCTTGATCTGGGTGGTGCGGATGTACCAGGACGGCTGCGCGTAGTAGAGCAGCGCGGTGTGGCAGCGCCAGCAGTGCGGGTAGCTGTGCTCGTAGGGCAGTTCGCGGTAGAGCAGGCCGCGCTCGGCCAGGTCGGCGACCAGCAATTTGTCGGCGGTCTTGAAGAAGACGCCGCCGACCAGCGGCAGATCGGCCTCGAAGGTCCCGTCCGGACGCACCGGGTTCACCATCGGCAGCCCGTAGGCGCGACACACCGCCATGTCGTCCTCACCGAACGCGGGCGCCTGATGGACCAGGCCGGTGCCGTCCTCGGTGGTGACGTAGTCGGCCAGCACCACGTAGTGGGTGCCGCCCACCACGTCCGGGAATTCGACCAGGCCGAACGGTCGCTGGTAGGTCCACAGCTCCAGCTCGCGGCCGGTGTAGCTGCCCTCGATCTGCCAGCCCTCGCCGAGCACCTTCTCGACCAGCGGTTCGGCGACCACCAGGGTCTCCGGCTCGTCGTCGGACGCGGTGGCCAGCTTGGTCGCCACCACATAGGTCACGTCGGGATGGACGGCGACCGCGGTGTTGCTGACCAGCGTCCACGGCGTCGTGGTCCAGACCAGCAGGGACGCCTTGCCGGCCAGCGGGCCGCTCGTCAGGGGGAAGCGGACGTAGACGGATGGATCGATGACGTCCTCATAGCCCTGGGCCAGCTCGTGGTCGGACAGCGTGGTGCCGCAGCGCGGGCAGTACGGGGCCACCCGGTAGTCCTCGACCAGCAGGCCGGCATCGAAGATCCGCTTCAGCGCCCACCAGACCGACTCGACGAAGGAGGCGTCCATCGTCCAGTACGCCTGGTCGAGGTTCACCCAGTAGCCCATCCGGTGGGTCAGCGCGGTGAACTCGTCGACGTGCCGGCTGACCGATTCGCGACATCTCGCGTTGAACGCCTCGATGCCGTACGCCTCGATGTCGGGCTTGCCGTTGAAGCCCAGCTCCTTCTCAACCGCCAGTTCGACGGGCAGGCCGTGGCAGTCCCAGCCGGCCTTGCGATCGACGTGGAAGCCCTGCATGGTCTTGAACCGCGGGAAGACGTCCTTGAACACCCGGGCCTCGATGTGGTGGGTGCCGGGGGTGCCGTTGGCGGTCGGGGGACCCTCGTAGAACGTCCACGCCGGGCCGCCCTGGGTGGCCTGAAGCGTCTTGTCGAACGTGTTCCGGGCATCCCACAGGTCGAGGATCTCGCGCTCCATCGCGGGCAGATCAACCTGCGGCGGCACGGGGCGATACTCGGTCATCGGTCTTCCTTCGTCGGCTGCTGACTACCGGGATCGACCCGGCCAGGGACGAAGGGACGAGGCGGGCCCCGCGGTACCACCCTTCTTGGCCGTCCCGGGGGACGACCCTCTCGTGGTGCGCCGCGGCCGGTTCTAATGGGCTCGGCGATCCAGGTGGACGCCGCGCTGTTCTTCCGGCAGCTCCGGGGTGATGGCCCCATCAGTGCCTTGCGACAGTCGCCCATCGTAGCCGCAGCAGCGGAGTCGCCCAAAAGTGGCGCTACCCACCGGCCGGGTCTGTCACCAACAAGGATCGGGATCGGGCACGGTAGTCCGTGCCCGATCCCGATCCTTGTTTGCGTTGCGGGCTGCCGTCACGGTGCCGGCGGTCGCGGCTCCTCCCGAGTGGGCGGCGGGCCGTCCGGCGGGTGCCCGGGCCCGGGTGGGCCGGGCGGTCTCGGCGGCTGCTGGAACGGCGGGTAGCCGGCACCGTCCAGGGCGTTCCGGCGGGCGTGGTAGTCGTCGATCTCGATCTCACCCCGTGCCAGCCGCTCGTCCAGGATGCGCTGCGCCTCCCAGGGACCCGGCGATCCGTGCGGCGGAGCACCCGGCTCGTGGTGCGGGCCGTGCCCAGGACCAGGACCGGGCTTCCATCGCGGCCCCCAGCCCTTCTTGCGCGCGATGCCCAACGCCAGGGCGAGCAACCCGACCATGAACGCGACGAATAGTGCCAGCCCGACCATGCCGGCGATCACATGCAGGAAGCCGAAGCCTCCACCTCCTCGTGGACCCATCTCTCAACTCCTCTTGGCTCGATGGGTTCCATCGTGCGTCGGGATCCTGGGCAGACAACTGTCAGGAGGCTGTGAGTGCCGGTGATTTGGACCGTGGGGACAAGATCCCTCAGTCCACGCTCCCTCGTCGAGGGCGCAGGTCAGCCGACGGCGGCGGATTCGCCGAGCCGGCGGCGTCCGGAGAAGGCACGGCCCAGGGTGACCTCGTCGGCGTACTCGAGATCGCCGCCCACCGGCAGCCCGGACGCCAGCCGCGACACGGTGACCCCCATCGGCACCAGCAGCCGGGACAGGTAGGTGGCGGTCGCCTCGCCCTCGAGGTTGGGGTCGGTGGCCAGGATCACCTCGGTGACTGTGCCGTCGCCGAGCCGGATGACCAGCTCACGAATGTGCAGATCGCCGGGGCCGACGTTGTCGATCGGCGAGATGGCACCGCCGAGCACGTGGTAGAGCCCTCGGAACTCGTTGGTCCGCTCGATCGCCATCACGTCCTTGGACTCCTCCACCACGCAGATGGCGGTCTGATCACGCCTCGGGTCGCGGCAGATCCGGCACAGGTCGCCCTCGCTGATGTTGAAGCAGCGCTCGCAGAACCGGACCTTCTCGGCGACGTGCCGCAGCGCGTCCGCCAGCCGTTGGACGTCGGTGGAATCGGTGGTGAGAATGTGGAACGCGATCCGCTGCGCACCCTTGGGACCGATCCCGGGCAGCCGGGCGAGTTCGTCGATCAGCTCCTGAATAGGGCCTTCGAACACCGCGCTACCCCCGGCTCACTGGCCGGGGAGGCCGCCCAGACCACCCAGGTCGGGCAGCGGCGGCATCGAACTCTCGGCCAGGATGGCCACCTTCTTGTTGGCGTCCCGGACGGCGGCGACGATCAGGTCGCCCAGCGTCGACGGGTCGTCCTCGTCCCAGGCCTCGGGCTTGATGTCGACGGCCAGTAGCTCGCCGGCACCGTTCACGGTCACCTCGACCAGGTCACCGCCCGCCGAGCCGCGCACCTGCTTGGCGGCCAGCTCGTCCTGGGCGCGCTGAATCTGCGACTGCATGGCCTGGGCCTGCGCCAGCAGCGCGTTCATGTCGAATCCCTGCTCGCCGAACATCACGTCTCCAATCGGTGGTGGGGCACCGGGCAATGCTACCCACGGGTGCCCGGATGGCCCGGTTCGCGGCTCGGTGGGTCGCCGGCACGGACATCCGGGGAGCAACCCAATGCTGCTTACCGGTGGTTGAGCTTGTCGAAACCCCTGTCGCCGGCCCAGGGTCTCGACAAGCTCGACCAACGGAATCGAGTGCGGCTACTCCTCTTCGGCGATGAGTTCGGCGCCGAGGTGCTTGGCCAGCAGCTCATCGTGGTTGGCGCTGGCCTCTTCGAGCGATTCGTCATCGCGGCTGGGCTCGTCCTCTTCGGGCGGCGGCTCGACGGAGTTGCTGGTGGCGCGGATGTTCTGCCGTGCCTGCGCCGCGGCGGACGGACGCGGTGGCGACGACTGCGGCACCGGAGCCGGTGCCGCCTGCTGGACGGGCGCCGGGGTCGGCGCCTGGCTCTCGGACGGGCCGGCGTCGATCACCTTGATGCTCACCCCGGTGGCGGTGACCTGCAGGATCGACTCGCGCAGCACGTCTTCGCTGCCGCCGCGTCCGAAGCTGTCTCGGGCACCGGGATTGGCGATGCCGAGGGTGAGGACGCCGTCGAGGACGTCGACCACGTGGGCGTTCTGGCTGAGCAGGATCCAGGTGAACCGGCGCCGCTTCTTCACCTCGTCGAGGATGTCGGGCCACAGCCGGCGGAAGTCGACGGTGGTCAACCCGGTCGAGGACCGTCCGCCCCGCGTCGGTACCGGGGTCGGCTCGGCGGGGGCCGGCTGCGCGGTCGGAGGTTCCGCGGGCGCCGATTGCGCCGGACGCTCGGGAGCGGACGCCGCGCGCTCGGGGGCGGGCCGTTGCCGAGCCGGGCCGGCGTCAACACTCGGCGGTTCGGCCACGATCGGTGGTTCGGCCACGGTTGGCGGTTCGGACGGCCTGGCCGGCGCGGCCGCCGCCGGAGCACCGGCCGTCGGCTGGACAGGGCTCGCCGCACGCCGCTGCCCAGCGGGTTCGGGCTGAATGACCGGGCGAGCCGTGACGTCCAGGGCCTCGGGGGCGGTCATCTCGAGCCGGCGTTCCAGCCGGTCGAGCCGGGCATGGACGCCGCGGTCGCCGGCGTCCGCGGCGGGCAGCAGCACCCGGGCGCACATCAACTCCAGGTGCAGCCGGGGCGCGGTGGTGCCACGCATCTCGGTCAGTCCGGACGCGATCACCTCGGCAGCCCGGGTCAGTTCACCCGGCCCGAGGGTGCTCGCCTGACCCTGCAACCGCTCCGCCTGATCGGCTGCGACGTCGACCAGGCCGGTGGTCAGCGCGTCCGGGACGGCGGCGACGATGATCAGATCGCGCAGCCGGCGCAGCAGGTCTTCGGCGAAGCGGCGCGGGTCTTGGCCGACCTCGATCACCTTGTCGATCGAGGCGAACACACCGTTGGCGTCACCGGCCGCGAAGGCGTCCACGATCTCGTCGAGCAGGGCGTCCGGGGTGTAGCCGAGCAGCGCCGCCGCCTGGGTGTAGGTGACCCCGTCAGGGCCGGCGCCGCCGAGCAACTGGTCGAGCACCGACAGCGAATCACGCACCGAACCGGCGCCGGCCCGGACCACCAGCGGCAACGCGGCGGAGTCGACCGCGACCCCTTCCGCCTCGCACAGCGAACCCAGATAGGCCGACAGCGTCTTCGGCGGCACCAGCCGGAACGGGTAATGGTGGGTGCGCGACCGGATGGTGCCGATCACCTTCTCGGGCTCGGTGGTGGCGAAGATGAACTTCACGTGGGGCGGCGGCTCTTCGACGACCTTGAGCAGGGCGTTGAAGCCCGCCGTGGTCACCATGTGCGCCTCGTCGACGATGTAGATCTTGTAGCGGCTGGACACCGGGGCGAAGAAGGCGCGTTCACGCAGGTCGCGGGCGTCGTCGACACCGCCGTGCGAGGCCGCGTCGATCTCGATCACGTCGATCGAGCCCGGCCCGCCGCGGGCCAGGTCACGACACGACTGGCACTCGCCACAGGGAATCGGGGTCGGGCCCTGGACACAGTTCAGCGCCCGGGCCAGGATGCGTGCCGAGGTGGTCTTGCCGCAGCCGCGCGGGCCTGAGAACAAGTAGGCGTGGTTGACCCGGTTGTTGGTCAGTGCCCGCTGCAACGGCTCGGTGACATGCTCCTGGCCGATCACGTCGGCGAAGGTGTCCGGCCGGTAGCGGCGGTAAAGGGCCAGTGGCGCCTCGGGGCGTTCGATCACAGGGGCCCGCGGGGTCGCAGCCGGCGCTTCAGGTGCCGGAAGATCGTCGGACGCGACCGCGTCCGGCTCGGCACCGAACAGGTCCGGACCGTCCTGCTCGAACGGCTCCGGCTCCTCATACAGCTCGGAGTCGAACAGCTCGTCCTCGCGCTCGTCGTCCACGGATGGCACCTTACGTGCTGGCGCTGACAACTATCGAGCCGCGATCCACGGCCGGCCGGAGCGAGGCGTCCGGGCAACGAAAGGGGTCCCCGCGCACCCGGAAGAGCTCACTTACCCTTGCTGCCTTTCGGCCCTGGGGGAGTTGGGCGAGGTACCGCCGCGCGGGGACCTTGGCCACCAGTGTAGGGGACGCCGGCCGGTGCCCTGACCACGAGCCGTCCGGCGGCTGCGACAAGCCTGTTCAGACGCGGTCCGGGCGGCCGAGCGCCGTGGTGAATCGCGAATTGGCCAGCACCGGCAGAGCTGCCCGCGCCGTCCGGACGGCGTCCAGGTCGAGGTCGATGACGGCCAGCCGCGGCTCCGCGTCCAGCTCCAGCAGGATCTCGCCCAACGGATCGACCACCAATGAGTGCCCCACCCCGGTCGGACGGCGCGCGCCCGGCAGCGGGTCCGGATCGGACGGCGGCTCGGCCTGGTCGACGGCGACTATGAAGCAGGTGGCGTCCAGCGCTCGCGCGACGGCCAGCGACCGCCACTGCTCCACCTTGCGCTCGCCGGGAGCCCAGGACGCAGGCACGACGATCAGCTGGGCGCCCGCTGCTGCCAACTGCTTGTACAGCTCGGGGAACCTGACGTCGTAACAGGTGCTCAGCCCGCACACCACGCCGTCGACGGCGACCGTCACCACAGCGTTCCCGGGCTCGATCTGCTCCGATTCCAGGTAGCCGTAGGCGTCGAACAGATGCAGCTTGTCGTAGTGCGCGTCGAGGTCCGGCCCGACCACCAGCAGGGTGTTGCGCACCTTGCCGTTGCGGCCGGGGGTGAACAGCCCGACGATGACCGTCACTCCGGCGTTCACCGCGGCTTGCCGGACGGCGTTCGCCCACGGGCCGTCCAGCGGCTCCGCGGCCTCGATCCGGGGACGGGCGAACGAGCAGCTCATCGCCTCCGGGAAGACCACCAGCCGGGCGCCGGCGGTGGCCGCGCGTCCGATCTGCTCCAGCACCAACTCGAGGTTGGCGGCCGGGTCGGTGCCGGCGGTGAACTGGGCGAGGGCTATTCGCATGGGCTCAGCCTGCCACCGCGAACCCGAGCGGGTTGGCAACCTTTCCGGGTCGCGCCTCGTAAGACAGGGTGAGGGCACGAAAGGGGCGCCATGTTCGGACTGTCGACCGCAGAGCGGGATGCCGAGTTCGCCCGCTTCGCCACCGAGTCGGGTGGCTCGTTGAAGCGGACGGCCTACCTGCTGACCGGCGATCGCGAACTGGCCGCCGACCTGACCCAGGAGGCGCTGCTGCGCACCTACCTGGCCTGGCGCCGGGTGCGGTCGGCGGAAGCGGCCGCCTACGCGCGGCGCACCGTGGTGAATCTGACCATCGACCGCTGGCGGCGCCGGGAGGCGACCGCCGTCGAGACCCCGGATCGCACCGATCCCTACGACGGACACGGCCGCGTCGACGACCACGACCAGGTGGTCCGGATGCTCGAATCGCTACCGCCCCAGCAGCGTCGCGTCATCGTGCTGCGCTACTACAACGACTTGTCGGAGGCCGACACCGCCGCCTGCCTCGGCATCGGCGTCGGCGCGGTGAAATCCGCGGCGTCACGCGGGCTGGCGGCGCTGCGTGCCCTCTACACACCCACGGACGGGAGGAACTCGTGATGTCCGATCTCGAAGAGTTGCTGCGTACCGACCTGCGCGACGCCGCCGATACGTTGCCCGCCGACCTGGACGTCGACGCTTTGCTGGACCAAGGCCACCGGCTGCGCCGTGCCCGCGCCGGACGCCGGAGCCTGGCCGCAGTGGCGGCGGTCGTGGTGGTCAGCCTGGCCGGTTGGGCGGGCCTCGCCCATCGCACCACGACCGGCGTGCCGGACCCGGCGTCCACCCCGACCGGGGCGGACGCGGTGGGATTCGTCACTTTCGAGGGCGATGCTGGATACCGGCCACGTTCGCCGTACGCATCGATCACCGTGCGGGAGTCGAACGGCATGCTCACCCTCGCCGTCCGCAAACGGGCCTCCGATCCCCCCACCATCCTGGCCACGGTGCCGTTGAAGACCGACCAAGCCACCACCACGGCGATCTCGTCCCGCTTGATGCTGGCGACGATTCCCGGACCGACCCAATGGGTGGACGTGGTGACGAGCGATGCGGCGAAGGGCGCATTCCGCCCGAACGTCGGCTACCTGTCCTCGGTCGGGGTGACCGTGGTCGTCCAGGTGGCCGATGAGGCCCAGCAATCCAAACGCTGGGTGGACGGGCTGGTGTGGCGCGCCTCGGACGGCACCTTGCACAGCAGCGCCGGCTCGGTGGTGTCGACCGCCACGCTCGACTTCTCGGACGGCCCGCTCACGGTCTACCGCGACCCGGGCCTGGCCGAGGTCAGCTACTTCGACACCCTGAACGGCAAAGGCTTCGCCAGCACGCGAGATCACGATCCGGCTGACGTGGTGAAGCTCAACATGTCCAAGACCGGAACGCCGGGCGACTCGGAACAGTTCGCTCTCGGCATCCTGCCTCCGGGTGCCCACGACCCGCGGGTCACCACGTCGGCGAAGGGCGCAGAGGTCGTCACCGGCGTCCTACAGCCGGACGGAGCGGTCGTGTTCGTCGCCCGGTACCGGTCGGACGCCAAGCCCAAGGGTCCCTTGATCACCAAGGTGGCCTACACCGATGCCGGCGGCCAGACCCGCACCTACCGACCGTGACCTCACCGGGCCACCGCCGCGGTTTGGCCGCCGTCGCGGTGGCCCGGTATCCTCTCCGACGGAGGATTCGCCTAGAGGCCTATGGCGCTCGCTTGGAAAGCGGGTTGGGTT
>NZ_JAPUED010000086.1:5196-16576 GCF_027492755.1 Micropruina sp. | reverse complement strand
ACGGGCTGAACAGGTACATGTCCTCGTTGTCGCGGGCCAGCTGGAAGGTGATGTCAGGAATCACCACACCCAGCGACAGCGTCTTGATCCGGATCTTCTCGTCGGCGTTCTCGCGCTTGGTGTCGAGGAACCGCATGATGTCGGGGTGGTGCGCGTGCAGGTACACCGCACCCGCGCCCTGCCGAGCGCCCAGCTGGTTCGCGTACGAGAACGAATCCTCCAGCAGCTTCATCACCGGGATGACGCCCGAGGACTGGTTCTTGATCTTCTTGATCGGCGCGCCGGCCTCGCGAATGTTGGTCAGCGACAGCGCCACCCCACCGCCCCGCTTGGACAACTGCAGCGAGGAGTTGATGGCCCGGGCGATCGACTCCATGTTGTCCTCGACCCGCAGCAGGAAGCAGGAGACCAGCTCGCCGCGCTGCGCCTTGCCGGCGTTCAGGAAGGTCGGGGTGGCCGGCTGGAAACGTCCGGCCATGATCTCGTCGGTCAGGCTCTCGGCCATCCGGTGGTCGCCGGCGGCCAGGGTGAGCGCCACCATGCAGACCCGGTCCTCAAAACGCTCGAGGTAGCGCGAACCGTCGAACGTCTTCAGCGTGTACGAGGTGTAGTACTTGAACGCGCCCATGAAGGTGGGGAACCGGAACTTCACCGCATAGGCCCGCTTGAACAACGACTTGATGAATTCGAAGTCGTAGAGGTCGAGCACCTGCTGCTCGTAGTAGCCCTGCTCGACCAGGTAGTCGAGCTTCTCCTTCAGCGAGTGGAAGAACACCGTATTGGTGTTGACGTGCTGCAGGAAGTACTGGTGCGCAGCCTGACGATCGGCCTCGAACTGGATCCTGCCGTCCGCGTCGTACAGGTTCAGCAGAGCGTTCAGCGCGTGGTAGTCGACCTCGGACGAAACGGCCTCTAGGCCGGTGTCGGTGAGCACAGTGGTTGCCATAGTGAAATGAGTCCTTCGCGGACGGCCTCGACGTCGTCGGGCGTCCCCATGAGTTCGAACTGGTACAGGTGGGGCACCGCGCATTTGCGGGCGATGATGTGGCCGGCCAGACAGTACGCCGAGCCGAAGTTGGTGTTGCCGGCCGAGATGACGCCGAGCAGCTGGGCCCGGTTGCCCGGGTCGTTGAGGAAGTGGATGACCTGCTTCGGGACGGCACCCTGGCCGTTCCCGCCGCCGTAGGTGGGGGTGATCAGGACGAACGGGCGGTCGAGGCTCAGGTGCGGGTCGCTCGCCCGTAGCCCGATGCGTTCGGCCTCGAAGCCGAGCTTGGCGACGAAGCGGTGGGTGTTCTCCGAGATCGAGGAGAAGTACACGATGTGCACCATGTTGTTCTCCTCACTGTGAGGGTGCTGGTTACTTGCCGCTGACCGGGATTCGTCCGGAGCTCTCGTTGATCGAGCTTGTCGAGACCCGGAACCGGCGGTTACGTCAAAGCTCGACCAGCCGTGCCCGCCAGCCTAGCCAGAGGTCGTGGTCAGGCCGCCTGGACGCGGGCCGCAGTGGCCTTGATGCGGTCGGGGCGGAAGCCGGCCCAGTGCTCATCGTCGGCGAACACGACCGGTGCCTGCTGGTAGCCGAGTTCCATCACCTGGGCAAGGGCCCGCTCGTCGGCGGACAGGTCGACCACGTCGTAGGAAAGGCCGGCCCGATCGAGTGCACGGTAGGTGGCGGTGCACTGCACGCAGGAGGGCTTGCTGTAGACGGTGATCGTCATTGCTCCGGGTCCTTTCCCTGGGGACGGGGTTACATCGGTGTAGTTCCATCGGTGTCAGTCACGGACACTACACATATGGGCGTCGACTCGCAAGGACCACTAGATGTTGTGTCTCGTGTCACTGTGTGGGGAGCTGAGGGCACGCTGAAGTACACCCGGTCCGACGGGGTTCAGCGAGCATTTGTGCTTCTCAGTGCGGTGCTGAAGCTCATCGGTGGGCGGCGGCGAAGTGGGGAAGGATTGGCCGCGGGGAGGGCTAGGTCGAGGACGAAGCCTCCGCGGTATGTGTCACCGTCGGGCGCTCGAAGCGGCCCGACTGGCGGAAGTTGGTCACGCAACTCTCCTTCGCGAGTTGTGCTCGTTCGCCGGTGGCGGCTTGTCCTGTCGGGGGAATCCCGACCGGGGGGAGCTGTGCCGGCGGTCTGTCTGCCGACCCGTGCGGTTCTCGGGCCGGGCGCTGGCAGGTCTTCGGACTCTCGGGCTCGGATCGTTCGATCCACCTACTGTCCGTCGCTTCCCAGGCCGTGGCCCAGTGCTTGATGACGAAGCTCGTTCCCGAATACCGCTGCGGGGCAGTCCCGGATTCGCACCGGGTTCCCTCTTGCCTCTCCGTCGTCCGGGGACGGCGGAGAACCAGTCGCGGGCCCGACTCTACGACAGCCGGCGGGCCGCGCCCACCTTGTCGGCGTGTCGTGTCGTCGACCCGATGCGGGGCCGCGGTGGAGGAGCGTGGACGCGGTCCGAGTCGTCGCAAGATGGCACTTGCGGTTCCGAATCTGGAACGAAAAGAACCGTCCCTCCGTGCCGGAAGTGGAACGAAAAGAACCGTCCCTCCGTACCGGATGCTTGTTAAGCAAGCTACATGGTTATACCATTAACCTATGTCTGAGGGGTCGGGTTCCTGGGGGTCGCAGCTGCGCAAGGGGGTCCTCGAACTCGCGGTGCTCGGTCTGCTTGCTGAGGAGCCCCGCTACGGCTCGAGCCTGGTCGACGACCTGGCTGGACGTCCGGGGCTGGCGATCACCGCGGGCACCGTCTATCCGCTGTTGGCGCGACTCGCCAAGGCGGGTTCGGTGACCACGACCTGGCGGGAGTCCCCGGTGGGTCCGCCACGCAAGTACTACGCGCTCACCGACAGCGGCCGTCGCCGGCTGGACGTGATGACCCAGGAGTTCGACACCGTCGCCGCCGCTCTGGCGGGCATTCTGAAGGGGGAGGCATGATCGCCTCGATTGATGAATTACGACCGGATGCCAGGGCCGCCGCGCAGCGGTTCCTGGATGCCGCCGTCGCCGACGTCGAGCGTGACCTGCGCGACGACGTCCGTGCCGAACTGACCGCCGACCTGTGCGAGCGGCTGACGACGGCGGCCACGCCTGCCGACGTCGCCGAGATCGCGGGCTGGCTGGCCCCGGAGGGCAGGCCCGGACGTCGCCGGCTGGGTGATCAGTGGCCGTCCGGTCTGCGTCTGCGCGGCATGCTCACCCGCATCGCACAGACCTGGTGGCAGCCCAGCGACCAGCGGCTCCTCCTGCCCCGCGCCGTCGGTCTCGGCTGGGACGTCAACCTCGGCGCGGTGGCCGTCCGGCTGAACCTGATCGAACCGGACGCCGAGGCCGTGCCGTTCACCTCGACCCCGGACGCGGCTTTCCGTGCGGCTGTCGCACTGCCGGCGGTACTGGCCGGCGCGACCGCCTTGCACTACCTGGTGCGGGGCCGGACGTTGCCGCAGCGGCTGCCGTCGCACTGGGGGCTGGCCGGACGGCCGGATCGATGGGTGTCCAAGGAGCGTGCCGCGGCCACCGACATCGCGCTCACCGCGGGTGCGGTGGCGCTGGCCGCCTGGAGTGCGGGTAGTGATCGTGCCGGACCGACGCGGGCTGGCGCGGTCGCCGCGGCCACGGGAACTGCGACCCTCGGCGCGTGCCTCACGGTGATCCGGCCGACCCGCGGCGGTGCCTGGGTGCCGCTGGCGTTGCTCGGCACGCTCGGTGCCGGCGTCGGCGGGGTGCTGCTCGCCCTGGCCCGGGCCGGACGCCGGGCCGAGATCGATCGTGACCTGGGAGATCGCTGATCGTCATCGTGGTGACTGCGCCGGCACAGACTCGCTGGCCAGAGCCAGCAGCCCCCCGGCCAGCACGCGGACGTCGCGGTAGCCGCGCGCATCCAGGCTGGCGGCGGCCACCTCGGCTCGCTGGCCGCTGCGGCAGATGACCAGGATCGGTTCGTCGTTCGGGACGCCGTCCAGCGCGCCCTCCAAGAGGTCCGGCAGGGGGATGTTCACCGAACCGGGCACTCGTTGCGCGGCGAACTCGTCGGGACCGCGGACGTCGAGCAGGAACATCGTGCCGGCCTCGGGCAGACTCACGGTGGTGCTCACGGCCGACCCGCAGGCATCGGGGGGAGCGGGGACGGGGACCGGGGCGGGTGCTGTCGGGCGGCGACTCGACCGACGGATCTCCACCTGGTCCCATCGTCCGGCCAGCGCGTCGATCACGAGTACGCGACCCAGCAGGGGGCGTCCGATTCCGGTGATCAGCTTGATCGCCTCCATCGCCATCACCGACCCGGCTTGTGCGCACAGCGCGCCGACGACCCCCGCCTCCGCGCAGGACGGAACAGTGCCGGCAGCCGGGGGCTCGGGAAATACATCGCGCAGCTGGACTCCCTCGTCGCCCGGTGCGGCGTCCCAGAAGACCGCCACCTGGGCGGCGAAACCCAGCACCGACCCCCAGACCAGGGGCTTTCCGGCCGCGACGCAGGCATCGTTGACCAGGTAGCGGGTGGGGAAATTGTCCGCGCCGTCGAGCACCAGGTCGTAGTCGGCCAGCAGCTCATCGATGGTGTCCGCCGTCAGCCGGAGGGCGTGCCGGTGCACGGTGATCGTCGGGTTGAGTGCGGCGACCGCGTCCGCTGCCGAATCGACCTTGGGTCGTCCGATGTCGGCGTCGGAGTGGATCACCTGGCGATGCAGATTGGACTTCTCGACCCGGTCGAAATCGACGACGCCGATCGTGCCCACGCCGGCGGCGGCCAGGTAGAGCAGCACCGGTGAGCCGAGGCCGCCCGCGCCGATCACCAACACCCGGGCTGCAGCCAGGCTGCGCTGCCCGGTGACGCCGACTTCGCCGAGGATCAACTGGCGCGAGTAGCGCGCCAGGCCATCGGCGTCCAGTTCGCCCACGGGCGGCACCAGCGGCGGCAGCGTCATGGGTCAACCCTAAGCCTCGATCCACCGATCTGCGGCACCTGGGGGTCGCGCACCCGGATAGCAACACATTATGTATTGATGTTGTATCCAACGCGACTAGAGTGGACAGCTCAGCGGATCGCTTTGCGACCGAGGAAGGGAGACTGCGATGCAGACTCATGAGGGTCCGTCGACGGCGGAACGGAAGGCGCGTTACGCGATCCTGCTCAGGTGGTGGAACGGCGGTGCGCTGGCGATGCTGGTGGTGCTCGCCTTCGCACTGTTCGGTCTGATCTCGGGTCAGGGCCTCGGAGCCCTCAAGCCGATCTACTGCGGGTTCCTGGCCGCGATGATGGCGTTGGGCGGCATGGTGCTCGCGTTGTGGCGCGGCTTCATCGAGTCCAACCAGCAGGTGCTTGATGACCAAATCGGAAGCCGAAGCTGAAGCTCGACCGATGGCCGGTGGCAAGATGCCGGGCGTGAACGATGGACGCCCGGCGCGGAGGCCGATGTCGACGAGTGAGTACGGGCTCCCCGGCGCCAGCGCCGCCGATCGGGTCTACCACGCCCTTCGCGATGCGATCGTGGAGGGTCGGTACGGGGCCGGGACGATGCTCGGTGAAGCAACGTTGGCGGCGCAGTTCACCGTCAGCCGGACGCCGGTCCGGTCGGCGCTGCTCCGGTTGCAGAGCGAGGGCTGGATCATCATCTACCCCAAGCGCGGCGCGCTGGTGCAGGGCATCAGCGAGCGGGCCAGAGCCGATCTGGCCGATGCCCGGCTGGTCCTCGAGTCGAGTGCGATGGGGCAGGCGTCCGCGGACGTGCTCGACCGGCTGGTCGTGGAGTTGGAGCGGTCGATCGAGCAGCAACGGGACGCACTCGCCGAGGGCGACGTCCGGCGCTACATCGACCTGACCATCGCCTTCCATCGGCACTTCGTCGAAGCCGGCCACAACGACGTCCTGCTCGAACTCAACGATCGCCTCGCCGACCGTCAGCGGTCCGTGCTGTTCGCCGCCGGCGAGCGGCTCCTCGCCGAACGCGAGCAGATGCTCGCCGAACATCAACAACTCATCGACCTGATCCGGATCGGCGACATTCCCGGATTCACCGCGGCCCTGCACGACCACATCGCGCATACCTATGCGGCCTCGGTGCCGCCGGTGATGTTCTCCCGCCAGGTCGGCGAGGGTGCTTACCGGAGTCTTTCGGTCGGGCGCTGAGCGTGGCGGACGGCAGCCGTCCGGACTAGCGTCAACTCGGGCGGCTGTGGCCGCGGCCCCGGGCAAGGAGCGTGCACCGTGACGAGCGTGCTGGTCATCGAGGACGACCCGACCACGCGTGAAGTGCTGCGCCGCTACCTCACCCGCGCCGCCCTCGAGGTCACCGAGGCCGGAACCGGCACCGAGGGCCTGGCGGCCTTCTTCAGCGCCCCACCCGATCTCGTCATCCTCGACCTGATGCTGCCCGGCATCGACGGCCTGGACGTGTGCGAACGGATCCGCCGCAGCAGCGAGGTGCCGATCATGATCCTGACCGCACTCGGCAGCGAATCCGACCGCGTCGTCGGGCTGGAGCAGGGTGCCGACGACTACGTGGTCAAACCCTTCTCGCCGCGCGAAGTGACCCTGCGAGCGCAACGCCTGCTGCGGCGCACCGCGCCCGAGCGGGCTCCCTCCACGGTGACCGACGGCGACCTGGAACTTGACCTCGCCGCGCGGCGGGCGACCCGTGCCGGACGTGAACTGGCCATGACGGCCCGGGAGTTCGACCTGCTCGCCTTCCTGGTCTCCCACCCCGACCAGGCGTTCCGACGCTCGGAGCTGCTGCGGCGGGTGTGGGACTGGGATTTCGGTGACGACTCCACCGTGACGGTCCACGTCCGGCGACTCCGCGAGAAGGTGGAGGCCGACCCTTCGCGGCCGCGGCGCCTGCAGACCGTCTGGGGCGTCGGCTACCGCTACCAGCCGCTGGGAGCCGACGGGTGAGCGAGCCGCTGCTGCACATCGCGCCCTGGGCGGTGCTCACCTGCGGCGTCACGATTGTGCTGTTGTGGTTGGTGCTGCGCAGGCTCGGCACTCGGCCCAGTACGTCGCTGGCGGTCGTGGTGTCGGTTCCGTTGGTCGTCGCGCTGCTCTTCGTGGTCGCGATCAGCGGTTTCATGTTCACCGAGCAGCTCGGTTGGACGGTGGCCACCTGCCTGCTGGTGGGCGTGATGCTCGTGCCCGGATCGGTGATCCTGGGCCAGCAGTTCACCCGCCGTGCCCTCGCGCTGGAGGCGCGGCGGGCTCAGGAGCGGGCCGGCGAAGCGGCCCGCCGCGATCTGATCACCTGGATCAGTCACGATCTGCGCACCCCGCTGGCAGGCATCAAGGCGATGGCCGAGGCGCTGGAGGACCAGGTCGTCGACGAGCCCGACGACGTCCGCGGCTACGGCGCCCGGATCGGACGCGAAGCGACCCGGCTGGGTTCGATGGTGGAGGACCTGTTCGAACTGTCCCGGATCAGCAGCGGCGCCGTCGACCTGCGACTGGAGCCGATCGGCCTGGACGCGCTGGTGGGCGAGCTGGCCAACGGGCTGCGCCCGATCGCCTCATCGATGGGTGTGGGGATGGATGTCGACCTTCCGGCGCTGACCGCAACCGGGGCGGGACGCGAGCTGGAACGAGTCGTCGCCAACCTGCTGGTGAACGCCGTCCGGCACACCCGTCCGGGCGGCTCGGTGCAGGTACGCGGCGGGGGAGAGGCGTCGCGGGTGTGGCTCAGCGTTGCCGACGGCTGCGGTGGGATCCCCGAGGGTGATCTCGGGCAGGTCTTCGACCTGGGTTTCCGCGGGACGGCGGCGCGGTCGCCCGAGGCGTCCGAACTGAGCCCCGGCGCCGGCCTGGGACTCGCCATCGTGAAGGACTTGGTCGAGGCACAAGGTGGCGAGGTGGCCGTCCGGAATATCGCCGGCGGCTGCCGGTTCACCGTGACACTTCCCGCCGGATAAGCCCCTGCCGCACGCAGCGGAACGGCGTCCGGGGATTTCCCCGGACGCCGCTTCTCCCGTTCGGTCGAACCCGTGGAGCTCGCGTCAGCTGGCCGCGATGCCCTCCAGCGGACGACCGTTCGTGGCACCCAGGCCGGTCCGGGTGGTCTCGATGCGGGTCAGGGCGCCGTGGCGTCCGACCCGGAACGTGTCGACGCTGCCGTCGGCACCGTTCAGCTGATACAGGTACTGACCGCCCCGCGAAGCGGCCAGGTCGACCGGGCCGCCGCCGGAGGTGCTGGCTGCGGTCGCGTCGGTCAGGCTGACCTTGCCGGCACGGACGCGGAACGACGAGATGCTGTTCGAGCCGGCGTTCGCCGCGTACAGGGTGCCGTGCACGACGACACTCCAGCAGGCCGCCTGCTGGCCGGTCGGACCGGCCTGCGACAGCTGGGTCAGCCGGCCCTTGGCGCCGACCCGGTAGGAGGTCGCGAGTCCGGTCGCGTCGATGACCAGCAGGCGTCCGGCACGATCGAACGACAGGGCGAACGGAACCATGCCGGACGTGGTCGTCGTCGGCGTCGCCGACGGCATGCCGTGCCGCAGCGGGTAGGTCAGCAGGGTGCCATGGGTCTTGGTGGAGACAACGACCGCGCCGCGATCCGGCGTGATCGCCACCTGCGCGGGCGACTGCAGGAACTCGGGGTTGGCGTTCGGCATCAGGTGGAGCTGCCGGGTGCTGCCGGCCAGCGGTCGCAGCGTGCGGCCGTCGATCCGGTAGCCGCTGATCGAGCCGCCGTCGCGGGCGTTGAGCACGTAGACCAGGTCGCCGGTGACGCTGACCGAAACCGGGAGATCGCCGTGGCTGGGCAGGATCTGCCGACGGACGAGCCGGCTGCCGTCCACACCGAACACCGTGATGGTGTCGCTACCGCCGTTGACGGCGAACAGCAACCGGTGTCGCCGGTCCAAGGTGAGCGAGCCCTGCGAGGCCAGCGGGTCGACCACCGCATCGGTGACCACCGCGCCCTTGCCGCCGGTGTAGTAGCTGGCGGTCCGGCGCAGCCGTCCGTCGGCACCGCGGTCGAAAGCGATCACCGAGTTGGCGGTCAGGTCATTGCTCTGGACGAAGACCGCTCCGGCCGGTTGCGATCGGTGATGCGTGGGCTGCGCGTGCGCCGGCTGAGCAGTGGGAGCCGGTGCGGCCTCTGCTGCGGGCGCCGGGAACGCTCCCAGCGTGAGCGCTGCGGCGGCTGCCACGAGGATGGAAATGCGTCGATGAGTCACGATGCCCTCCTGTTGGTTGGGTGCTTCTGGCATCGAAGTCAACGCCGGCCGCACCCGGCACTCCATGACCGTGGGGTTACCGGACCTTACGAGAATCTGACGGGCGGAAGCCCGCGGAGCGGTTCGTCGGTAGGGCCCGCGGCTCCACCGATACCGGCCTCTGCCGTTGTGCGGCTCCTCCGGCGCCGCGATGATGGGGGGCGTGGTGGGTCTGACGCGACGCGACGTCCTGAGTGCGGCCGGGCTGGCCGGGCTCGGTGCCCTCCTTCCGGGGTGTTCGGCACCGAACGGCTCCGCCAGCGCCGACGCCTCGCGGACGGTGTCCGCGTCGCCACATCCCTCCCCGTCCGGTTCGGCGAAGCCGACCTACGCCCAGCTCGAGAAGCAGCTCTCCGGCGCCCTGTCGCTGCCCGGACAGAGCGGCTACCAGCCGAAGGCTTTGCTCTACAACCCGCGGTTCTTCAGTCAGCCGCAACCCTCGGCGATCGCCCACGTGGCAAGTGCGGCGGACGTCGCTGCCTGCGTCAGATTCGCCGCCGACGGCGGAGCGTCGCTGCGGATCCGTAATGGCGGGCATTCCTACGGCGGCTGGTCGTCCGGTTCCGGCCTGGTGGTGGACCTGGCGAGGCTGAACACGGTGAAGGTGGCCGCCGACGGGCAGACCGCCACTGTGGGCGCCGGTGCGCTGCTCGCCGATGTCTACAGCGAGCTCGGCGCCAGGGGCGTCTCGATCGGCGGCGGATCCTGCGCGACCGTCGGAGTCACCGGTTTGGCCCTCGGCGGCGGAGTCGGCGTGCTGGCCCGCACGTACGGGTTGACCTGCGACCAGTTGGCGTCCGTCGAAGTGGTCACCGCCGACGGACGTGTGAGGAAGGTCGATGCGCATGCCGACCCGGACTTGTTCTGGGCCTTGCGCGGCGGTGGCGGCAGCTTCGGCGCCGTCACCCAGCTGACCTTCAACGTACGACCGGCACCCAGGATCCAGACCTTCTTCCTGGAGTGGACGTCGTGGTCGGCGGCAGGCCAGGTGCTGACGGCATGGCAGCAGTGGATGACCGGCACGCCACGCGAGCTGTGGAGCACCTGCAAACTGCTGGTCGAGCCCGGCCAGGGCAGCAGGGTGCTGGTGGCCGGCACCTGGGTCGGATCCGGTTCGCCGTCCTCGCAGATCAACGCGCTGTTGGCGCAGACTCCGCGACCCTCGAGACGCGGCAGTGGCGGCGGTAGCTACGCCGCCACCATGCTCGCCGAGGCGGGCTGCTCGGGAGAGTCTGCGACTGCGTGCATCAGCAAATCGCTGAGCCCGTCCTACCGTCAGCCGTTCGCGGCGACCTCCTCGATCCTGCAGGCGCCTCTGCCCAGTGCGGGTGTGCAGGCGATCGTCCAAGCCGCCGGCGCCGGCGCGAAGGTCAAGGACATGGTGGAGGGCGGGGTGTCCTTCGACGCGTTCGGCGGCGCGATCGCCGACGTCGCGCCCGACGCGACCGCGTTCCCGTGGCGGACTGCCCTCGCCGACGTCCAGTACACCGCCACCTGGCCCTACCGCGACGCCGGTCAGAAGCCCGCACCGTTCGATGATTTCGTGCAGGCCCAGCGCAAGGCGCTGGAGCCATGGCTGGGAAACTCCGCCTACGTGAACTACGCGGATCCGAAGCTGAGCGGCTACGCGGAGGCCTATTGGGGGACGAATCTGGCCCGGCTGAGCCAGATCAAGAAGAGCTACGACCCGCACAACGTCTTCTCGTTCCCGCAATCCGTGCCGTTGTGAGGGGTCGCCGCATATTGGCTCCGCCCGTCGCTCATAGAGTGCTGGCCATCCTGGACCCGTGGTCGGGCGGCTATTGAGCCAGCCACCAGACGAAGCCAGGATTCTCCAGCCCCGCGGGCTGTTTCCTCGGCGAACATTGTCAGTGACTTCCGCAGCTGAGCCAGCCCGCGCCGAGTCCGGGGGAATCGCGCCTGGTGACAGAAGATCTGAGCCTGGGGTCAGGCACCGGCAAGTGCCTGACGCCGTTCCCACGCCGCGAGGGCCTCGTCCTGGGCGACGCGGTGCCGATCAAGCACATCGTCGATCTCGTCGCGATAGTCCGCCCAGTACGCCAGCGCGGCCTCAACCATGGAGACCGGTATGCCGACGGCGTCGGCGACAGTTGCGGCGGTGCGTTGTGTCGGATCATGGGCCAGCCAGGATTCGGCCACGGTCCACACCTG
>NZ_JAPUED010000086.1:0-5096 GCF_027492755.1 Micropruina sp. | reverse complement strand
AAGCGGGTCAGTGATTCCTGCGTCGGTTCCGCAAACCGGATGTTCGTGGGTGCTACCACGCACTACCGTGTAGTGCGGTGGTGATTCTCAGTTGAGGATCTCGCCACGTTCGGCTGGTGCCTTGGAGATCAGTCGATCGCGCCAGACCTGCAGGGCTTCGGGTGTGAGCCTCGTCCAGTCGGTGACCTCGCGCACCACGCGAAGCGGCTCGGCCGTTCGGAAGGACCGCGTCGGATTGCCGGGGAACTTCTTGTCGGTGACGTTCGGGTCGTTCTCGAAGGCACCGGTGGGTGTGACCTCATAGACATGGGGGACACCGCTGCCGCCGAGCAGCTCGACAGCGAGTTCGGCCGCCAATCCGGCTCCGTCGCGAAGCGCAGTGAAGTACACATGGTTCATCACCACGTCCGGCCGGTAGTTCGAACGGAAGCCAGGGGTGAGCAGGTCACCAGGTCGCAGAGTTGCCGCGGTGCCGTGGAAGAACGGGCCGTCGTCGAGGGCGTCATTCACACCGCAATGCTAATTCGGGACGTCGGCGCGCGGGTTCCTTGTTGTGTTCAGGCTCGGTCCGCTGTGTCTGCTCGTCCCGCGGCGCGGCTTCATGACGCAGGTTCGAAGAGTCGATCCAGATGCTTGTCAATGGCTGCGAGGGCCGCGCGCGGTTCGATGACGTTGAGCTCGAGAAGTGGGGCGAGGCCGGTCAGGGCAAGGATGAGGTCCGTTTCGATGGTCGGATCGCAGTCCGGACGGATCTGCCCGCTGCTCATCGCCTGCCTGATGAGAAGTTCGACCTGCGCGCGCCCCTCGCGGAGTCCGACGCCGACCCGCTCCCGCAGCGAGGGGTCGTGCATGGCTTCGAGGACGTAGGCCGCGTTCATGCGACTGGTGGCACGAGAGTCGGGTCGAAGGGGGAGCAACTCGGTGATCGCCAGTCGCAGCACGTCGCGAGGATGCGGCGGGTGACCGAGCGACGTCAGGCCTCGTTCGACTCGATGGGATGTCTGCTCCGAGGTGAACTCCATCGCGAACGCGAGCATCTCGGCTCGTGACGAGAAGTAGTGCTGCAGCTGTCCCAATGAGACTCCCGCCTCGCGGGCGACTTCGCGCATGGTCGCCTTCGCCCAGCCCTGCTGGTCGACGACCCGCCACAGCGCGTGAGCGATCGATTCGCGTCGCTCGTGATGATCCACCTGCTTCGGCACCTGGACTCCTCAGTTTCCAATACGCATGACATAATACAGATGACTTGAGAAGTGCTGTGAACTGGAGTGCCGATGGCTGAACACGAGTTGCCGCTCAGGTTCTACAACCCGTCCGCCTTCGCGTTCGACACCGACGTGGTGATCGCGCTGCTCGCCGACAGGCAGATCAGGAACGCCATCGAACGGGGCGAGTTCGACAACCTGCCTGGAGCAGGAAAGCCGCTCGACCTGCCGGACCATCACGACCCCGACTGGTGGCTCAAGAACCTCATGAAACGTGAGGGGCTCGTGATGCTGCCGCCGTCCGTCCAGCTCCGCGTGGACGACGCTGCGCTGGACGAGCAACTCGACCGGCTCTCGGATGAGGCGGCGGTGCGCCGCGAGGTCGAGGAGTTCAACGAGCGGGTGATCTGGGCCCGCTACCAGCTCCCCGCCGGGCCGCCTCTGATCACAATGCCGCGCGACATTGAGGCCACCGTGGCCGCGTGGGCCGACCGCAGAGCGGCCCGAGCCGAGGAGTCCCGTCGCAAGGCGGCCGAAGAGGTTCGGGCGTGCGAGGAGGCGAGGATGAGCGGCCGCAAACGCCGAAGGTTCTTCGGCGAGCGCATCCGTCGACGGTCATGATCGTGACGTCTCGCCAGCGATCGGATGCCGGACAAGCGGCCGGACGCATCTCTCCGTCTTGGTCGGCCCCGACATGGACGACGTGTCGATCTGTTGGATGTCGGTGCTGGCCACCAAGATAGCGCTGTGACCAGGCCCACCATCGCTGTCGCCGCCACGGGCGCTCAGGCCCTCGAAGCCGGCCTCTTGGTCGGCCGGAACGGCGGCAACGCCGTGGACGCCGCACTCGCTGCCGCACTGGTGGCCATGGCCACCGAGCCGGGCATGGTCAGCCTGGGTGGGGGTTGCTACGTCGCGGTCTGGCCGGCCGGCGGTGATCCGGAGGTGATCGACGGCAATGTCGAAATGCCTGGTCGAGAGGGTGATCCGAGGCGCCGCGGTCATGGCCTGCGCCGGGTGGTCACCTCCTATGGCGGTGGGGTGACCATGTATGCCGGCCACGGCTCGGTGGCCACCCCCGGCATCGTGCCCGCCTTCGGCGTGGCGCAGACCCGCTTCGCCCGGCTGCCCTGGGCGGACCTGGTCGCACCCGCCGCCCGCGCGGCCCGTCGGTACCCGATCGGGGCGGCGGCGGCGCGCTACCTTGCCTACACCGCGGACAGCCTGTTCGCCACCGATGCCGAGGCTCATGCGCTGGTCACCAGGCCTGATGGCAGTCTGCTCGGCCCGGGGGAGTTGACCAGCAATCCGCAGTTGGCGGCAGTGCTCGATCAGCTTGCCGTTGAGGGTCCGGAGTTGTTCACCACCGGTGCGGTGGGGCAGGCGCTGGCTTCGGAAATGGCTGACCGGGACGGCCTGATCACCGCGTCCGACCTGGCCCGCTACCGTCCGGTGAGTCGCCCGGCGCACGTCTCGAAGGTGGGCCACTGGCGGATCTGTGTGAACCCGCCGCCGGCGGTGGGCGGGCCGATGTTGGCTGTGATGCTGGGTGAGCTGGCTCGGATCGGCGACTGGACCTGGCGCGACGCCATCGAGATTCAGCGGGCGGTGTTGTCGTATCGGCTCACCACCCACGACCTGTCACGCGACCTCGAGGCGGACGGCATCCGCCTGCTGGATTCGGTGGGGCGATACGGACTCTCCGCGCTGCGCGGATCGTCCTCCACAGCACACATCTCCGCGGTCGACGCCGACGGCAACGCCTGCGCCGTCACCATGAGCAGCGGATACTGCGCCGGTCTCTGCATTCCTGGCACCGGTGTGCTGCTGAACAACGCACTGGGCGAGGTGGAACTCAACCGGCTGGGGCTCCACGCGACGCCACCGGGGACGCGGCTGGCGTCCAACATGGCCCCCACCGTGGGTCGCAGTGACGATGGCCAGGTGATGGCGATCGGATCACCCGGTGCGGACCGGATCACCACCGCCCTGATGCTCGTGCTGGGCCAGGGTTGCCTGCATGGCAAGGAACTTGCCGAAGCCATCGCCAATCCCCGGCTGCACGTGCGGCACTCCGACCACGGATTGGTGGTCGAGCACGAACCCGACGCGGGAATCGCGGCAGCCATCGCCGAACTCGGCCTGACCGGCCACGAGTACGGCGAGCCGCACATGTACTTCGGTGGGGTGGGCGCCGCACTGCGCCACCAGGACGGCACCCTGCAGGCGGCCGGCGACACCCGCCGCGAGGCGCACGTCGGCGTCGCCTGAGCCGGCATCCCCGTTCGGAGGAGGTCTGGCACGCTTGCGTCGTGAGGTTCGTATGGGGCAACTCATCGGGTGGGTTGTTTGGCCTCCTTCGCGCAGCATGGCTGTTCAGGAAGATCTTGCGCGCGCAGCGCCGGCCGGTGATCGAGCTGACAGAGGCTCGACGCAGATACGACCCGATGATCATCGTGCTGGTCGAAGCAGTCGGAGCGGAGTTCGGCGTTGAGTTCCAGCCCGATGAGCAGCCGGACGAACGACCACATCCGCGCGCATATCGCACGCCGACCTGGTCGAGTATCAGCATCCTGTCTGACTACGACGACTGGGAGGAACGGCTCCACCGGATCATCTACGCCATCGCGGACCGCGCGGATGAGACGCCCGCCCAGGTGTCGGTGAGAGAGGCGGCGATGCGAGAAGCAGCGAGAATGGGCGCTGAGCCAACTGAGGAGCCTCCCGAGCTGTTCCGAACGCCGAGTGGCACCGACGATCCGGAGGGGGCGACCTTCTTCTACAGCACGTCCTTTCGTGACGCGCTGGGCGGTGACATCGGCCTCTGGATGAGTCCCGACGGTACGCAGCTCAGCATCGTCGCCACCGTGGGTTGAGCAGCGCGCGAGCAGCGGCGTCCGACAGCAGGGTGGCCGGACAAGCCGATTCGTCCGGGCCAGACGATCGCCGCTGCGCACCAAGAATCCTGGCGCCCCGCGGTCGGCGGGGTTGATGGTGACGTTGCTCTACTCGGCTTGATGCCGCTGAGGGAGGTCTTGTCGCAGCAGAGTGAGCTGGCTGGGAGGGATCTTCTCGTCTGTGTAGCTGTGGCCACTGCCGTTGTCGATCAGGCGTGTCTCGTCGACCCCGTCGATTCTCCAGACATCGACCGGACCGCCGGTGTTGTTGAGCCGCACGAACCAGTCCGCTTCGAATTCGTCCAGGCACAAGTAGACGCCGGCCACCTCAGGAGTGGGGCTGCCCGCGATGCCAGGACCAACTCCCATGCGACTCCAGTCCAGGCCGTGCTCCGTGATCGACGCCCGGTTCAGACTCGAGCTCACATGGAAGGCGTGCACGCGAACAACCTAGCCTGCAAGCCATGTCGTCAGCTCAGGGAGTGGAGAAGCACTCTGTGTCGTTGCCTGCAGCGACGTCGGAGTCGGTGCGTTCGCGGGTTGGCGCGCGTGGGTTCTCTGGGTATGTGGCTGCGGCGGTGGCCCGTCAACTGGAGCGGGACGCCTTGGATGATGCCTTGGCTCGGATGGAGGCCGAGCATGGCGCGGTCGATGGGGATGAGGTGGCGGCCATCTTCGCCCGGCTTGCGGAATGATCGTCCGGCCGCACTCGGTGCTGCTTGATGCGGAGGCGCTGTCGGCGCTGGCCCGTGAAGCGCGCAGCATGCAGGCGTGGGCGACGTTCGCCAAGCGCAGCGACTCGATCCTCTACGCATCCTGACGTTGGCCGAGGCCGCCGATGGAACCGCTCGCGATGTTGCTGTCCAGCGGGCCGTCAAGGCGGTCCGGCTGGTCGATGTCGGCCCGGAGGTCGGGTATCGCGCGGGCGAACTACGGAATGCGGCGGTACGGACGCGGCGCAAGCATCGCGATCTGACGGTCGACGCAGTAGTGG